>NZ_CAJHBF010000052.1:0-752 GCF_904846565.1 Psychrobacter sp. CMS30 | reverse complement strand
GCTTCCGAAATAATTGCAACGTGTCAATAACGACCGTCATCTCTTCGGGTGTCCCAAGGGTAATACGGTTGAAACCTGGAATAGAAGGAAACTCACGACCGACCGCGATGCCATGTTCTTTCATTCTATCTATATATATTTGCACATCACCCTTGACTTCATAAAATATAAAATTGGTCTGCGAAGGCAAATAACGCAGTCCTAGCTCATCGAGTGCCGTCTCCATCATTTGCCTTGCTTGATTGGTGGTTTGCAAACTGTGCGCCAAAAACGCCTCATCTTCGAGCGTTGAGATTGCAGCAACCGCACCTGATACATTGATATTATCCGTAGACATTAAAGACCCAATCTCTGCAATAATCTGCGGATGTCCAATCGCGTAGCCGACACGCAAACCTGCAAGGCCAAATAGCTTTGAGAAGGTACGAACGACAATTAGGTTATCTGATAGCCCTTGTTTTATCCACTCAACGCCGCTCTCAAAACTTGAGTCTGTGACATACCCAAAGTAGGCTTCATCCAATAAGAAATAGTGGTTTTTTGGTGCATTTTTTATCCAAGCTTTGAGCGTATCCGTCGCGGTAATGATGGCCGTTGGATTGTTAGGATTGCACAGATAAAACAGGCTCATACCGTCAAATTCAGCCGCAGCTTTTTGTAGGTTGTCGAAATCTAAATCATAGTTATCGCGAGTTAATGTTACTTTGACCACTGGTACGCCTAAAGAGTGTGCATACAACTCTGCACAGCCA
>NZ_CAJHBF010000051.1:0-1100 GCF_904846565.1 Psychrobacter sp. CMS30 | reverse complement strand
AACAGTTAGCGGACTTTCATTATAAATACAATAACTCCAAGCAAAAGCCCTACCAACGATACAGTGAAGCAACATACTTTACAGGCTATTTGCAAAGCTTAGCGTTTCTACTACGCCGCGATAGACATAAACGGGCTACTATGCAAAGTAGTACAAACATCACTAGATACTTATTGTATTTTAAACTGTATATTGTATTTTAAATTTGACGACTTAATAGGTGATAATATGAAATTTGCTAAAACTTTTGCAATGACAGCCATTACTAGTTCAGCATTAATCATGACTGGTTGTAATACAGGCCCATACGGCAACGCAAACAACACCGTAAGAGGTGCTACTGCAGGCGCTGCTGCTGGTGCTCTAATCAGAAGTAAAGGCGATAGTAAAGATATCGCACGTGGTGCATTAGCGGGTGCTGCTCTTGGTGGCGCTGGTGGTTATATCTATGACCAAACCAAATAATATATTTTAGATAGCTATCAACAGACAGTTATCAAAATAAAAAGCCTGCAATTAAATTGCAGGCTTTTTTATGTTTATTTATTAAGCAACGAAGCAATACTTTTATAATGCCTCACTATTTATAATGCCCCATTACTTATAGTGCGCCACTAAAAGTATCGCAAGATTGAATATTGCCACTCTCTAAACCACGGGTAAACCACTGAACGCGCTGTTGACTGGTACCATGAGTGAAATTATCAGGTACGACTGCCCCACCACTGGCACGCGCCAAGCGATCATCACCAATTTGACTGGCGGCATTGATGGCTTCATCGATATCACCGGCTTCTAAAAACTGCACGCGCTCTTGATTACGCTGTGCCCAAACGCCCGCAAAACAATCCGCCTGTAGTTCTTGTAATACCGACAGCTTATTGGCCTGTGCGCGCGTAACTTGACGACCGGCTTCATTTACTTGTTGGGTAATACCGAGCAAGGTCTGTACATGATGACCAACCTCATGAGATATCACATACGCTTGGGCAAAGTCACCGGCTTTACCTTGGTTTTCGCTATCACCTGAGCCTTGCTCATCGCCTGTAATGCCTAAGTTTTGGCGCATCTCTACAAAACGACGTATCCAAATAAACCGT
>NZ_CAJHBF010000050.1:0-1354 GCF_904846565.1 Psychrobacter sp. CMS30 | reverse complement strand
TCTAATAACACTCCGGTGACGGGCGCATCTAAATCAATCAAACTTTGTAGTAATTTCTCACGGCTGGTGGTTTGAAAGGCGGGCAATCTAATAATCGCCATACCATCAACAAGCCGTGTCTCAATAATCTGCGGATGATTGTTATTACGCTGTAAAGTCGTGGTATGTTTACGGCGACCTGCTTTTGACGTCACCACATCCACTTGCGTACCAGCAATCCCTGTCAAGAGTTGCTCGATATCATTACTTTCTTCCTCTTCACCAAGCTTAAACTCATCGACTTGATGCAAATAATCGCCAACAGCAATGCCCTTTTTATCAGCAGGTGAACCATCAATTACCTCCGTAATCACCCAATAACCTTCTTTTGGCTGATATTGCACTTTGATACCGATATCACCGACATCTCCTTCAGTAAAAGCGCGCAAATTCTCATACGCCTCTGCATCCAAAAACTCAGCATGACTATCAAGCTTGGTCAACATGCCACTCATGGCATTGTTAAATAACTCTTCATCCTTCACGGCGTCAACATATTCACGGCGTACCAAATCAACGACAGCAACAAAGGTTTTTAGGGTTTCAGGCGAAATGGCATTTAATGACACCTGCGCCACTTCATCGGGAATATCAGTATTAATGGCATCCGAGCCATTATCCAATGCACTCTCATCAGCGACAGCATCTATTGAGTCATCAACCTGATCGGCTGATTCGAGCATATCTGCAATATCTGAAAAATCGTCCGCACCGTTGTCCAATGGCACATCGTCTGCATTAAGACTGATTAATTGCAAACTTGAAGTAGGGTTTTTATTATTATTGATTTTACCGTTATTATTGATAGCCGCTTGAGCAGGCATTATCACAAAGCTTAAACCCAGTAAGCTTGTGAGAATAGCTGGCCTTAATACCTGTGAGCTAATAGATTTAAAGCCGAAAGATTGAGAGTCCATAAACCGAGCGCTCATAAATAATGTCATCATTGGGTTTTCCAATCTTTTAAACATCAATAAGGATAAAGAGCTAATAGGACGCATAAAAGAAACCCCTTAAAAAGTTGGCTTGGTTATTTTGGTTTGGTTATTATTTTTATAATTTTGTTAGATGTATCAGATTATTATATGGTTATTTATGATTATAGGGTGATGAATAAATTATAGAGTTATTAACCAACAATGTCCGTTAAAATAACACCAAGCGCCTACCTTAAACTAGGATAGTATTGCAAATAACTTAGGCAAAATGTATCGGCCAAAATGCATTAAAGACAAAGCAACAGAAAATATCGGAAAAAGCACATAAAAAAAGAGAAGGATAATAAATATCCTTCCCTCTTTTAAAATGCTTAGCT
>NZ_CAJHBF010000049.1:0-1398 GCF_904846565.1 Psychrobacter sp. CMS30 | reverse complement strand
ACGTCACTTGCAAGGCGACGGTTTTGAAAGATGGGTGCAGCGTTACTATCTTGGATGACATGATAACCAAACGGGCTAAGCTCACTACTGTTTACATATTCATGATTCATGACTAGCAGACCATTTTCTGACGCTTTGGCATCGTACGCATTGCCGTTTTTACCAAAAAACCACATGCCATCATGGTTGTCACCCATACGCCACTCAAACGACTCAGCGGACTGCTCACGATTGTCTTTCCAATCATCGATACCAGATATCAGCGGCATGCCTAGTGGTAATATCATCTCGGCTTTATAACCTGCTGCCACGCTCATCGTGTCAGCTTTTGAATGCGGTACGGCTGTAAACTTCAAAGTCTCAGGACGTTTTAAGTCACCTTGCGCAGGAATAGCGGCACTGTTTTCGTCGCTGGGTTTAACAGGTAAATTGCTATCATCATCGTCGCTACAGCCGACCAAAGGTAGTGCGCCAAAAAACGCCGCCGCCGTCAACCCTGTGCCACCTTTGAGGATACTGCGGCGATTCATACGGCGATTGATAATGGTTTGAAAGTCAATATTATCAGTCGGGTTAGAATCTTCAATAACTTCGTGCGCAAGCGTTTGCTTGTTATTCAATGAGGTCATGTTCAGTCACCTTGTTAGGCTGGATTTAGTAGGCTGAGTTGGCATAAAAAATATCGCGGCGTTATCGTTATAACGACCAATATACGATTTATGTTTGAGTCTACTGAAACTCCATGACAACTTGATGACAAATTTTTAGATAATAATCTTTAAAAAACCATGCTGTTTTTGATATGTTAATCTAAGCATATAAAGCGCTACGTTATTTATATTGACGCCTTAAGAGCAACCTTCGACCAAATAGATAGCATCTGGTAACCCAATATCAATACTTTCAACCTCTCCCTTTAATAAGCTCCGATTATCTGCCGTCCACTCTGTTGAGTTAATTCTATAACCATTCAGCTTTTGACCGCCCTTGATATGATATTCAATCTGTATGGGCAACTTGTCTTCTTTATTATTCAGCTTGATGTTTTCGGCTTTTAACAACTCTCCGAGTTGTGGCTCTTTTGGCACCTCGAAGTTAACGTTAGCAATCAGGCTATAGTAGTCATCATCAACCGCATACTTATCGACTTCATAATCCAGCCCTAAGCTATGTGGATAAAGAATACGGTAAACGTGCCTCTGTGCTCTATCAAATCATCGATAACAAAGTTGCTCTTATTGCTATTCAGGATCCAAATATACCCTTTTATACAGACATCCATGTTGGCGATGCAGTGACAGAGGTGATGAAAGCGCATAACAACGAGCTGACTTATGAAGTCGATAAGTATGCGGTTGATGGTGACTACTATAGCCTGATTGCTAACGTTAACTTCGA
>NZ_CAJHBF010000048.1:0-1496 GCF_904846565.1 Psychrobacter sp. CMS30 | reverse complement strand
GATTGAATAGCGGGATTAATAAGACATTAATGCCTGAGTGACAATATACTAATCGAAATGAGATTAATTATCAATACATTTATTTCGTGCAACCATGCAGCAAAATTATCACTTAATATTTACCTTTAGATAGCGATATTTAAGCAGAGTTTTAATGGCTTTTTATGGGTTTGCTTTGATGATAGAGCAGCCCTACCCTAAAGCAGCTACCTCTTAGAGCAGCCACTGCCCTAAAATGACATTAACCGCCGCTTCGGTGCGCAATATGCGCGGGCCTATATTGACCGCCGTGCAACCTTGCTTGGCAAGTAGTTCAATCTCATAATCAATCCAGCCGCCTTCTGCACCGATAAACACCATACTTGGCAGTACTGAGTTATGAAGAGGTTCAGGATTTTTTAGTTGTTGCTGCATGTATTGCGCAAAAGACAGCGCGCTATAAGGACGAGCAACGATGGCGCGATTGGTGATTAAGCTTGCAACCTCATCTTCAACAAAAGGTTTAAAGCGTTTTTGCAGACTAATTCGCGGCGCAACCGTATCAACGCCTTGTTGCAGCCCTTCTAACACAAACTCGTCAAGGCGAGCCAACATCGGGCTTTGCCAATAGCTTTTTTGCGTACGGTAGCTGTTGATAAGGATAATATCGTTAACGCCAAGCGCGGTCATATCCATGATTAGGCGGCGTAGCACCTTTGGCCTTGGCAATGCCAACACCACTGTAAGATTGAGCTTCGGTGGCGGATTGATGGTCAGCTGTATATCACTTAGCTGAATACTATCGGGTGCGATATTCTCAATGATAGCGCTGCCAAGCTTGCCACCCAATTGGCCAATTTTTAACGTATCACCTACTTTGGCAGTTAATACTTTATTCACATGGGTAATTTGCATTAAATCATTGATATAGGCAGACGCATTATCATGTTGAAAGTTGGTTGCTGGCAATAATATACAGTTCATAGCGTCACTTATATCAGCTCTTGATTCACGTCTTGGCTCAGGTCTTGCTCAAAAGGCGGTTTTGCGTATTGCTGAATCACATCTTCAATCATCGATAACTGCCGATGCAAGACCGCTTGCTGCTGCTCAGTCATTTCTGCACCCGCTTGCCCTGCTTGTTTTGCCAATTCCAAATGACTGAGCCAAAACTGTAGCTGCTGATAAAGCAAACTGTCATCATCGCTAGATGGCTGATTGCTCGCAATTTTCTGCTGCTGAGATAGCTGCTCATCAGTACCAAGAGCGCTATAGAAAGCATTGTTTGGTTGATATAACGCCCCGACGCTAGCGAGCTTATCAACCACGCTTTGGCAAGATTGGGTATAACTGCCCATCAATACCGGCGTCGCCACACTTGCCGGCTCAACGGGATTATGCCCGCCAATATCGACCAATGAGCCACCCACCAATGCCACATCTGCAAGCGCATACCATTTCATCAACTCACCCATACTATCAGCCAAATAAACTTGGGTATTTGGATTGATTGCATC
>NZ_CAJHBF010000047.1:0-1552 GCF_904846565.1 Psychrobacter sp. CMS30 | reverse complement strand
TATCAATTGGCTGCTTAATAAGTAACAGTATAAGCAACAACATAAGCAACAACATAAGTAAGGACGAAGCGCTAATTAATCAGAACATCGCAGTTCATAATAATCGTAACATCCTAAAAATGGCGGTGGTACAATAAGTTTAAACAGTAGTTTGCTTTATGTAGACACTGATGCAGTATCTTTATTCACAGTGCTTTTATTTTGACAGCATCTTTTTATTCTGACAGCGGTGATGATTCGCTGATTCAAGTTGTCGTTATTGCTAGTATTAGCATCATTAAAAAGGATTTTTATACCCATGAAAAAACAAAATACTATTTCTAAATTGGTAAACAGTACTGGCTTACAACACGCCGGTTATTTGGCGGTTGCCAAGACGCGTGCCAAAGTGCTAAAAGCTTTTGCGTACGTTGTCCCTATCAGAAGACCGATGTTGTTTGTCGGTGAAACCTCGTGTGAAGATTTGTGCGACATGCTCATCAATGAAGGCAATACCAATGTTTTTATCGTTACTGATGCGGTATTAAACAAGCTTGGTATCCCCGCTAAAGTCACTGACTACCTAGATAGCAAAAATATCAGCTATAAAGTCTACGATGGCATTACCCCAGATCCTACTTTTAAGGTTGTCGAAGAAGGACTACGTAAGTCTGTCGATGCTAAGTGCGACTCAATTATTGCCATCGGTGGCGGCTCGGTCATTGATGCTGCTAAAATGATTGCCATGTCACAAGGCAATAACTGCAAGCCAAAACAGCTTATCGGTATCCTAAAAGCTAGAAAGCCTTCGGTTCCGCTTTATTGTATTCCGACCACAGCTGGTACGGGTTCAGAAGCAACTTTGGGTGCGGTAGTATCAGATGATAAAACCCATCAAAAAGCTCTGTCTATCGACCCAAGAATGGTGCCATTAGCCGCGGCTATTGACCCAGTTATTATGAAAGGTATGCCGGCGCATATCACAGCCGATACGGGTATTGATGTCTTAACGCATGCCTTAGAAGCTTGGATGAGTGCCAATGCCAGCGTCGAGACCGACTACTATGCAGCTTCTGCGGTTAAATCTGTGATGCAAAACTTACCCCTAGTTTATAAAGATGGCGGCAATCTGAAAGCCCGTGAAGAGATGGGTATTGCCGCTCATTACGGCGGTATCGCCTTTAATAAAGCTGGTCTTGGTTATGTCCATGCTATCGCTCACCAGTTAGGAGCGCATTATAGTATTCCTCATGGTCGCGCCAATGCCATCGTGCTGCCGTATGTGCTTGACGTCAATCGTAAAGGCAGCAAGAAAAGACTGGCAGAGTTGGCTCGTAAAACCGGTATGGTAAAATCGGGTCAAGCTAACAAGAGCGATAGCGACATTGCCGACCATCTCATCGCGCAAGTACGCGAATTGATTGCCACTTTACATATCGATCCAACCGTTAAAGGCATGCAAAGCAGTGATTTTGATAATATTGCCAAAGCCGCGGCTAAAGAAGTCAGTGATACTTATGCGGTACCGACTTATCTGTCTGCAGCTGAAATCAAGGCTATTTTAACTAAGATT
>NZ_CAJHBF010000046.1:0-1710 GCF_904846565.1 Psychrobacter sp. CMS30 | reverse complement strand
AATAACCCCGAACCGAATGGCTCAAATGGCGAAGCTAGTACGCGCCGCCGTAAAAAACCGCGCCGTGATGGTAAAGGCAGTAATACCCAAAGCAATAAGACTTCTAAGACGAGCTTGAGTAAAAATAAAACCCGTCGCGCCGGTAAAGATGCGGGTAAAGACAGCCATGCATTGGCCACGCAAGCAATGGATCCTAATCTAAATAATTTAGACATAGGTGACGCTGAAGAAATGCAGCAGCAGAAGCTGAAGGTGGCATCAAAGCCATTGGCGATCAACGTATCATCCCATTTATGAAGTTAGAAAAGCCGATGGCACTTCTATCACTGCTGATGGTGATTGGTAGTATTATCGCCATTGCCGTCAATGGTCTAAATCTAGGTCTTGATTTCACCGGCGGGGTTTCAGCAGATGTACGTTATGAGCAGCCTGCTGAACAAGTCGAAGTGGTTAAAGCGTTGGCTGATAATGGTTTTGATGATGCTGTCGTGCAGTATTTAGGGACGCGTCAAGAGCTTTTAGTACGTCTACCACCACAGTCTGACAACGTCGACGGACTTAATGCCAGTCTGAGTAAAGCGTTGGCACTGCCTAATAATAATGTTGAAATCAGTAATGTTAATATTATCGGTAGCCAAGTAGGTAATGAAGTTTACCTAAACTCTGTCATGTCGCTGGTATTGGCATTGGCCTGTATGCTTGGTTATGTTGCCCTACGCTTTCAGTTTAAGCTGGCGCTTGGTGCCGTATTGTCGCTATTTCATGATGCTATCGTGACCATCGGGGTCTTTGCATTATTTGGCTTCCCATTTGACTTAACGGTCTTGGCGGCTATTTTGGCCTTGATTGGTTATTCATTGAACGATACGATTGTCGTCTATGACCGTATCCGTGAGAACTTCCGCCGTGTCCGTGGTATCACGCCGCGTCAAACGGTTGATTTGTCATTAACAGAGACGCTACGCCGTACGATTATGACTATCTCAACCGTACTATTGGTTGTCCTCGCGATGTTATTCTTAGGCGGTGATGGTCTATACTGGTTCTCAGTGGCGCTCTTTATCGGTTTACTTGCAGGTACCTATTCATCGACTTATATTGCAAGCTCTATTCCTTTAAGAATGGGTTTATCACGTGATGACTTTATCGTTAAAGTAAAACCTGAGTTTGAAGAAGAAATCGTAACCTTTAATGATCCAAAAATGTATGAGCAAGATTAATGCTTACCTCAAAGGTAATAATTAGACCCTTTAATTATTAAGCTGCTAGTTATTAAGCTGATAAGCGTTATCCTGACAAAAGCACCTACACCCTAGGTGCTTTTGTCTTTATATTATTTATATTTTAAAGTTATGTAAAAAGTGATTACTAAACTTCTCTGCCTCGTTATATAAGCGACTAAGCTATGTCATCTACCTTGCCGCCAAGTACTATGCCGCCTATCGATACTCGCTATGCGCGCATTATCGCCATCGCCTTGCCAGTATTATTGGCCAACCTTGCGATGCCACTACAAAGTGTCATTGATACAGCGATTGTCGGTAATATGAATGACACCGCTAAGCTTGCTGGGATGGGCTTAGCCATACAGCTGCTGTCTTTAATACTGGTCAGCTTTAACTTTTTGCAATATGCGTCATCTGGACTGTCGGCACAAGCATTGGGGCAACTGGCTAATAAAGATGCCCCTAACAATAACAATGCGCCATT
>NZ_CAJHBF010000045.1:0-2082 GCF_904846565.1 Psychrobacter sp. CMS30 | reverse complement strand
CTGCCGATTCCGAAACGCCTTCTATCGGCGCAGTTAAACTTTTATCTTCATTAGCTTCATTCGATTCGATAGAAGTTGGTTCATTGGCGGCAAAACGAGCAGCTGATAAAAACTGCGGTTGTAAGGCAAACCATTTATCCATCTCATCATTATCAAGTTGGCTATATTCGGCTAAAATAGCCAGCTCGCGTAAGACAATCACGCATAGAGACGTGAGCAATATCTGCACTTGCGATGTCGTTGCGTCAATCTGTTTGGCAATATATTCACTGGCTTTAATCACGCGAGCATTATCATAAAATATCGCATCCGCCGCTTCATGGCGATGATATAACGTCGCATTGATGGTGGAAAAATTCATCGAGTTATATTGGCGCAGCTCTTTAACCGCGCCGCGCCCAAACAGCTTTTTGCTCACCGCTTGTCCATCATTATGCTGCTGGTAAGCAAGCAAAGCACTGACAATGGCTTGCAAGCTGGCATCCATCGCCAAGCGCGCTTGCGGTAATGAAAGCTTGGCCGCATCTGCCAATAATGACACCATCGGCTTGGTATCTTGATAGAGAAAATCATACATCGACACACGTGTCGGTGAAATAGTCGTCATAATCTGCTAGCATCAAAAAGTGTGCCCCTATATTACGGTGCCAAAAGCCTTGATACAATCCCTTAATAATAGAAAAATTCACTCAACTTACTCATCATGCGGTCAATAATGACATCCATTAGGTGAATGACCGCTGGAATCCCTTTATGACAAATAATGAAAAAACGAATAGGCATTTAGTGATTAATATTGCTCAGCAAAATTTAACTCTTTACCAAGACGATAAAGAAGTGACTCAATATACGGTGTCTACCGCTAAAAATGGCATAGGCAGTCAGCAAGATAGCGGCTGCACGCCCCTTGGCAAACATTTTATCGCCAAGAAAATCGGCGCAAATGAACCTATGAATGCGGTATTCATTGGCCGTATTCCTACGGGCGAGATATATAGTGCAGAGCTTGGCAAGCACCATCCTGAGCGCGATTGGATATTAAGCCGTATTCTCTGGTTAAGTGGACTGGAAGAGGGAGTCAATAAAGGCAGCAATAGCCAAGGTGGCTGTGATACCTATCAGCGCTATATTTATATCCATGGTACGCCAGACAGCGAGCCGATGGGCTCGCCGCTCTCACATGGCTGCATACGTATGCGTAATGAGGATATTATGGAATTATTTGAGAGAGTGGAAGAAGGTACAGCAGTGATGATTATCGCTAATTAGCTACTATTTATTACTCATTAAAGCTTAAGTAAAACAGAATAACTTTATAGAGTGATTGATAAAATAAACTTTATAGAGTCTAGACGTTATTTAGTATATTGATATAATAGCCTCCTTGTTAATATCAACGTGTCATGCCAAATACGGCACGTTTAACCTACATTCTATTATAATTATCAGGATAATGATGATGTCTAAAGAAAGTCTAGTCACTTTACAACAAGTCTTTGATGAACGCCGTTCGGTATATGCTTTGGGCAATGAGCTACCAGTAGAGCCACAAGCGATTGTCAATATGGCCGAGCGTGTTTTATTGCATACGCCTTCTGCTTTTAATTCACAATCTTCGCGCTTGGTGGTATTGTTTGGTGCCGAGCATCAGCAGCTATGGGATATCGCCGAAGAGAAACTGCGTGCAGCCGTTGGTGATGGCGACTTTTCTGGCAGTAAGCAAAAGCTAGACGGTTTCCGTGCTGCCGCGGGTACTGTGCTGTTTTATGAAGATAAAAACGTGACTCAATCGCTGCAAGAGCAATTTGCGCTATATGCAGACAGATTCCCCGTTTGGGCTCGGCAAACCTCGGCCATGCATCAATATGCCATGTGGACAGAGCTACGTACCTTGAACGTTGGTGCCAACCTACAGCACTACAATCCGCTTGTTGATGAAGATGCCGCTAAAGCATTTTCTATTCCAGATAGTTGGGAATTGGTTGCGCAAATGCCGTTCGCTAACATTGTTGAGCCTGCTGGCGAGAAAACCTATCAGCCAGTTAGCGAGCGTATGAAAGTGCTAGGTTTATAAAAGCGCTA
>NZ_CAJHBF010000044.1:0-4782 GCF_904846565.1 Psychrobacter sp. CMS30 | reverse complement strand
TTGCTGGATAGATTGGCTCAGATTTGAATTATCTGTCACTGGTGAAGTCATCAACCAAGCTCAGGCAATCATCAGATAATAGCCAACTGCTCAGATTTGCCCTACAAGGTGCTTTGACTTCTCAATAGGTAACTTACTAGGTCTTTACCCTTAGAATTGAAATGCGAGCCAATCAGACAGCAAATTGCTACTATCTCAGCTCATATCATTGGTGATTAGTTTGGCTATGGAATGATGAGGTAATGAAATTATCAGTCAATTATCACTTAGACTTGATATTGAGTGTTCATTGATAATGATGGGTAATTACTATCGTTTGATAATCAGGCGAAGTCTATTGATAGGTCAGCTATCATTTACTGATTTTATGTTTTAGGTATAGGCTAATGATAGGTTTTCAGGTGTTCTCACTGGTTTAGTATCACTGTAATATGTATATTAATTTGATTAACTATAAAAAACCAAGGAGGCAGCATTGGACAATAAAAGATTTTTAATACGAGCAATTGGGATTTGCGGTTTAATTTTTATTTTATCTACGATGGTTGCTGCTAGGTTTTTTTAGTATGGTGACTGAATATTGAGTTTGGCGGTTCTTAAGGAATTCGAACTATCGGCGGTAACGCTTGCGGTTACTGTGTTCTTTGGCTGTCGGTGACTAAATAGACCACCAAATAGACCACGATTAGCAGTAGCTGCAGTGTGTTCAATCGGTACAGCACCGCCTCAACTAGCAGTTACAGCCCCAGTAATTACGGGCTTTATTGATTTTGTTTTTTGACAAGCCCAACGATCGGTTTTCATATCGGCTGTTTTGAGATTAATCGATATTACTAACTTTTGTTGAATTACGTTGTTACTATAGGGCAAAAAAATATAGGTGTGCTATGAGTGGTTTATTACAATTAGTTGGTTATCTCTTGGTTTGGCTTATCGGTCTCGGCTTACTACTAACTATTGCTTTTTGGGCTATGGCTAACATCTGGCTATTGCTTGGCATACTTGCCACATTAATCGTTTTGTTGATTATTTATGGTATGGCAACAAGCGACAACGAGTGGGTTAGTGGGTTAACAAACTTAACTTTGGTAGGCATTGTCTGTTTTGTGGCTTACGCAATATTCGCTTAAATTGTGTTCGGTGCGCTGTAAAGGCATCGAACTATTGACCTGCAGCCCAAGTGATTTAGCGGTGTTCAGGTTTTATCTATTTTCTTTTAACATCATTTTTAACAACGTCTGTCTGTCGCTACTGGTCAAAACATGGGGTGACTTTACGTTCTATCAGCTCAGGTTTGCGAGCATCAACCATGTTTATAGTTATTGATACTGGTTGCACTTCATCTCCATCATTAACGCCTTTATCCAACCCCAGTAACTTTGCTTTGCTCATCGTAGCAGCAACCATAGCAGATGCTTGGCCATTCTCTTTGGCAGTCAATCTAGCATCGTCTAATTCTGTCATCAGGTCATCAATGCTCATTTTCATTCTTTACCCCATAATATCTCGATAGGCTTTGCTTGCGTCATTAGCTGATACTCCAGCAACCAACCTTATCACTGTAGGTCTGTTTGCTATCGGCTCAACGTCTTTAATCACTGGCTTATCTAACCCTGTCAGCTTTGCCATAGTAGCAGTGGCTTGTATCATTGCAGACGGTTTGCGTTCCTCTATCGCCATTTGCCTTGCCTGTTCTAACTGGTCAAGTAGGTCATCGATCGTCAATCTGCTCATGGTTCAATACTCCTCATCTAATCGCTTACTGATTGCCAGTGCTGCCTCAGGTGTTAGCTCAGGAATATATCCTAGTCCATTACTGTTTGGCGTTACGTCCCTCATGTTATCCATGCCTAGTAACTTGGCTTGGCTCATTGTGGCTGTGACTATGGCGTTTGGATTGCGGTCATCAATCGCTATCTGTTTGGCTGTCTGCAAGTCTGCTATCAGGTCATTTAAATCAGGTATTCTCATTTGTTAGCCTCAATGGGTGCAACCTAGTTTATCGAGTGTTTGCTGCCATATTTTAGCAGTCAGTCTGTCATGCTCATTCACTAGCCTATCAAACGTCTTTGAGTGCATACCTTTGGGCTTTGTACCACTGCCATGAGCAATGCCACTTTGCCACCCTAAACGCTGTCTAATGGTATCAGCACGACTGAATAGGCGGTCAATGGGTTGCTGTAGCTGTGAGCCGTAACAAGCACCAATACAGCCACGACAGACGTAAGTCCCTGCACAATACAGCACTGCTACTCGATTGCTGCATGATGGGCATCTGAACCAATAGCGTGAGCCACCGTAGTGAGGTGCTGTCTTTGATAATTCGATACTGTAGCGGTATGCCTTGCCTCGATATGAATATGCAAGGTCAATGCTGCTTGCTGTGCCTGATTGCCTCAACTGGTCACGATACTGTGCAATGGTCAATCGAGGGTAATTGCTCAGGCTCGAAGTGGTCGCTAGTGCTGCCATGTTTATTCCCTACAACATCGAAATGATTAGGCTATTTTCTTTTTATTGGCTTCAGCCTCTATCTGTTTCAGGTACTCAATACCAGATATAAATGTTCTCGAAGTGGGTGTTATATGCTTTTTCTCATTCAATGCAATGTTGCTCGAACCGTAATTATTAGCGTACTTTCCCTTTCTGTTTTTGCCACGCTCTTTGGTAAGATAACTTGATCTAAAGAACATTCTATCGAAGGTTTCAGAGTCGCCTCTTTTGACCTTAACATAAGAGTTTGGCGGTAGACTTGGCTTTGCTAACTCGTACGTTCGCCTTGATATCTTTTCGCACTCTATAAATATTCCTTTGGGTGTGTTCACCTTGTCGGCATCAACCATAATCAATAAGTGATAATGCTGATGTTTAACTGTTTCTATCTCACGAACCCAGAAGTAACCAATACGCTTAACACTATGCGCTTTCTTTATTCCCTTTCTCAGCTCATGCATGAAGTCAGTCATCAACTTGTTATCAAGCGTACCCTCAAATTCTTTGACATGGATATCAACCCTAATCATCAGCACGTTTGCATGGTGACTAACCATAGCCGTCATTTGACGTTCAAGCGCCCTCAACGGCTCAACATAGCAACCATAGACCTTACCATTTAACCCCCTCGTATAGATTGGCAACCACCTATCACCAAGTAAAATCCGTTCGTTATAAGTGACCTCACGCATTGCTTGAAAACCTCAAAATGTTAAAGATAAAAGATGGGTAAGTACTCGATCAACTTCATAGTTACTTGATGCTCAGGTTAAAAGGATATTATAAAGGTACCTGTTTTTTTATTATCATAATCTAATATTGTATGCCTTGTACTGTGGGCGGTTCACACCGAAATAACATCAAAATGTGAGTAAAAAGTAATGACATAATTAACTATTAATTTTTTCTTAACAACATTTAAACAGTGCTTAATAGTAGGTCATTATCACTAAAAGTATACTGTTTGCTCTCTATCTGCTCATTTTGGCGTTCTAGCCATCTGTAGTACCTCACTATCAAAAACGATTTACGAGGCTGTGAGCGTCATTCTGTGAGCCTGTTTTTACTTAACCTTGCTCTTTGCTGCTTGAAAATTTAACTTTGCTAAATGCTTGCGGTATTTCTTTTGTTTGTCAGCGTCTTTGAGTTCATCGGCTATGATTGCAGCGTATTGCTCAGTGCTTGCACCTAATGGCGAATTATTGCCAAGCTCAGGCAATCGAGCTAATTTGCTGCTAAAGGTTCTTACTTGGCTGTCAGTCATTTTGATATAACCGTCATCTTTGATAATCGGCTCAGGTGCTTTCTTTTGCTTAAACTTAAATGATATGGCTGTTATCTTACGACCTGTTTTGTGCTGCTTATAATTGACGGTAATATCGGTAAATTCGTTAATCTGATTGATAGCAATATCTAGTACCTTAGTCTTAAATCGTTCAATCCGTGGGTATTCGTCATCTAACACTCCTAACTTATCTCTCAGCTCATTTAGTGGCATAGGTGTAATAATGCCAGTGCTACGGAAGGCAATCAGCAGCTCGTACAAACGCACTGCATAGCCACTATTGAGGTTTGCCACTTGCTCTATGGTGTAACTGGTATAGCGACCCTCTAGCTCAGTAATTAGCGGTATAACCGACTGAGCAAAGACAATCTCAACGGTTGCCGTTTCATTGATATAAGCGACCTCACTAACCCATCGGCTAGTAACATTTGCCACGCCTCTAGTACGCTTTTCTTGATAGCTAAATCTACGCTCAAAAAGGTTCTTACAAGCCGTCTGCAGTGCTTCGTATGCAGCACTACGCTTTACATTGAAGTGCGTCATGTAGCTGTCAGCACTAACTACCAGTCGCTTGTTATAGTTGCCGTCATGGTTGTTTTGCCGTGCCTCTAAGATTGCTAACAAGATTAGTCGCTGCTCAGACAATCCGAGGCTGTAGCTTGCATTGATTAATGCGGTATCTTTAACGACTAACTTGGACATGATAAAGCACTCAATAGTAGTATTAAGCAACTATATATTATTAAGTTGCTTATTGCACGGGATTGGTTGCTTTAATGCACGGGATTGGTTGCTACATTGCACGGGATTGGTTGCTTTAATGCACGGGATTGGTTGCTATATGAACGCTGTAAGCTATGAATGGTAAGGTCTGCAAGGGAGCTAATAAATAAAAAGTATTAATAAATAAAAAATAGGACAAACTGCTTTTTGATTGTTGATAACTATGTTTTGAATTGCTAACTAAAATCAGGCTCAGAACATTATCAAAATTGATTAACCCA
>NZ_CAJHBF010000043.1:0-5053 GCF_904846565.1 Psychrobacter sp. CMS30 | reverse complement strand
GCATGGCGCTGTAACGCTGTAACTTCCTGCTTGTGTCGTTGTCGCAGTGCTAAAATTATGAACAACAAAAAAGCCCCGAAACCGAAGTTTTGGGGCTTTTATTGACTTACACCCCAGAGGAGTGTAAGATTTTTTAATCGTTTGATTAGAAGTGTTGGTCGCACTTCTTATCAGATACAACATCTATTACGAGTAGAGTTGAAACACTATGATAGCATTTTCAAACGCTTTTTCAAATAATCCTGCGCAAAAACACCAATATTTCGTACAAAAAAAGTACGATAATTCAAAATCCATAGCATCCATAAATTACTCAGACGTTAATTCTCGTTTGCATGAAACTGTGCCCGATAGAAAAATGGCCGATTCGCGTGCCCTTGGTAGTGATACAGAATCTCAGGCCAAAACTTCAAAGAAAGACGCTAAAGCTATACGTAGCAAGCAAGACAACAGAAAATACAATTATGCGTTAAGAGAAACTGCGGCGAAAATATTGCCTGATCAGCGCGTTCGGCTGTGCGGTTGTTGCCGTGTTGATGCTACAAAAAATGTTGGTGTGC
The DNA here is from genome assembly GCF_904846565.1 of Psychrobacter sp. CMS30. Lineage (NCBI taxonomy): Bacteria > Pseudomonadati > Pseudomonadota > Gammaproteobacteria > Moraxellales > Moraxellaceae > Psychrobacter > Psychrobacter sp. CMS30. The sequence continues at coordinate 4,493 of NZ_CAJHBF010000043.1, read as the reverse complement.
GCCACAATGGCATTAAAGGTAAAAATGGCAAAGCGAAAATAACCAATGTTATCTCGTGCAAAAGCATTTGGACTTGTATCGTTTGTGGCTCTCGAATGCTTGCTGAGCGTGGTGAAGAGGTTTCAAAAGGTGTTGCCGCTTGGGTTGAGGCTGGCGGTGAAGCACTGATGCTAACGACTACTCACTCGCATACAAGAGAAGATGAACCAAAAGCCACTCTCAATTTGATAAGTAAAGCACGTGCCTTTTTTTGGGGTCATAGGAACGTCAAAGAAGTATTAGAACAAGTAGGCTATGTTGGCCATATTAAGGCGCTAGAGACGACGTACGGTAGCGATAACGGATGGCATCCGCATAATCACGATGTGCTTTTTGTATCGCAGAGTATTGAGGATCTTAAGTCTCACGAGGTCGCGGTAACTTTTGAAGATGATGGTTTTATCCGCTATGTAACGCCCTTTAGAGAAAAACAATTAATTAAGAAAAAATTAGATGGTGATATTCAGTTTGTTAGTCTTGAGGTGTTTCTAAAACACTTCTGGATAAAGGCTTGCGCTCATGTTGGACTAGGGCTGCCAAGTGTTGAAAAGGGATTGACGCTTCAAGGGGCTAGCAAACTTAAAAATTACTTAACCAAATTAACGGACGTATCCAAACTAGGCCAAGAGCTAACAAACACCAGTGCTAAAAGCGGAAAAGTTGGTCGCCGTAACCAGTGGCAAATTCTCAATGATGCAAAAGAGGGTTGCGCTCATTCATCCAAGCTTTTTGAGACGTACGCGAGAGCTTTCAAAGGGGAGCGTCAGTTGTTTTGGTCGAGCGGGCTTAAGAAATTGTTAGATGTTGCAGAGGTTGATGATAGTAAATTATTAGAAGAGGAAGAGCCTGATACTACAGTGGATATCGCTGAAATAACTCCCGATGTATGGCAGTTAATCAAGCGTTACAAGGCTCAAGCGCACATACTGACGGCAGTCGAAAATGATTTTAATAATGGCCGTACTGATGAATATAATAGTGTTCTAAATCGTCTAGTTATTTATGATCGAAAGCGTATTGAGCGAGAACGTATAGAATATGAAAGGCAGTTTGCTAGCCAGATACCTAAAAAATTCTTAAATAGTGCTTAGGCTATCTTAGTGGGCTTCTTAGATTCTTCACTGTGCCTTTCTTCTCTTATTTTTTCATAATATATGTCGGTTGTTAATGAAGCTGTACGTACAAAGTCCGGTAAGCAATCATTACTAAAAGTTATTTTAAATTCGTGAGGGGTAATACGTCTTAGTGTCGCTGTTCCTAATACTTCTTCTCAGGTCTATTGATACTAAGGGTTGGTGTTTTAGAAAATCTCTTTGTACTGATCGATTTCAATAATTATATTTTTTTTATATGATTTAATAACGTCATAAAATAATTGATCTTCTATGTTAAAGACTTCGTCATCTCTATTTTTAGGATAATAAATATTTCCTGAAGTGCTAAAAAAACGATCATCGCTAATAGTTAGATCGAAGTCAATGTGTTGTTCACCTTGGATTAATGGTTCCCATGAAGTGAGTTTATTTGAATCATCCCAGCCTGAAAATTCCCATTTTTTTCCTTCAATGAAATCCTTTTTAACGTCATATTCTAATTTTTCTCTCTTTTCACGGTAGTAATTACATAGACTGACAATAGCAATTAATAGACCGATCATAGTGCTGATACTTGCCCCCATACTTAATATTTCTATGATATTAAATCTCAATGTATTTATCCTTAAAATGAAAATATTATAAAGTATAACCGCATATCTCTTTAAGATTTTGGCTTTTAAGCTCTCTGCAAGAGCGCAGTTTCGAGAAATGACACAAAAAACGTACTGCGTGTGTTATTGTATCATTTATCGAAGCCGCGTTGGGGGTGCCCCAAACCCCAAAAGCAAAAGCAAATCGAGGTGAAAAATGGCTATCTACAGACTAGAAAGAAAGTCGATAAGTCGCGGAAATAATCACAATTTAGTTGCCGCTGTCGCGTATCGGGCAGGGTTAAAATTGACTGACAATAATAAATACAATAAGGATGCTAAGACTCACGACTACACTAAAAAAACAGACGTAGCACATAGCGAGATTTTGTTGGCTGATGAATTATCAGAGCAAATGAGTAAGGTAGGGCTAACGTTAGATTTTGAAGAAATAGCAAATTTAGTGGAGAGAGGCGAAACAACCTTGCGCGGCAAAATAAAGGAAACTGCAAAACTTGCAAATGAATATGTCCTAGCGGGTTCGCATGAATTGAGTCTTGAGGAAAATATAAAAGCGTTTCAGGAGTTTGCTAAGCAGCAAGCCGAGGAGCAAAACGTCATTGCAATGCTTTTTGTTCACGATCCCAAGCATGGCGATGATATGAGCGCAGACGATCAAGCAGCTGATAGCACGAAAAGCAAAGACCCTCGCAATATTCACGCTCATATTGTATTGCTTAGTCGTCAAGTCGAGTTGAGAAATGGCGAGCTGAGGCTTGGCAAAAAATGCGACAGTGATGTATCAAATGATGAGCGTACGCGCCCAATAGTAGCTGATGAATTAGTCGGTACGATTGATCCAGTTACTAATAAAAAAATCCAGCAAGGTCGCGGTCTTTGTAGTAATAGTGAATGGTTGCATGGCGTACGAAAGTTGTGGGCTGATATACAAAATAAAAGTCTAGCGCGTCATAATTTATTTCTAGTCACACATAAATCATATAAGGAATTAGGACTCAAGTTTAAACCAACGATGCACCTAGGAAAAAATGCGAATCACTTGGAAAAAATAGGCACTAAGACGGAAATAGGTAAACATAATGACTCGATCAACGAGTACAACCGCATTCACTTTGAGCGCTCAGCAAGCGTTCTTGCTAGTAGAACAGAACAAGCAAGCAATACAAGCAAACATAGTGTTGAGCGACATCAACAGCAAGCAGACGCAGCTAATCAAATCATTACGAGACGAGCTAGAGCAGCAAAATCAAGCGCCTCAAGCCCTTACAATGACAGAGCTAGAGCAAGAGAACAAAGAGCTAGAGCAAGAGAACAAAGAGCTGCTGAGTTTGACGAGCGAACAAGCGCTTTTGATCGAGAAACTGACTACTACAATATCGAGTTTGAGACTGCTACTGAACGAATGATTGAAGAAGTTATTTATAGTTTTCAGACAAGAGATGCTGAAAAATTTGATGAGCGACAACTTAAAATACTAGATGCTTTTGCTGAAAAAAATAAGCTAACGCCAGAGCTTGCAGGGGATTACCGCGCTTATCTAAGGGATAGTAAAGCGTTTTTTAATACAGAATCGTTAGTAGATAACGAGCAAATCATTAAGCTATTGCGTAATCCAGAAGTAGAGTTGCTAGAACATGAAAAAACTAAAAACAGGATTGGCGTTTCAGAATCAGCGCTCAGTTTAATGCAGCCGCGAGCAAAAGAAACAGATTCAGCGCCTGATTCTTCAATTCCTACGCGCAGTTTTCGACCATAGCTTAGGCTATTTAATTAGAGGATCGATAAAATGAGAAAGTATCAAAAGATTGTCAAAGATAATATAGATTTAATCGGTGAAGCAGAAGAAAGTCTACTCTATGATATTGACCACTCAGAAGAGAATGGCGCTGTAATTCCTAACGGTTATCTGCGGTGCATTTATGTTGCATCTGGTGCTATCAGAATGATTGATGAGAATTATGACTTTAGCCAGATGCCAGTTGGCGTAGCTGAAACAATCGCTAATATGCTGACAGCTTATGCAAGTTGTGCTTATGAGGGCAAGTTAAGTCATGACTTCATCATGCACTGCTTTGACTTATCGAAGCAGATAAAAGATAACGCACATTATCATAGAATGAGGGAACCTCTGTTCTATAGCTGATGGCTCATGCTAGAGTGCTGCCAATCTATTAGCACAAGCCTCCTTGCCCTGCAGCTAACATCTTTTATCTACACAGCAGTCATAGTTATTGAAGTGCAGCCTGTAGCGCCTGATAGCATCTTTTCGCTATCAGGTAGCGTTAAGGCGTAAAACAAAGGCTCGATACTCTAGAACAAATGAGCCTTCTCCCCTTGCGGGATAATTGTCAAACCTTGGGTAGGACAGAAAGTTACGACATATTACTCCCTGTAGTTAGGGGATTTTTTTTAAAACTTAAATAATATAGAGAGATGTAATATGAACGATAGAGTATGGACTAACGAAGAGATGTGCGCTGAAGATATGGGAGAGTATGAGTCATGCGCTCAATGTGGCGGTAGTGTTGATGTTTATGGTACGGGTAGCAGTCAATTGCTCGAAGGTGAATACACCTGTAGTAGGTGTGCTAAAAAATGGGCTAGTTATGAGAATATTGCCGATTATTAATTAGTGATGTTTGGCGACTTACACGCCACTTGGCGATAAGCCACAGCATTACAGCACCGCATGGCTTACCTACTTTTTTGTTCCTGCTGCCGCGAGATCAGAAAATCAGCTAGCCAG
>NZ_CAJHBF010000042.1:0-5276 GCF_904846565.1 Psychrobacter sp. CMS30 | reverse complement strand
GCTTGGCTGAGCAAAGGTTGATACTACTTGCAATATTGGAAGCAAGGGAGACAGGACATGGCATTGACCATAGTAGCTTGTTAAGGGTTCATGCTCATGCCTATGCTGAACAGTTCAGTATTGATAAAGGGAACTCATATCAGGTTCTTAAGGATGCAAGCAAAGGGCTATTTGATCGCTATGTAACTTATCACGATAAAAACCCTAAAAATGGTAATGACAGGTCTTTTCATTGTCGCTGGGTAGATAAGATCGGTTATGAAAAGGCTACAGGCACTGTCTACATGCGATTTACTGCTGATGTTGTGCCATTAATTACGAGACTGGAAGAGCAATTTACTAGCTATGAAATTGCCCAAGTAGCAGGGCTTGATAGCGGTTATGCTATACGATTATATGAGCTGATCATTAAATGGCGTTCTACAGCAAAAACGCCATTTTTTGAGTTACAGAGCTTTAGGCAACAGTTGGGTGTTGAGTTGAATCAATACAAAACGATGAGCAATTTTAAAAGCAGGGTATTAGAGCCTGCTATTAAACAAATTAATGAAAATACTGATATAACTGTCAAATATAATCAACATAAGCAAGGTCGTGTCATTACAGGATTTACCTTCACATTTGTAGTTAAACCTAAAGCCCAGAAAGCTACAGAGTCAAAAAGGGATGCTGATACACCTGATATGCTTATATCGTTGAAAATGACAGATAAACAGCGCAGTGCTTTCGCTGCTAAGCTATCTAGAATGAACGAATTATCTACTAAAGCTAAGCAACGTGAGGATTATAAGCAATTTGCTGAACGAATCGAGACAGAGCTACTGGATGAAGATAAGCAGGTTTTTTATATACCGTACCTTAAAAAACTAGGTTTTAATGTTTACTGATTAAAAGAGGTTATCAGGGCTAATGGAAGTCATACAAGCTTTAATTAAGCTATTATTTTTTGGTCAAAATAGGCGATAGATTATGAAAAAAACCTTTTTAATTCTAACGGTATTAGGAATAGGTATAACGCAGACCAGTATTGCTAATATTTATGAAAATCAAGAATTAAGCGAAATAATCAATAGTATGGGTACTAGTACATTTGATAGAAATGCATTTGAATTTAAAGCCACTCAAGATGGTGCAAACAAAGGAAAGCCTGGATCTCAATATAATCTTGGATTACTGTATCAAGAAGGCAAAGGTGTACGTCAAGACTACTCTAAAGCGATTGAGTGGTATGAAAAATCTGCCAACCAAGGGTATTCTGATGCTCAATATAATCTTGGATTACTGTATCAAGAAGGCAAAGGTGTGCGTCAAGACTACCCTAAGGCGATTAAGTGGTATGAAAAATCTGCCAACCAAGGTAATGGTTACGCTCAATATAATCTTGGATTACTGTATCAAGAAGGCAAAGGTGTACGTCAAGACCACCCTAAGGCGATTAAGTGGTATGAAAAATCTGCCAACCAAGGGTATTCTAGTGCTCAGCATGCCCTTGGAGTAATATATTACAATGGCAGGGGAGTACGTCAAAATTCGGCTACCGCCAAAGAATGGTTCGGTAAAGCTTGTGATAATGGAGAGCAGATGGGCTGCGACGCTTATCGAATGATGAATAAAAAATAGATTACTATCTGCGTAATTAATTCACGTAAACTATTATGGCTGCAAGCTGTATGATCGTACTAGGGTCTCTGTCTTTAGTTTTGTAGTCTGAAGTTTATTATCAGGCACAATAGCCGAGCTCCCAAGCTCTAAAGGCAGAGGTGCTTTAATATCACCATAAAGTTGTTGGTGATACTTCTTCTTGATCTCCATACCCTTTTCCCATGTCATTAAGTCTCGAATGCCACGAGAATCACTCACCCTTTCATAATCTTCCTGCATACTTTCGATAATCTCTGGACGTTGGCTCAAACCCTTAAAACCATCTGCGTAAATAGCACCTTTTAGCCTGATATTTCTTTTCAGATCAGGACGAGAGATACTGATAGATTTTTCGTTAACTCGTTCTAACGTAAAGCCCAAGCCTTGTAGAAAACCCATCACACTACTACGGTTATTAAGCGTTCCTTCCTTCAAACTATCTAGTGCTTGGCGGTCAATATCAGCTTTTATCGCCTGAATACTTGGAGTATCTTCTACAATCTTGTCTTCTTTTTTCTTTTTCTTTGGGTTATACGGTGTTGGGCGTGGCGCATCAGTGACATAAGGATTTATCAGTCGCTTACGCTGTGGTTCATTGGGGTCAGTCAGCTCATACTCTTTATTGATGATGTTTTTGAAAGCATTAACCCTTACTAAGTCTGCCTGAGCATAGAATGGCTGCAAACTCTTACCACTTCTTAGCTCTTGGCAAGGAATAACAAAGTTTAACTCTAGGCGACCGCCTTTGTCACTGTGCTCTACCCACAAAATATCGTACTGATCAGGTTCTAACCCTGTAAATAACGTATTCTCAAAACGCTGCATGATATCTTTTTTCTGTTCATCACTAAATTGGATGGCATCCTCGGTAAAAGACAGCACCCCTGACTTATATTTTTGCTGATAAGGTGTGGCATTAATAAGTTGCTCAGTGAGCTTAGGATCGCCGTAGAGCACTTTTGCGCCTTCTCTAGGCTTACCCTCAGTAACCAATAGATAATTAAGCGGTCCTGCCCCTGACCCCTTTCCTCTCCTAAAAAACTTGACGATCATGGCGTACCTCGCAAGTTATCATCTAGCAATTGACCGATTAGACCCCTAATGACCTCGATCTCTTTCAACACATTCTGATCAAGTTCTTTGTTTATATTTGCGTGTTTTGCGGTTTGATTAAGGTTTGAGCCAATACGACCCAATGCTCGAACCAACTCAGGATCAGCTTGTTTGATTGGCGATACACCCAACCCTAAATCACGCAACCATCTTGCCATTGTTGTACCCTGCTGCCTCTCCTTTAGCTGTGCTAACTCTTTGTCATTCACTCGAACAGTTATTTCTCGAGTACGTTTTGGAAACCTATCACTTGTCATATTAAAAGCCTACTTATTGCTTTTTGTAGCGGCTAATTCTTCCAACAAAGCACTGGTATGCTTATCAATCTCATTAAGTCTTGACTGATAATCAAAAGATAATGGCACTTGATTAGTATCTGCTACCTGATTGAGAAACAATTTTATTGCTTGGGATGGCGTTAATCCGTAACTTTCAAACACTGAAAACGCTTTTTCTTTTAGATCTTTATCAATTCTCATGTTGTAATTTGTGGTGGTCATATCAAACTCCGTAGGGTACATTAGTAAAGTTAATGTAAACCAATTGTGTGCACAATGCAAAAAACAGTATTAATGTAGCTGAACTGTGCCATTGCTGCGATCATACTCAGTTACAAAGAGCTAAAAACAATAACAGTTATCATCTTAGTCTGTTATAAGTAAACTAAAGTTCATTTATAACAGTTATTTTAATTATATTTAGAGGTGTTTATGAGTCAGTACAATTTGGATTTAATCTCGCATGAATTAGGTAGGGAAACTATCTATCAACGCTCAATTGATGGATACGTCAATGCTACAGCTATGTGTCAAGCAGCCGATAAAAAATTTAATGATTATAGAAGGCTACAGAATACCAAGGAATTTGTTAATGAACTTTCGTCCGTTGCGGGAATTCCCGCAACGGACCTTATCGAAGTAGTACAGGGGGGAAACCCAAGCTTACAAGGAACTTGGGTGCATCCAGACGTAGCAATACACTTAGCCCAATGGTGCTCACCCATATTTGCAGTGCAAGTCACTAAATTTGTACGCGAATGGCTGCAAGGCACCAATGAACAACAAAAACAATTGCAGAGCTGGAAACATTTTCACGACAGAATCGACCTCACTAAAGATAGCGTCCCAGCAGGCTATTTTGGTATGTTTAATGAGATAGGAGGTATGATTGTTCCTATGATCAACTCTGGTGTCGATTTGAATGAACATACCATACCCGATATATCAGTAGGGCTAACATGGGCGGCTTATTGGAAAGCAAACAACCTAGAACAACAGCATGGACAAAGGATTAACTATCCACATGAGTACCCTGTATATTATCCGCAACATGCCGCAGGTATAAAAAACGCATGGTGTTATCCTAATACAGCGTTAGCCATATTCAGAGAATGGTTTAGAGAAACCTATCAAAAACAGAAGCTCCCTGCATATCTTACTAAAAAAGAAAACGCTGGTCATATTGACGCTTCTACTACAAATAAGCTAATAGATGCCTTCTCACCTAAAAAAATAAAATAAGAACTCACAATATAGTTTAGAGTTGTTGGGGGTCAAGGGGGCGGTAGCCCCTTTGCTAGCACACAAGAGGTAAGGTTGTAGCGAAGCGAAAAACGCCCCCTCTTGTGACTGCTGGCTTAACAGATATTAGAAAATATTAAGTGTTTGTCTATACCTATAATTTCTATGATTGTCTGTACCTATATTTATACAACTGTCTATACCCAACAAAAACCAATGTCTGTACCTATGATATAGTAACTGTCTATACCTACATAAGAATGGGCAATAGTATGAATAAAAGATCTGAAAATATGAAAAAGGTTAATTATCTTCGCTCACAAGAAACTATGGCGATAGTTGATTTATTAGATGAACTCGAAAAAGGTACAGGTGGGGATTATGAAGGATTTGGTTTTTGGGATATAAAAGGTTATCAGGGACTAAAGGGACAATTAAATTCTTATAGAGCGCAAAAAATTGCTCAGTTCTTGGGTAGGACTATCAGTAAGCAGAAATTATTAAAATATGCTAAACCTAAAGATTACGTCTATTCTCTGACCAATAAGGATATTGCTGAATGGTTAGAAGATAATAAAGAAGGCTTACTTAGTTACTCAGATTTTAATATGCAGTTCATGACACGTATTTAGTATGCAGACAATGAAACTTAGTGAATATATAGGTAGTTGTTTGTTAATTCTTCATGATTAATCATTAGTAAAAAAGCTTTTAATGTTTTTAATAGCTTTTAAATGCTTTTACGTCCTCTGTAAGTCACGATATATATAGGCTTGAGGCTTCATATAAATACGTTTACCCTGTTATATAAATACGTTTACCCTGTTATATAAATACGTTTACCCTGTTATATAAATACGTTTACCCTGTTTTCGAATACATCATTTGTTATTGTATTTAAAATACACTAATATACTGGTTATCTTAATAAGGTGGTGGTTATGGAGATGTCTGAATTAGTTGTAAAAGGGAATGCACTAATTGAAGCTAGTTATACCTTGG
>NZ_CAJHBF010000041.1:0-5794 GCF_904846565.1 Psychrobacter sp. CMS30 | reverse complement strand
TACAGACTTCGATTAATTGAATTTAACTTATCATGGTTTCTTTGCTATTATAATAAGCACCAACAGACAAGGTGTAGAAGAGATAAAAATATAGTAGACATATAACGAGCATAGCAATGCAGGAGATGACTTGCTACACTCTTAGGCTTCTGTATTTAACTTAGTGCTCCTATACTCAGATGAGTATGTCGAATACTAAGTCTATAACAATAACCAATCTATTAAATCAACACTCAAACTATAAGGATAATATTATGAGTAATACTAATAATGCGACCAACCAAATCGGTCTAGAAAAATCAGATATGAGCGAAGTGATTGCTAAGCTCAACAGCCTACTATCAAGCTACCATATGTTTTATATTAACGTGCGTGGTTATCATTGGAACGTAAAAGGTGAGCACTTCTTCACATTGCATCCAAAATTTGAAGAGTTATATACCAGCTTACAAATAGAAATCGATGAAATCGCTGAGCGTATTTTAACCTTAGGTGGCACGCCGCTACATGCATATAGCGACTTTAGCCAACATACCAGCATTCAAGAAGATAAAAACGTGAAAGATGGTAATGCTTGCGTGAAAGGTGTGGTAACTGGTCTACAATCGCTTATCGCTGAGCAGCGTGAGGTTTCAGCACTGGCAGAAGAAAGCGAAGACCTAGGTACAGCAGACTTAGTAGATGATTATGTACAGCAGCAAGAAAAGCTTATTTGGATGTACAACGCTTTTTTAGGCTAATAACTCCTGAAGAATAATTCATCACTAAACTAGCTATTCGTAAAACAGTTTATTATTAACATAGTCAGTAAGAAAAAAGCACCTAATTAGATTAGGTGCTTTTTTTATGCTTCTTTTACCAATCGCTACTTACTGCTCAATCACTTTACTTCTGAATCCACTGACGCATTTTTTCACGCTCAGCTGGAGTCGCTTGTAGCCAAATTTGCATAAACTGATCTAAAGTGTTGGTAGATGAAGCAGCGCTTGTCGTTTGCTTAACGGTAGTAACTGCGCCTGTATTGACATTGCTTTGAGTGCTGACAGCAGGCTTATCTAAAGCCGCAATCGCACGTTGGTTTTGTAGTTCGGCATCATCAGCACCACCAAACACGCCGCCTAAGGCTTTGCCCAAACCTGATAGCAAACCACCTTGATTGCCGCCCAGACTCTGCTGGCTAGCTACTACCGTGTTGTTCTGCTGCACTGCCAGTGTTGGACGCTTAGCATACTCTTTCGCCGCTGCATATTTTTCTGGCTGATTTGGCATGGTAAGACGATAGGTTTGATTGTCCACCAATTCTGCCGTCACACTCACATTACCCGAGCGCAAATAATCGTGCTCATCACGCGGCAAATTGTATAAGCGGTCATATTTAGCGGTAATCGCATGCTGACCTGGCTCTAAAGTAAAAGATTTCTTTAATGGCTGAAACGCACTTTGCTGGATTTCCTGCCCGTTAATAGCCGTTACTTTGATATGGTCATCAACCAGCAAGGTCACTGCCGCATGCGATAGCATAGAGACTGAGCCAGCAGTGATTAGTAATGTGCCCATCGTCAGTTTTTTTAGCAAAGAAGCGTTTGTTTTCATAAGTTATTCCATGAATAGTAAAGGTAATTTCTAAAATTTCTACAGAAAGATAGCGGTTTATGTTAAAAATCAAGCGGCATGGTATGTTGGTCTTGGTTGGCGACCTCATTATCTACTTGCGTCTCCTGCGCGATATCAGCAAGCTCTGCAGCAAGCGTCTGCTCATCAATCGTGCGCATCGCATCGCTGATGACCGCCTTGGATATATTACTGCGGCCAAGATTAGAGAGCATCGGCTGAATGTAGTTCAGCACCTCCATCATAGAGCCGATACGATGCGGCCCTTCGGTCAGTAGATGATTAATAATACGCTCATCAAACTGCCAACCACGCCGACGTAGAATAGACTGCAACAAAGCTTGACGGTCAGCCAAATCATGACCATTTGGCACTTTAAAGCTTGGCGATTGTGCCAAACGGGTGAGCAAGTCTGTTAGCTGAAACGGCAATTCGGTCGCCGGTTTATTGGAGGCAAACAACAGCTGACGCTGCCCTTCGCGGCTACGATTAATCAGATGAAAGAGAGCCTCTTGCCATTGGCTGCTTTGTTCAAGCACCTCTAAATCATCAATCGCAATCAGGGAAAAGTTCTCTAAAGAGGATAGGACATTGACATCGGTATGAATCAGTTCATTCAATGATAGACAAATCGCTGATTTATCCATCTCAATAAATGACTCACAAACGGCGGATAATAAGTGCGACTTGCCCGTCTCTGGGCTGCCAAATAGGTACAGCTGGCCAATCAGGCCGACATGTAGCTGCCGCACTGCATCGATAATAGACATCCAACCCGGACCGGCAAAGTCGCTGAGACTCGCATCATGCTTAATGTCCAGATTGAGACTTAGCTGTGCTTCTGCCATGAATCATCAACTCGGTTTGCGTAGCGCAATCACTAAAAAGGCTAAACGACTAATATTCTTTAAACTGGCTTTGCTAACTTTTACGTTTATCAAAGCCAACCTAGTAACGGTCAATACCGTTAATACTGCGCCTATATATAACATATTTGCAAAATGACTGACAAGTCTTTTACCCATTAAGCTCAATCAATCCGCCTTTATCCACTTTATAAGTGAATACCGACTCCTAATCGCGCTATAAAATTATTAGGCAATTGATGTGACAATAGCCATAAAATGCTTATTTCTCGCGAAGTTTTTTTTAACCTATTCTTTATCATTTTACTTTTTATCAAATAAGGCCAATTGTTTACGACCTTTATAAAAGTCCGTCGATTGATAATAAGCATACAGATGGCGGAATAAAACGTTAAGGACAGCGGACACTGGCAGCGCAATAAGCATACCAACAAAGCCCAATAAGCTTGCCCCTGCCAATACCGCAAAGATAACCCATAACGGTGACAGACCAATTTTATCGCCTAGCAGTAATGGCTGCAAGATATAGCCTTCAGCGGCTTGCCCGACTAAGAAAGCACCAACGATTAAAGACAAATACGTCCAGTTTAAGCCAAACTGGAATAGGCAAGCGATAATCGCCGCAATAAAGCCAATACCAAAGCCCAAATACGGCACAAAGCTGGCAACACCGGCAACCATACAGATAATCAAGCCAAGCTCAAGCCCAATAAGCTGCAACTGTACAGCGTAGATTGCACCCAGTAACACCATCACCAACAGCTGACCTTTGATAAAGGCCATCAGCGCCCGATCACACTCTTGAGCAATGCCGATTACTTTTTTGCAATAAGGGGCTGGAATCGCCATCTTCCAAGTTTGCAGGCGCTGATCCCAATTAAACAAGAAATAAAAGGTCAAAATCGGTACCAATACAATCAGCCCAGCGTTATTGATAAAATTCATACTAGACGTCAATATTTGGCTCATCATGCTGCTGGCATCAGCGAACTTATAATTGGTCTGCATATAATCGACCAAGGTATCAGAAAAACCTTTGGCTTCTAGTTCTGGCAGACGAATACGGCTGTTATTAATAAACCACTCACGCACCACTTGGTTATACCAGTTTAGCACCTTGGGCAAATATTCCCACGCTGCTTGCAGCTGATGCCATAAGGTCGGTATCAACCACCAAAGTAGTAACACCATGCCAAGCGTAATCGTCGAATAAACGATGATAATGGCTATCCAACGCTTGATATATTCTGATAAGCGCTTAACCAGCGGATTGAATAGATAAGCCAATACAAAAGCCACGACAAATGGCACGATGACCGGCGTCATCAAATATAATAAAAATACCGCCACAACAATAGCAACGACGATAAATAGACGTCGAAAAAAGGGATCTATTGGTTGGTTTATCATGAAGGGTAACCCTACGATTAAGTCAATGTAAAATGCTGGCTTATGATGATTTTTTTGCTGAATTAGGTAGCCGATAGCTTTATATTTATAATGGTATTTATCATTGTCATGGCAGTAAATTTTGCCGACAACTTTGGCGTTCTATTATCGCAGAGTACAACAAAAAATCAGTCATTTTTTGTTTCTTAAATTTTTATTGCGCTCTATTTAGCCTTTATTGCCACTCTTCGTTAAATATCGGCCAAATATTGGTAAGTTGCTTTGCGAGAGGGGGTCGTTTTTGGGTATAATGCGCGCACTATCTGCAAAATTAACACGACCGATCCGCTTTTCTACTGACCGACCTTCATTCCCTATAAAATTTGTGAGATGACCATGAGTAACAAGCCTTCTTTAAGCTACAAAGATGCTGGCGTTGATATTGATGCTGGCGATGCGTTGGTACAACGTATTAAATCAGTGGCAAAAGCCACCTCTCGTCCTGAGGTTGTGGGCGGACTTGGCGGTTTTGGGGCGCTTTGTCGAATACCGACTGGTTACACCTCACCGTTATTGGTTTCGGGCACTGACGGTGTCGGCACCAAGCTTAAACTGGCATTACAACTAAACCGCCATGACACCATCGGTATCGACTTGGTTGCCATGTGCGTTAATGATTTATTGGTGTGCGGTGCTGAGCCATTATTCTTCTTAGATTATTATGCAACTGGCAAGCTTGATATCGATGTGGCAGCAACTGTGGTTACTGGTATTGGCGAAGGCTGTAAATTATCAAATTGCGCGCTTATCGGCGGCGAAACGGCTGAGATGCCAGGCATGTATCAAGACGACGATTATGACCTAGCGGGATTCTGCGTCGGTGTGGTTGAAGAAGCGGAAGTCATCACTGGCGAAAACGTCGCTGAAGGCGATGTATTAATCGCTCTTGCTTCAAGTGGCGCGCATTCTAATGGTTACTCATTGGTGCGTAAAGTCATCGAAGTCAGCGGTATTGATGTGACTACTAGTGATGAGCAATTAGACGGTCAATCTATTCAAGATGCACTGATGGCTCCTACTCGCATTTATGTTAAAGCCATTAAAGCGTTGCAAGATACCCTTGGTAGCTCAGCCTTACATGCGATGTCACATATCACCGGCGGCGGCTTAACCGACAACCTACCGCGTGTATTACCAGACCATCTGGCTGCTAGCATCGATACCAGAAGCTGGAAGTTCTCAGAGCTATTCACTTGGTTACAAACCCAAGGTAATATCGAGCAAAGTGAGATGTACCGCACCTTTAACTGCGGCGTTGGTTTTGTCATCGTGGTGCCTAAAGATAAAGCAGAAACTGCTATCAAAACGTTAAATGATGCGGGCGAAAACGCTTGGAAATTGGGTGAAATGGTTAGCCGTGAAGCGGACGCCGTGGTGTACCGTTAATGCCAGACGACAATCTAAAAAGTATTGCAAAAAAATCAGCTAAGCCGTTACGCGTCGCTGTTTTGGTATCTGGTAGTGGTAGCAACCTGCAAGTCTTGATTAATGCCATGCAAGCTGGTGCGCTACCGATTGAGATTGTTGGCGTCATCAGTAACCGTGAAGATGCTTATGCCATCACACGTGCCAATGACGCCGCTATTCCCGTTGCTGTCTTATCTCACGTTGCTAGCGGCAAACGCATGGGTATCAAAACCTTTGAAACTCATGCAAGCGCGCAGTTAAGCGCTTGGCAGCCTGATTTAATTGTCTTAGCAGGATTTATGCGGGTTTTAAGTAGCGCATTTATCGATAATGCGCCTGCGCCCATGATTAACCTGCACCCTGCTCTATTGCCCGCTTATAAGGGCCTAGATACCCATCAGCGTGCCATACAAGCGGGTGAACGTCATCATGGCTGTAGTACCCATGTGGTTACTGATGAG
>NZ_CAJHBF010000040.1:0-6339 GCF_904846565.1 Psychrobacter sp. CMS30 | reverse complement strand
GCCAAGGACAGCTTAGGAATAGAGTAGGCGATAAGCCCCCACGCTAAGCATTGCATCACCGTGCCATAAATCAATACCCAACCAATCTCAGACCACGTATCGGGCAAAATATTGCCCATATCGAACACGAACATCGGGACAATCATTGCCACTACGCCGCCGATGCTAATCAGTTGCATAAGCATAAATATCGGCGTTGGCTCAGTATCGTGGGTTGTGCGGATAAAGATCATCGACGCGGCAAGCATGGCGACTGAGACGATGCCCGTGACGAAACCCCGAGTCGCGGCAGTATTTCGCGCAAACTCAGGTCTGCCTATCATTGCTACGCCTAGCATGGCTAAAAATAAACTGATAAGCTGCAAGATAGATTGGCGCTCATTAAAATATAAAAATCCAATGGCCGCTAAAAAGAAAATCTGCAAGCTATTAAGTAAGGTTGAGATACCAGGACCGACCGCATAAATACTCTCATGCCAGAGTGCCAAATCGAGTCCTAAAAATGCGCCCGATAATAAACCGTAAAAAATAGCACGCTTTGAGCGCGGTAATCGCTGCCCCGTTACTTTAGCCAATACAGCAAATACCACGCCTGAAATAGCCAGCCGCCAAAATGACATCGCCCAGCCACCGATATCGACATGAGCAACAATCAAGCTACCCAAACCAAAAATAACACAACCAATGACTAAGCCAGTAGCGGCAGAGCGTGAAGAGGCAGTAGCCATGCAATATCCTTATCTCATTACTATGATGCTTTTTTTAAGATGCTTTTTAATTGTTGTTTGCTAAAGCGGTGATTTAAATAAGCTATATTGTCAGTGTTTTGCACTCGAAATGGAATGGTTTAGGGCGATTTATTTTATAATGACTTATCACACACCATAAATAAATCAGTCATCTTCTTACAGGAATAACATTGGCGCAAACGTCGCTATTTGTTACTCTACTAGCTATCTGCATTTTAAAACCCTTAATGTTTTAGAATAACGACACGCTTTAAATTTTCAAATAGCCTCTATTACTTTTAGCCTAGGTTTGCTTATGCTGCTACGTTCTATATCAAGACGACAAAAACTCTCCCTCTCTAGATTACCGCTACAATTGTCACGCGGCAGTTTTGTGATGAGCCTGTTTGTGATGAGCGTTGTAACCGCTACGCCTTTTTTGATGTCAAATGCCCAAGCAGCCAGCTGTAAAATTCCCAAAAGTTATTATAAAAATGTCTCTTGTACAGCGAGTAGCGGCTATTTTTTAGCGATAAAAGATTTTGGCGCACCAGTTGCCTTGATTAATAAACAAGGTAAAAGCGTGGTTGATTTATCCCGCTATCAAAAAGTAGATGCCGATAAAATATCGGGCGGACTGCTACCGGTACTGCGTAACGGGCGGGTGGGTTACGTCAATATGCAAGGTCGCGAGACTATCCCTGCGATGTACGATATGCTCAAGGAGAGTCAAGGTTGGGCGCGTCCCGTGTCTGAAGGTCGCATCGTGGTCAAACAAAACGGTCATTATGGGGTCATCGATACCGCTAATAAAACAATCGTGCCATTTTCTGCCGCGATTAGTGATATCGATGATTATCGTGGCGGCATGACGCGCGTGCGTAAAAACCAAGCCATCAGCTGGTTGGATAAAAATGGCAAACCCACGCGTGACCCGAATTCGAACAGTAAGGCTGATAGCCAAACATCGACAACTAACGAAAACGCCAAGGAGATGCAACAATCAGCGCCGTCTAGTCCTTTTACCACGCTACAGCCACGTCAACAAGATGGTAGGTGGGGCTTTGTTGATGACAATAATGTCACGATGATTACGTATTCGTTTGATGAGGTGCGTCCATTTTCTGAAGGACTGGCGGGCGTACGCATCGATAACGAATGGGGTTTTGTTAATTTAGGCGGCGAGTTGGTAATTCCTTTCCGTTTTGATAAGAGCGGTGTGAGCGTAGGCGATAGTTATAAAGACCAGGCAGCATTTGTATTCACAAATGGCAAAGCATGGATTGGTAATTTAAAAAATGGGGCTAAGATGTGTATTGATAAAGAGGGTAGCAGTGTTGGTTGTGATTGATACTTAGCACTTATCATTTAATATCGCGCTTAATTTTGCAGGTAAAAAGAGTGTCAGAGCGATGGATAATCCATCGCTCTGACACTCTTTTATGGCTCATTAATCAAATTTGTAAGCTTAAAACATTACTTTTCTAACAGATGATTGCTAATCAAGTCGACCATATAAGGCTGATAGTATTCTGGAATATCGTGCGCCATACCTTCGATTAAATGGAATTTTGCATTGGGAATGGTCTTTGCAACCACTCGTCCTTGCGAGGCGGGTAACAGCCCATCTGCGCTACCATGCAGCACAATCGTCGGTGCTTTAACTTGCTTACTGTATTTGCTAATCGAGCCTGAAGCTAAAATAGCATTGAGCTGTTGTACGGTACCGAGTGGATGAAAATTACGCTGATAACGTATCTTAGCGATGTCACGCACCATGCGCACATTGACGTGTCCAGGCGTGCCGACAGTCTTCATAAACCAGACGCTATGACGCACAATATCACGCTCAGAATGGCTCTCAGGGCGATTGATGAGGGTATATAACTGCTTCGGCTTAGGCGGTTTTAAAAAGGCGCGGTTGGTGGTGGTAAACATCAAGGCCATGCGCTGTACTAGACTTGGATAACGCGCGGCGACGATTTGAGCAATCATACCGCCCATAGAAGCGCCAAGTAGGAGCGTTTTACTCAGGTGCAAGGCTTTGATTAAACGCGCCGTATCTTCCGCCATATCGGTTAAGTTATAAGCAACCTGCGCGCCTTTATTCGCCAGACCTGTCTGCAGGCGCATCATCATTTTTAATTGACTGATACGTGGCAAACCATCAATCTGTACTTTAGATGACAAGCCGATATCACGGTTGTCAAAACGTATCACAAAAAAACCGGCATCGATAAGGCGCTTCATAAAGTTATTTGGCCAAAATATCATTTGTGAGCCAAGTCCCATAATCATGAGTAGTGGCGGATTGTTTGGATTACCACCCGCCTCAACCCACAGCTCGATACCGTCACCAATATCTATCATTGCTTGATGAAGATGCTCGCTTAAGTCGGATGCACGCCAATTATGGTTGCCAAATTGCTGCCATTCAGGGGTTGGGTAATTGCCATTTTCCTCTGAAATCTCAGGCGCTTCTAGAATCTTAGGCGCACTATTGATGGGGTTTGATTGTGTCATGAAGTATCCTATTTAAACGGTCATTGGCTTAAAGTTCGAGCATCTCAAAATCAAGCTTGCCAACGCCGCATTCTGGGCAAATCCAATCATCAGGGATATCTTCCCATTTAGTGCCAGGCGCGATGCCTTCTTCAGGACAGCCGAGCTCTTCGTCATATATCCAGCCGCAGACAATACATTCATAACGTTTCATAAATAGTCCTATCGATTATTGTCACTGTTATTAAAACCAGTGTTACTAGGTGTTTTTTTAAGGCTTATATTCACTACTATAGTCAATATTTAGACCGTAAAAACGCACGTAGTTTATCATATAACCGTAATTTTCATAGTTAAGTTTACACTTGTATATTGAGATTAACCAGCTTTTATCAAGTCGTAGAGTACCCACTTAATGGTTTTAGTAGTGCTAACTTCGCCAGTTTTATCTCCGCCATAAAGTCGATTATGCTATAATTCTTGCTACCAATTTTACCAATTGAGATATCGACCATCACTGTCATATCCTCTTCAAGTACTATACGCAAAGGGTTATCATGAGCGCTACTGCCGACGTTTCATCAGCTAATACCACAACCAAATCCTCGCCGACACTCAATACTGATCATCCATTTTGGCAAATCATTCGCACAGTACCAGACTTCCCAAAAGTTGGCATTGATTTTTATGATATTACGCCGTTACTGCGCAGTCATATTAATGCTGTGATTGATGAGATGCTAGCTGTACTGCCTGCGGGTCTGCTTGATGACGTCGATTGCTTGGGTGCAGTTGAGGCGCGCGGATTTGTATTTGCCAGTTTGCTAGCAGGTCGCTTGGGTAAGGGTATGATTTTGCTGCGTAAACCTGGCAAATTACCACCACCGGTTGCCAATAAAGCTTATGCTTTAGAATATGGTAAAGACACGCTTGAGATGCAAAATAATTTGCCACCTGAGCGCGTGTTATTGGTCGATGATATTTTGGCTACTGGCGGTACGCTGATGACTGCTTATGAGCTGTGCAAGTCTGCTAAGCACACCGTGGTCGGCGCATTGGTATTGTTAGACCTTGTTGATTTGCACGGCGAATTCCCCGTGCCGGTTTATACGGTTTTAAAAGCTTAGAGAAGAGTTTTTTAGCATAATAAAAAGCGCGCTGAATAGTTCAGCGCGCTTTTTAATGGCATGTATTTTGTTTGTCTTGACCTGCGTTACTTATCTTGCTGGTAACTTTTACAGGCCTGCTCTACGAGCATGCGACTAATTGTTTTCGGCTTGGTCACCTTAAAGTCTTTAGTCGTCAATATTGGCTTTTCTGATTGCCAAGATTTTAACACTTTATCGTCAGCAGCGTAGTTGACGTAAGCGCGCCGATAGTAGCTAGAATCCTTACAAGAGATGAGTAATTGCTGGTCGCTATGATGGATGTCGGTTTCTTTAGTCTGTTTGTCCTTACCTTCCTTGCTGTCTTTTTCTTTACTATCCTTTGTCACCACGGTTTTTGGTGCAGGATAGGTTCTACGAATCGAGACGGTAATATTTTCGACTGCTTTTTCGTCAATAATATGAATGTCTGAGCGTTCGATAGAATCCAAATCTAAGCTAAAAATAGAGCCAGTCTGACTTTTTGATACCTCTAACCAGTTTGCCGCATAGCCACTCATTGCAAGCGTACTACCTGCTAATATCACTGCTAGCCGTTTCATAATCGAGCCTTGCTTTTTGTTATATAAAGTCGCTCATCATAGCCAACTTAATAGGGGCAGGCAAATTTCTTTTATGACAAGCGGTTCACGCTGTGGCAATCTCAGCACTCGTGATTAGCAGGCAGAGACCTCGGACATATAGTCAGTTTGGTTGTTAATCACGCATGTCTGCTAGCATTTTCGCAAGCTCATCACGCGCACCGATAAAGCCATCGATACCCTTAGGTAATAAGTCTTGTGTGACCGTATCTTGTTGATAAGCGGCACTGAATTCGTCATGCGTTAAGCTGACTTTGGTCATGTCGGCCAAATCCATTGACATGCTTGGTGATAGCTGGCGCGTTACTTCAACATCCATCGCTGCCAGCTCATCGATGAGATTGGGCGCGATGGTTAACAGGTCACAACCCGCCAACGCCAATATTTGCTCAGTCGAGCGGAAACTGGCTCCCATCACTTGCGTTTTATAGCCATGCTGCTTGTAATATTGATAAATAAGCTTGACCGATTGCACGCCCATATCGTCTGAAGCGGGAACGTTTTGGCGGTTTTGCTGGCGTTTTTGCCAATCTAAAATACGCCCAACAAAAGGGGCGATCAGCGTCACGCCAGCATCGGCACAGGCAATCGCTTGATGCTGACCGAATAATAACGTCAGATTACAGTGAATACCCTGGGTTTCAAGATAACGTGCGGCCTCAATCCCTTGCCACGTTGCTGCCATCTTAATCAAGACGCGCTCTGAGTCGATACCTGCTTTTTGATAGGCTTCCATAAAGCTTAAGGCTTTATCAATGGTCGCTTGGGTATCATAAGATAAGCGTGCATCGACTTCGGTTGAAACGCGACCTTCAATCAATGCCAGAATATTACAGCCAATTTGAATGGTCAGCTCATCAATCACCGCATCGATATCACCGCGATGGCGACTCATGGTTTCTGACAGCATGGCTTCATTATCCGGATGAATGAGCGCTTTGGTAATGAGACTGGGATTGGTAGTGGCATCGATGGGTTTTAGGCGCGCAATGGCGGCAAGATCGCCCGTATCAGCGACAATAGTGGTCATGGTGCGAAGCTGTTGTAATGCGCTCATCAGATATCCTTGGTATGGTCAATTAACGTTGTTATGTTCTTATTTAGCGGTGTTATTTAAGTTTGTTGTCCATGATGTTTTTTTATTCATACAGCGGTTTATCATGGTGGTGTTGCTTGGGATTTTGCTTAGCAATAGCGTCTTAGCGGTTTTTTAAACTTAAACCTATTAAGCTTATACGCTATTAAAAATTAAGCATTATTAAAGCTTATACGCTGTTAAAACTATGCGCCTTTAATAAGAGCATTTAATTAAAACTATGCGCCTTTAATAAGAGCCTTTAAACTGTATCATAGATTTAAGCG
>NZ_CAJHBF010000039.1:0-8833 GCF_904846565.1 Psychrobacter sp. CMS30 | reverse complement strand
GCGGCTGAAATCATCGCCGGACGTCCGCCAACGAAAGCAATCACTACGGCAATACAAAATGAGGCGTACAATCCAACTTGAGGATCAACACCGGCAATGATCGAAAAAGCAATGGCTTCAGGAATAAGGGCTAGAGCGACAACCATACCAGCTAGGACATCGCCTCTAACATTGGACAACCAATGTTCTTTAATAGTAGTTAACATGTTTAACTCAGTTTTTAGGAACTGCTTTAGTCTGTCAATAATCGCGATATCTAAGATAAGAGGTATCTAAAATAAAAGGTCTGACACACTCTCAGCTAGGCATAATGCCTACCAATCAAGGAATGTGAAAATGTGAAACGTTATATTTAGCGAGTTATTGTCATAAATTGCTTTTAATAGCTTGTTTATAATGACTCGATAGATAAATCGATTATAGATACAAATATTAAAGCAGTGCGTGTGCACAGGAAAAAGCGTAAAACGCTCTATGACAGAAATTGCTATAGGGAGCAATTATTTACTTAGGAGGGGGTCAAACAGTTAAGGCGGAATATTCATCTTTGTAGTAAACGACTTTTATAGATGAAAGGAGTAATATTTCTCGTAATTATAACATACATAGCACCAGTCAATAAAAATATCTGGCTATTACTCCCATAACAGTACTTATAGAAATCAAAAATAAGCCAATTCACTCTCGAAAAACTCACTGGATGTACACAATGAAGTACACCGATGTTACTTCAATAACTCAAACTATTGCTATCATTAGCATACAGTCCAAGATTCAAGTCCTCACTAGGGTACCGAACTTAATAATTCGCAAGCTCATCCTCTTGCTCATCACACACTCTCAACCCAATTTGTACGGCCTCACGCAGATCAGCACCTTCCTTGACACTATGAGGCACATTTGGCGTCAAACGACTTAGCTTTAAGCCATCTACCGCTGCTTTATTAAGCGGTATACCAACGTAAGATTCATCGGTGTAACCCTTAGGATGAAAAAACACCTCACGACCAAAGGAAGGATTTGAGGCACACGCAATCTCACCCTCAGGCACCGTAAACGGATAAGGTGTTGTGTAATATTTACTCCATGTCTGCTCACTCACTACGATATAGCCTGAACCATACAGATCATCTTCTGTATTGCCTGAGCTGCACCCAATCATAACGATAGACGCTACTGCAATTAACCACCTGGACATATTGATTCGCATGGTACGCCGTCCTTATCACGATCTAGCTTGGTATTTCCACATTTGAGTGCTTGTTTGGCTTGTTCACAGCTAACCATCTGCCCACAAGTGCGCGGTAAGCCTTTGCATTGAGAGCCGCCAGCACCTTTAGCAAACAACGGATGTTCTACCTCGACATCACTATAAAATGGATTATCAGTGACTGTAACTGCTGCCTGAGAAGATAAGGCAAAGAGAGATAACGCCATACTTAGAATAAATTTTTTCATAGAACCTACTTTCTTTAAGACCTAAGACACTGCTTTCAAGCATTAATAATACCCTATATTTGTTCAATAAAGTGAGTGCTATATAACCAACCGTCTGATTTACACAGCAGTTTATTTATAATTTGCCTGATAGACGGGTTAATGCCATAGTTGTTCACTGAACGTTCTGGACAGTTGTACTGTACAGTTTCTAAAAACGTACTTGAACACTAGGTGAACAATGAACATATCGGTGACAAAAGCGGCAAAAGAATGGGGTGTATCAAGAACCACGATCTATCAGAAGGTCAATGATGGTGAGCTTTCTAGAACAGCAGATAAGAAAATAGACGTTTCAGAAATGTTGCGCGTGTTTGGTGAGCCAATTTCTAAAAAACGTACTGAACGTTCAGTGGACACTGTTCAAAGTACACCTCTGAACAGTCAAAGTGTTCAGTACAATACGGATATTGAACACCTATTAGCACTTGAAAAGCTCAAGAATGAGCACCTCAGCCAACAAGTAAGCGATCAAAAAAAGTTAATTGAAAATTATCAGCAGCAGATAGGACAGTTAAACAAAACGCTGGATAAAGCCAACGCTAGTATCCAGGATTTAGCACAAGTGAGATTATTAGAATTCAGACAATCTGAAACCGATGATAAGATACAATCCGAACAAAAACAGAATACTGAAATAGCCGCTATTACCGAGAAGAAGAAAAGATGGTGGGGTTTTTAAATATCTCCTTATGATGCCGAAGCCCGAAAACCTAATTTATCGAGATAAGGTACGTAAAAAGCATGCTTACTTTCATCTAAAAGCTCAATTTCGATCCGTTCAGCAAATGCTTTATAATCCTCACCTTGCTTAGCATAGTTAGACAACTCACTCATTTTCGATAGCTTAGCCGCAAACACACCCTTTTGTTTATCTGTCATTTTTAAAGGAGTCAGCATATCAGGCGTATCACCATCTCTCTTTATGCCTGTCGCTTTCTCAGGCTTAGTATTTATTTTGAATTTGAACGTAAACCCAACAATTCTACGGCCTTCTTTGTGCTGTTCATAAGTCGCTGTAATATTCGTATTATCATTAATCTCATTAATAGCATGGTCTAAAACACGACTTTTAAAATTACCCATAGTTTTATATTGGTGCTCTTCGATACCCAAACGAGTACGTAAATTTCCAATTGTAATTGGAGGGGTTTTACCAACACTACTCCACTGCATTAATATTTCAAAGATACGCAATGCGTAGATGCTATTTAGGTCTTTTATTTGTTGTAGCTCGTACTCTGTATATTTCTCACTAAGTCTTGTTATCAGTGGAATAACGTCATTTCCAAACATAACCTCTACATACCCCCCGCCCTCACTATATGAAGCACGTTGCACGAATCTGGACTTATTTATCTTGTCACGTCCCTTTGAATCCTTATCAGTCCAAACAAACTCGCTTTCATAAAGACTTTCACAAGCAGACTTCAGTGAGCGATAAGCAGTAGTTTTATCACATTCAAAATGCTTCCCGTAATCAGACGCTCTGATACGGTGGACACCTCCAATTTTAGACATACTTCCTTGTTCTCTTGCTTCAATAATAGCTAAGATAATTACACGCTGAGCGACTAAGTTGATCGCATAGCCCGACTCAATAAACGCATTAGCTTTGCTTACTATACTAGTTTTTGTCATATAAAATCCGTATATATATACTTCCAATTTTTTATTGTATATAAATATACTTTGATTGTAAAGACGTATATCTATGGGTGTATAAACGTATATCTATGGGTGTATAAACGTATATCTATGGGTGTATAAACGTATATCTATGGGTGTATAAACGTATGCTTATCTAACCTAAAAGCCTTGACTATAAAGGGATACAGCCTACTTAAAAGCTTTTAAAAGCTATTAAAAACATTAAAAACCTTTTACTTCTTATTTTCTAATTCTTTTTCAATAGGATACTTCTCTCTAGCTTTACGTATAGCTGGTTGTACAAACCATTCCCAGTAATTCATCAGCTCATCATAATGCTCACTGATATAGCCCATTAGCTGAGCAGCAGTAAAATCGTATCTATGATCTTTAGGTTTAGAGAATTGAGTTAATTTTGATTTACTGACATTAACTCCAAAGTACCTAGCTATTTGCATAGCTCTATAAGAGTTAACTTCACGTTCTAACCTATACCCATCTTCTATACCAAGTTGGCAAAGTTCAGTACCACCAAAATCAATATCCTTTAAGAACTCAATCATGGCTTCAACTCGAGCAGAACGTACCGCATTGTAACGTTGCATATTCCTACGTCTCTTATCCATAAATAACTCACTCACTTTTAGAATAGGTACAGACAATAATAATACCATAGGTACAGTCATTTATCGTATGTAGGTACACACAATAGACAATCTATAGGTACAGTCATTAAAAAATAAATAGGTACAGACAAATATAGATTTTATGTTAGTATTTATTAAGCCAGCAGTCACAAGAGGGGGCTATTTATTACTACGTAATACTTATCCTATCCCTCATGTGAGCTGGTTAAGGGGAGACCCCTTAAAATCCCCTAAAACCCTTACCTAGGTAATCGTTATGACTGAGCCAAAACCTACCGTTCTTGACAAGAGAGCCAAGCGTAATAGAGAGATTGCGATTCGCGTCAATGACTACGAACTTGCTGAGATTAAGAAAAGAAACCGCGAAAATACGGTGGCCAGTTGGTTACGAGGATTGGCATTAGGGGTTACTCCTGTTAAGCCAGTTGATCCTGAATTGGTGCGTCAGTTGGGTAGAATCGGTAGCAATCTTAATCAGCTGACCAAGCATGTGAATATCGAAAAGCACGTTGATGCCGAGGTGCTTAATGAGATTAAGGCGATTAGGAAACAGTTGCATGTGCTGATAGAGACGAGTATCGAATACTCAAAAGTAGCCGCGAGGGATGGTGATGATTGTTAAGTTCTCTAAGCATGGTAAAGGCAAAGCGAGTGGCGTTTTAGACTACCTTCTTAAAGAGAAAGGGAGTAAGGGTACTTTGGTACCTAGAACGCATGCAAAAGTGCTGTACGGCGATCCTGTGCTCACTGAGCACTTAATTAACACGACCTCTCACAAGACTAAGTATAAGTCAGGGTACTTATCTTTTAGTGAACGTGCGGATGAGATTAGTGAAGCCGATAAAAAGCGCATTATGCAGGAGTTTGAAGCGGTCATATTCTGCGGGTTAGAGAATGATCAGTACGATATACTATGGGTTGAGCATGCGGATAAAGACATTGATGACGCTCATCCTGTCGGACGACTGGAGCTGAACTTTGTGATTCCCTGTCAGGAACTGCGATCAGGTAAGGCTTTTCAGCCGTACTATGAGCCAGCAGATCAAAAAAGGGTGAACGCTTGGAAAAATATTATCAATTCAGAAGTCAAAACCATTAAGGGTAAGCCGTTAAGTGACCCTAATGACCCTAAACGCAAACGTCTAGTTAACCCATATAGCAGTAATGCGCCGCGTCCGTCGCCTTTTGATGCAAAGGCGTATACGAAAAAAGATGCAGATAAGGACGAGGAGACTATCGCCAATCCTCCTAACCGTAAACTATTAGAGGAAGCGATTAAACGTCGTCTGTTACTGGATTGGCAAAATGGTATCGCTATGAGTCGTCGAAGAGTGCTAAGTCGGCTAGAACAGTGGGGCTTGAAGATTAATCGAGGTAATAGCGAGAAGACGTTATCGGTGACAAGCGATAAGCTAACCGATAAGAACGGCAAGCCAATGGGTGTTAGGCTCAAAGGCGGTATGTTTGAAAAAGGATTTGATGGTTACAAGTTTGAACCAGATGCGAAAGAAGAAGATCATTCTGCGTATGACCGTACAGCTAGCAGAAACGAGCGCATGCAGTCAGATAAGGAGCACTTAGCCACTGGGATAGAAATAAAAGAGGCTTATCATCAGGAGAGATACCAGAATTTAGCCACGCCTGAGCCGTTAGTGGCAGATAAAGCTGTTCAACAGGAGCTAGAATCAGCTAAACCAGCTCCTACAGAAACTTATAGGCCGAGTTTTAGACCAAGGTTTTGATAGGTGATAAATGGATTTTATGGTTATATACTTTTTTGCTACTTAATAAAAAAACAAGGATTTGCGTTTTATGACTATTGAAAAGGCTAAACAAGCTCTTAAAGACTTAAAGAGCTTTGCAAATAATAATCCACAAGAATTCGATAACATTATCAAAGAGCTAGGTAAAAATGGCTATGTTACGAATATCGATACTTACTTTGAGTATAGCAAATTAACAGTAAAGGATTGTTGTGGAGATAAATACGGTTGTTAACGCTACTATCCGCTTTTATTTATATGGCTAAGCTAGTTTAGCTAGCCACTCATCGAGTTTGCCCCTATAAAGTATCTACTGTTACTGCGTCACTGTCTCAAAATTTAGCTTATTTGATAAGCAGGCTTCAAAGTCTATTAACTTGAAATTCCACAAATAAACCAAAGCAATACTATAAATAGTTGCTTCGGTCAGCTCTTCGATTATCGCGCCAAAGGCATGAGGGAACACGATGGCGTTCTCTCCCATATATTGAACTGTGGCTAATACTGCCACCACGAGATATAACGTGATAGGAGTGTTTTTTAGCACTGTCCAACAATAACGCCATGAATAAACGAATAAGCCCACCATAAGAATATAGACAATTGTGAGTACGATATCTTCCCACCAGTCATAGGAATGGTTTAGTAATAAGAAGTCACTAGAAATAAACAAGTCTGGCAGATGGTTTAACTCTCTACGAATAACAGCGAAGAAAACCAAGACTGAGGCCAGCCAAAAGTAACGACCCAATTTGATACGGCTCTGCACTATATACTGTGTACAGCGTAATAAACAGACTATTAAGATAATAGTGCTAGCGATTTCGATAATGCCATTTTCAGTAAAAATGCTGAACTCTTAATACACAAATAATAAAAAAGTGAGCGCAAAGGCTCACTAAATCATTTAAAAAAATAGGTGGTGTTCTAAAAAATAGAACCCACTTAATCAGATCAGTAACGATTCTAATTAAGCGAATTTAGTGCCTATCATGGGTGCAATGATTTGCCAAAGTGATTGTTTGATGTCTTAGCGTACTAAAATAATCGGAGATAGCGTCTTGGCGATGATCTTTGTCGTAGTACTGCCAACAAATAACTGTTGGAGTTTAGAATGACCATAAGCACCAATGACAATAATATCGACCGCATTTTGTTGCTGAAAAGCCAATAAACCATCAACCGCATTAGAGGCGGACAACTGATGCGCTTCTATCGTAAATCCTGCTGTTTTTAGCTGCTCAGTCGCTGCTGCCAAACTTTTTTTAGACGTCTCATCATCATTACCTATCATAACGATATGCCCTTGTAAGCCTTTTAATAGTGGGCTTTTAGAAATAATATCGACGGCTTTAATAGCTGTCTTACTACCGTCAAACGCCACCATATATGAGGTGGGTTCTTTAAACGTCTCTGAGCAGATCATAACTGGCACACTAGAAGCACGAGCCACAGTTTCGATTTGACTACCAATATTGATGCGACTGTCTTTGTGATCTTCGCCGCGTCGTCCCATAACGATGACACGGTTTTTGCTATTGAAGTGTTCAATCGCTGGCAGCAGCTTGCCATGACGTTGATAAATTTTCACGTCCACACTATCGAATCGACTTTGAATGTGGCTTTTTGCATCTTTCACCAACGCATCGCTATAGCTATTAGCAATTTTTGCTCTTTGCTCGTCCAGTTGCGTGAGTTCCTCGAGTAAGAGCTGGCGACTGTTAACACCTATCGCGCCTGATAAATCACGTCTGCTTGAAGCAGGAACGTCACTCACATGTAGTAAGCCGACAGGTAGGTTCAATTTGCTCGCATACCATGCTGCATAATCACAAACGGGTTGCGTCACGGCTGAACCATCGATACACGCTAAAATATGCTGTTCTGTGTTCATTATTTGTCCTTAAATTTTAATTTGGAGTGTCCATGTCCACTTCACCAAAACTAATAGGCTTGATGGACACTATCGTTAGTAGACGTTATTAATGAGCACCTAAGCTTTGATCAGCGTCAGGTTTGTCATGAACGCCGAACTTTTCTATCATCGCTTGGCTTGCTTCGTTCAGACCTATCAGTTCAACCTCAGTACCCTCACGGCGAAATTTAATGATTACTCGATCAATCGCGGCAACGGCTGTCACATCCCAGAAATGCGCTTTTGATACATCAATGACGACTTTGGTTATAGACTCTTTCACATCGAACGACTCAATCAAACGCTCTGCTGATGAAAAGAATACTTGACCATTGACGAAGTAATAACGCGTTCGTTCTGCTTCATCTAATTGCGTATGTACGCTCATATAGCGTTCAATTTTACTGGCAAAGAATAGGGCTGATAACAGCACACCAATTAATACGCCATATGCTAAGTTATGAGTCGCAACCACCACAGCAACCGTCGTAATCATAACAATGTTACTTTGCAATGGTTTGGTTTTTAGCTCCTTAAAAGAACCCCAGTTAAACGTACCTATAGCAACCATAACCATTACAGCCACTAATGCTGCCATCGGAATAATTTTTAACCAGTCACTTAAAAATACAACCAGAAGTAATAAAAATACACCCGCCACTAATGACGATAGGCGCGTGAAACCTCCTGATTTTACATTGATGATAGATTGTCCAATCATCGCGCAGCCTGCCATACCACCAAAAAAGCCACTGACGACGTTGGCAATACCTTGACCTTTACACTCTTGGGTACGGTCACCTTTGGTATCGGTCAAGTCATCTACGATGGTCATGGTCATCATAGACTCAAGCAAACCAACAATTGCAAGACTGATCGCATACGGCAAAATAATCAACAAGGTGTCTAGATTAAGAGGAATATCAGGTAGTAAAAATATCGGTAAGGTATCCGGCAGTTGACCCATATCGTTGATGGTACGTGCTTCTGCGCCCAAAAATATGGCTATCGCCGTTACCAGTACAATACTGACCAACGGTGATGGAATCATTTTACCAATTTTAGGAATGTACGGATAACCATAGATAATGATTAAACCGAGAGCCACCAGACCATAGACGTGGACTAGATTTGAGCCTGCTTGCGGCATAAGCTCCGGAATCTGTGACATAAAAATCAAAATCGCCAAAGCATTGATAAAGCCAAGGATGACAGATTGAGAGACGTACTTCATCAAATTACCCAGCTTCAAAAAGCCAAAGATAATCTGTATCACCCCTGTCAAGACACTGGCTGCTAGCAAATACTGCAAACCATGCTCCCTAACCAGCGTGACCATGAGTAATGCCATCGCGCCGGTT
>NZ_CAJHBF010000038.1:0-8870 GCF_904846565.1 Psychrobacter sp. CMS30 | reverse complement strand
CTGGCTATTTTAATATGCACGTTGCTTTCTTTGATGACAATGTCGGCGCTAATGGTCATATCACCCAAGCCATGACCTGAGTCTTCTAACACCGCCTCGCCATGATAATCGCCATCTGGGATAGAGGAGATTAATGAGCGCATATGGTGGTCAGCCATGTTCTTTAGCTCTTCAATCGCGCCGCGTACCGTTTCAACGCCGTATTTGTCTAGCAGCGCAATCATATTACGCTCGCCGACGGCACACGCGCCATACTGAGCATTGAGATCGCCTTCTTGGTTACGGCGTGAGCGCATATTACTGTGTATGAGGTTAATCACATCACGACGTCTGACGCCTTTTTCCCAAATCTTAATGGGCGGAATGCGTAAGCCTTCGGCATATATCTCTTTGGCGTCAGGGTTATAGCCTGCTGGTACAGGGCCTCCGATATCAGTGACATGACCTTTACAGACTGTCCAAAAGACCAGCTCACCTTTATAAAATACCGGCTTATACATACAACAATCTAAGATATGGCTGCCCATCATCACAGGGTCGTTATGATAAATGACATCGCCTTCATGAATGTCATCACCATAATATTCGGCGACGGCTTTCATGGCTGGCATGAGTGAGCCTAAATGAATGGGAATATCTTGCCCTTGCAAAATCATCTCAGGCAAATGATCAAACAGCGCATTACTGTAATCATGGGCTAAGTTAAAGACACTCGAACGGGCGGTTTTTTCTAAGGTGGTTGTCATCTCACGCTGCGCCGTTTCTAGGGCACCACGTACGACAGACAAGGTAATAGGATCTATAGAGGGGTGAGCGTTGCTCATGAAAGACTCCTTGTCGAGAAATTTGGGTCAGAATAAGCGCATTTATATAAGAGAAATAAGAGAATATGCTGGTCTATATGACCATTTATCCTTACCCTTCAGCGTGCGCTTTATCTGGCTTATCATCTATCCTAATGATCAAGCTTTTTCACTATAGCGAGGTTTTGGCAAAATAGATTGACTGTGCGTGCAGAGTTTTTGACTGTGAGTGTACAGCTGTAGCTATAAGCAGCCTGTTTTCATCTTTATCATAGTGCGATATAAAGCGTTCAGAATAAAAAAAAGAGTAATGCTTCATATGTGATGCACTGCTCTTTTTGTCTATTCTTACTAACCCTATAGGAAGCTATAAGTTATTTACTACTATGCGTGCGCAGGCTTCCTGCCTAGGCCCATCTTCACATTAGCCAAAATCAGTCCAGATAAGATGAGCACCATTGCTAGCATCTTCCACCATGTGACCACCTCTCCTATGAGCAGCACTGAAGTCGTCATACCGAATACGGGTACCAGTAAGGCAAATGGTACAACCTTAGAGGCGATATTTTGACTAAGCAAATGCGCCCACAATCCAAAGCCAATCAGGGTTGAGACATAGACGATAAATCCAAGCGATAACCAAGACTTGAAGGACGCCTGTGTAAATGTTGCAAGCGTCCATGCCTCATTTTCAAATAACAGAGAAGATAGGGTCAAAACTATACAAGCAATCAGACCGCCCCATACCACTAGTGATAATGCAGACAGTGCCGATGTTCTATTTGAAGCTTTGTTGTTGCTATTAACAGGCGAGGCAGTAGAAATATTACTAGCGCTTTGCTCCGTTGAGGCCTGTTTTGAAGCGATATTGCCAAAGCTCCAACCTATGGCTGCAATCAAGATACAGATAAAGCCAACCAAGGGCATATCACCGCCGAGATTTAGCGCAATCACACCCAAACCTAGCACACCAACTAACATACCGATAATCTGCATACGACTCACAGACTCACCTAATATGACATACGCCAGCAAGACGGTAATAAAAATTTGAACTTGCAACAACAGCGCCGTCAACCCTGCCGATGCACCCAAATGCATGGCGGTGAATACAAAGGCATACTGCATAACAAACGTACCAATGGCATAGATAAATAGCGTACGGTTGAATTTGGGCGGTTTAAGGAACAGCACCAACGGCACGGCAGTAAAGAAAAAACGTAGAGCGGTTAACATCAGTGGCGGAAAGCTTTCGAGCGCCCATGCAATAAAGGTAAAGTTTACACCCCAAATAAAGGCAACCAATACAGCTAGAGCGATGTGTAGAAGGGTCATAGGCTTATCCTAGAATAGCTATTATTAGTTCTGAGTTGTTATTAATGTTTGAATCTTAAGAATCGACTATAGTTTAAATGCCCATAACAGACCCGATACAGTTTTACTAATGGTGAACAAAGTGTATAGTTACTCTTAACGTTACAATTAATCATGACATTGAAGAGATAAGCACATTCATTATGGTCGAAACCTATACGCTCAATCCAAATTTAACCAAGACTGCTGCTGTCGCTGAATGGCTACAGCAGCGTATTGACTGGCAGATTTACCTGCCCAATCAGCGTGTGCCCTCGGTGCGAAAGTTAGCGAAACTATTAAATATATCAAGCTTTACGGTGGTACAAGCTTATGAGCAATTGGTGGCTACCAGTGTGCTAATTGCTAAGCCCAGCTCGGGCTATTATGTCAATACGCAAGCAAAAGTAGTTCAGCCGAATGATGATAAAAGAGCAGTCGTTAAGCACCGAGTAATAGATACGCGCTGGCTGATACAGCAAGTTTTTAGTGATATCCCGCATCATCGCTCGCCGGGGGTGGGAACATTACCGAGAGACTGGGTACGTAATGATAAGATGGAATGGGCCATACGGCAGGTAACCCAGCAAGCCGATAGCTTTATCTATGATTATGGTAATGTTCATGGCTATTTGCCGCTACGTCAGCAGCTGGTTCAACACCTGCATACGCTGGGCATGCACACTCATATCGAGCACATAATTACTACGGCAGGAGTGTCGCAAGCCGTGACCATGGTGGCGCGGCTGCTTACTCAAGCTGGGGATACGGTGGTCGTTGATGGGCCGGGCTGGTATTGGCTATCAAGCTGTTTGCAACAACAAGGATTAAACGTCGTCTCTGTAGAACGTGACCATCAAGGGCCTAATATTGAGCAGATGCAAAAGCTGTTTGCGACGTATCGTCCCAAGCTCTATTTGACCAATAGCGTGCTGCATAATCCGACCTCTTGTAACCTGCATCCTGCCCGCGCGCACCAAGTACTCAATCTTATTCATGAGTACGATGCTTATATTTTTGAGGACGATTTATACGCCGCATTTGTATCGGGTGGTCAAGTGCTGCGTTATGCCAGCCTTGATCAGTTTGAACGGGTGTTTTATGCGACTGGGTTTTCAAAGTCAATGGCGTCAGGCTGGCGCGTTGGCATGTTGGTCTGTCCTGATAACTATATCGATGATGTATTGCGTATTAAAACCTTAAGCAATTCAAACACACCAGAATTTGGTGAACGGGTTTGTCATCATTTATGGACGCATGGTGAGTATCGCCGGCAGATTAAAAAAGTGCAGCAGCATTTATATAGCGCTCATGAAAGAATGCGCCAAGTATTACCAAGGATAGGACTTATCTACCCTGAGCATACACAAGCAGGACTCTTTGTTTGGGTAGACACGGGGCAGGATACGAGCCAGCTGGCACTAGATGCCTATAAAGCAGGTTGGCTGGTCGCACCGGGGCAATTATTTTACCCAGATGCCCGCGCCTCAACCCATCTGCGACTCAATGTATCAACAACAAGCGATGAGTTTTTGAGTTGGTTGGGTGATTATTTGGATAAAAGCTGTCAATACTGATAAAACTCCATCACCCCACCACCAACCGCATCATCTGCGTACTGATATAACCACCAAAGGTACCCACGGCATAGCCTAAAATACCCAAAAATACCCCAACCGGTGCTAGTGACGGGTGAAATGCTGTGGCGACAATCGGTGCCGATGACGCGCCGCCCGTATTGGCATTGGAGCCGACCGCTAAAAAGAAAAACGGTGCACGAATCATCCTAGCGACCGCAAAAATAATCACGACGTGGATACTCATCCATAACAGACCAATGAGTAGCAAACGCCACTGCGAGACAATACCGGCGAGATTGATTTGCATACCGATAGCGGCAATCAAGACAAAGATAAATACCGTCCCGATTTTGGAGGCGCCAACATGGTCAAGGCGGCGAATTTTGGTAAAGGAAAATACTACCCCTATTAAGGTGATAATCACCACCATCCAAAAGAATGAGCTGGCAAAGCTATACTGTACTGCCCAACTGTAAGGGGCAAAGAAGCCTGCTATTTGCCCGCCTACGAAATGCGCCACCCCAACCATGGCGAAACACAAACCAAACATCACCATCAAATCATTTAAAGTGGCTGGGCGCGCATTGTCACGCTCATAGCTTTCAACTGCGGCAATCACTTTATCAATACTACTGCTATCTGCCCGTAAAAACTTATCTATCTTAGCGCTGTGCTTGGCCATGACCAAGATAGCCAATAACCATAATGAGGCATTGGTAGTATCAACCAAAATCATCATACCAAATAAATCATCACTGACGCCGAACAGCTCTTTCATCGCCGCTTGGTTTGCCGCCCCGCCAATCCAGCTACCCGCGACCGCTGAAAACCCACGCCATAAGGTATCGTCAGTAAACATCTCAGGCGATATCCATTTGGCAATACCTAAGCTAATCGGACCACTAATAACAATGGCAACACTGGCGGCAAAAAACATGGCAATCGCTTTCCAGCCTAAACCTAAGATTTTTGGCACATCCATCGACAACGTCAT
The DNA here is from genome assembly GCF_904846565.1 of Psychrobacter sp. CMS30. Lineage (NCBI taxonomy): Bacteria > Pseudomonadati > Pseudomonadota > Gammaproteobacteria > Moraxellales > Moraxellaceae > Psychrobacter > Psychrobacter sp. CMS30. The sequence goes on along the minus strand of NZ_CAJHBF010000038.1, from coordinate 4,140 downwards.
CAGTAGCAAACTGGCGGGCAACAGATAGGTAGCGGTAAAGCCGTAAATCTGTGAGCCGATACCATCAGCGAAGACGCCTAGGCTGTTTAGCGTGGCTGGGATAAAGCAGCACAGTACAATACCCGGCAATACGGCATAAAAACGTCGCCAAAATTTACCGGGCAGCCCTTGGGTATAAAAAACCAGACCAATAATGGCCATGATAATGCCAAATGCTAATGGCAGATTGTCAATTGCTAAATAAGAGATGTCGGGCATCAGATGGCTCCGCAGCACACGATGAATAAAAGCCTGTCAGTATAGACAAGGCGAAAAAGACGCGCAAGCAACGATCTCGCATTGTTGATTTTATATCGATGTTTTATCATTGACATAGAGCCGCCTTACTATAAAACCATGACGCACAAAAAAGCCAGATAACAAGTATCTGGCTTTTAATGTTAGGTTAACTGGCTAGACCAATAGCATTTAATCAAATGCTATTATTGACCAGTCACGATAACAATATTACGAGTTGTTACTACGGTTGCCACCGCTTGAGCGACCTTGACCACGGCTGTCAGCACGACCAGCTGGGCGACCTTGGCTGCCACTTGGACGACCACGACCCGTTGCAGCACGCTCGCCACGTGGAACGCCAGTGCTATCACCACGGCTAGGAGCACCAGTGCGCTTGCCTTGATACGGCTTGCCACCTGAACGCTCATTTGGTTTACCAGATGAATCACGTGGCTTACCTTGATAACCGCTGTCATTGCTAGCGCGTTGACCAGTCGATGCGCTGTCGCTTGAACGACCACGAGCATTAGCAGGATTGCCTTGATAGCCACCACCCGCGCGACCACGGCCTTGACCGTTACCGCCGCCACTTGAGCGTCCGCGACCACGGCCACGACCATTACCTTTGTTTTCGCTAGGTACATAAGTCTTCTTAGGCTCCATACCTTCGATGACCGATACTTCCATTTTGCGATCTAAATAACGGTTGATAGCGTTTAGCTGTGGACGATCATCCATGCTACATAGGCTGATGGCAATACCCGTACGACCGGCACGGCCACAACGACCGATACGATGCACGTAGTCTTCTGTTTGACGTGGCAAGTCATAGTTAATGACGTGCGATAGTGCTGGCACGTCAAGACCACGAGCAGCAACGTCAGTCGCTACTAAGATTTTACATTTACCATTACGCAAGTCTTGAACGATACGGTTACGCTTGCTTTGTGGCAAGTCACCATGTAAGAAGCTGGCTTTATGGCCTTGCTCTTGTAGAGATTTGGCTAATTTTTCAGTACTACGTTTGGTCGCAGCAAAGATGATGACTTGTTCCATCTCTTTATCGCAAACAATTTTGTCAAGCAAACGGTTTTTATGATCAAAATCGTCACAGTAATACACTTTTTCTTCGATGTGTGCTGATTCAACTTTGATTGAAACGCGCTCAGGGTTTTTGGTGAAGCTGGCAGCAATCTTGCCAACAGGACCATCCCAAGTTGCTGAACACATGATGGTTTGACGGTTATCAGGAGCGGCTTTCAAGATATCGTTGATATCATCAGCAAAACCCATGTCAAGCATACGGTCAGCTTCATCAAGTACCAAAACTTCTAGGCTTGATAAGTCAACGCGGCCCGCATTGATATGGTCAAGTAAACGACCAGGAGTCGCAACAATCACTTGCACGCCTTTTTTCAAAGCAGTAATCTGACCATTGTAAGGTGCGCCGCCTACTAATGGCACACAGAACAAACCGCGCATATCTTTAGAATACGTACGCACACTGTCATGTACTTGCTGAGCAAGTTCACGCGTTGGCGTTAGGATAAGGGCTTTGGTTAGTTTGTCAAAGCTAGTGGCACGGCTTAAACGGTCAAGTACTGGGATAACAAATGCCGCTGTTTTACCACTACCGGTTTGCGCTGACAATAATAAGTCGCGACCCGCTAGAGCAAAAGGAATGGCTTGTTCTTGGATAGGTGTTGGATGGGTATAACCACTGCGATCAAGCGCGGTCAAAATTGGCTTGGCAATGTTAAGTTCAGCAAAAGTGATTTTGTTTTCTTCAGCAGCGTCAGTAGTAGCCGCTTGATTATTAGTATCGGTATTTGGGGTATCAGTGCTTTCGATGATGCCGTTTTCAGCGGCGATAGCAGATAAGATGTCAGTCATAGTAATCCTTGGTAAGTATAAGCTGCTGTAAATTCAGCAAGCTTGATGCATACCACTGATAACCGTTCACCACGCTGCATTTATAAAATAATTATCTCACCCTAAAAAAGGCTTAACAATCAAAAGCCAAGCTTATAAAGCTTGTCAATATTATAAAGGCGTTCGTGCTGTCTGACGTATTTTGGTGGTAGTGCCGAGTGTCTCATCCTTGTTCGTTAAAAGCGCATTATCCATGCTTTGTCCAAAGCAGATAAAGGCTGGTAACAACCAATCTAGCCCATATATGGGTTCGTAGATAAGATATGAGTCAAAAATAACGTGTTTTTCAATATGTATATGAAGGGTTATTTAAGTACACAAAATCATCGGCAACAATTACTTATGGTCATCCTAGACCCAAAATCGCAGGCGATGTTATCAATCTCATAATTCACGATAGTCTAAGCTAACGTGGCGACGCAGTATAGCATAACAAAAATGTAAGTAGTAGCTCTTTTTCTGTTTATTAGCAAAATAAGGGCTATAGCTGCAAATATAGGCTTAAAAACTTATGTTAAACCAAGGCTTAAAGCAAGTTGCTGTTTTTATCAAATTTAATTATGTACGTGACACTTTTACTTCCGTCACATAGGTTGGTAATTGCCAAGCACCGCCTACCTCTATCAAGCGACACATGCCTGTGGTGCTTTCATGGCTCTTCTCAAAAGCTTTGCCCGTCCATACCCAGTCGGTTTTAGATAAGCAGTCACCAATCCCGCGGCCTTTTTGCACCGAGGTTAATTTGCCATTGCTATAATCGGTTGCACTGGTCGTCACCAAGGTCGGCTGATAAGGCTTAGTGTCATTGAGCACCCAAGCGCCCATGCCAGTGTTATAAGCACCCATCCAGCAATCATGCTGTACGAGCAGCTGCTTGCTATTTAGACGGCTGACCCGCCAAGGTGACTTATCTGCTAAGTTTGGGCAATCTGTATCTGCATCCTTCATGGTGGTCTTCATCAGCTCTGCTAACTGCGATGAGCGCATGACAAACTTTTTCTTACTGCTAGAGATGGCTTTAGGGTTTGGCGTGACTAAGCGTAGCGCGGGTGCTGCTTTAGGCGCCAAGACACTACTATTAGATTTGCTTGCGCTATCGGTACTGATAAAGGCACTTGGTGTCCCTACTCGGCCCTGTGCTTCATCGGCTTTGAGCATGACAGCACTGGCACCTTTATCCGATAGCTGCCAGCGCGTATTGCGAATCACCAGCTCAATCTTGCTTGATTTAGTCAAGGCATCAAGTAGCGCGTTGACTTGCGCTGAAGTCAGCTCTGCATGACCTGCCGCCACCGAGTAAGGCTTGGTTTCTCCGTAATCTCTATCATTAATAAACAAGGATATACGATGGCGGTTGCCAAGCTGCATCAAGGCCTTTGCAGAGCTTTCTTTTGCGCCGCCAAGCTTGACCTTGCCATCGACTGTGGCATTGACACCTGCGCGGCGCACCAATAATAACGACACCGGTAAATCGCTATTGTTCTCTGCTTGGTAACCTGCCAGCCGGCAAGTACGGGTATTATCGCAAGCCACTTGCCAGTCTTGGTTGCTAAAATCAACAGCCGCGCCAGCCTGCGCCGCTGAACTAAATAAAGCCGTGCTAATGGCTGCAAATAAGGGTAATAAAATTTTCTTTGTCATCAATAAGGGTGTCTTTTTTGTTTTTATAGGATTTATTGTGCGATGAGTGCTATCTGTTAAGAGGTTGGATTTTTTATGGCGCTGCTGATTGGCATTGCTATTGCTGCTGCTACTATTTTTACTACCACTACCATAGTTAGCATGACCAAAATCAACTGTCATCTCACGCGTTAAGGGTGATGATGCACGCGTCGTCTTATTATTATCCTTCATAATCATTACTCATTAATAGAATAAATATCAACACCTGCCCATTAAGGCGGTAGCTGCTATCTTAACGTACCAATG
>NZ_CAJHBF010000037.1:0-14488 GCF_904846565.1 Psychrobacter sp. CMS30 | reverse complement strand
ATAAGATTGAATCGGTACAAAGTACCCAGCCGGCCAAAACTGGCATTATTCGTCTTGAGCCGGTTAATATCGGTGGGATTTATCCAGACAGCAACGAAGATCGTATGGTGGTGTCGCTAGACCAAGTGCCGCAGCCACTGATTGACGCCCTAATCGCTACAGAAGATCGGGGATTTTATGAGCATAAAGGCGTATCGATACGTGGTATCGCCCGCGCCGTATTAAATAACTTTACCGGTGGTTCTAGGCAAGGTGGCTCGACCATCACCCAGCAGCTGATTAAAAACTTTTATCTAAATTCCGACCGTACCATGAAACGCAAAGCCAATGAAGCTTTGATGGCGGTACTACTTGAGCTGCATTATAGTAAAGATGAGATTCTGCAAACCTATTTGAATGAGATTTACTTGGGTCAAAATGGCAATCGTTCTATCAATGGTTTTGGCCTTGCCTCGCAATTTTACTTTGATAAACCACTCAAAGAGCTGCGTTTAGACCAACAAGCACTGCTGGTCGGTATGGCAAAAGGACCGAGTGTTTATAATCCGCGTCGCCATCCAAACGATTCAAAAGCGCGTCGAAATACAGTACTAAGCAATATGTTGGCGGTCGGCTCGCTCAGTCAAGAAGACTATGATAAAGCCATCGAGCAACCACTTGGTGTCGTTGATAAACCAGTCGAAGGCAAAAGCCAGTTCCCTGATTTTCTAGATATTGTTAAGCGCGAATTAAATAAAGTTTATTACTCAGATGATCTGAAAAACGAAGGTCTGATTATCATCAGTACCTTAGATCCTATTGCCCAGTTAGCAGCGGATAAAGCGGTTGAGAGAAAACTTGGTGAGCTGCGCCGCCGAGGCAGTAAGACCAAGGATTTACAAGGCGCTTTAGTCAGTGCCAACCCTGAAACGGGCGAGCTGGTGGCAGTGGTCGGTAGTGGCAGTGAATTTACGGGCTTTAACCGTGCTGTCGACGCCAAACGCCAAGTTGGTTCATTATTAAAGCCGATTATCTATATGACGGCGCTTGAAAGCGGGCGCTATAATTTGGCAAGCTCGGTTGATGATTCGCCGATTACGGTCAATCTCAGTGACGGTACTGAGTGGAATCCTAGGAACTATGACAATCGTGACCATGGTTACGTGCCATTTACCACCGCTTTGTCGCAATCTTATAATCACAGCGCGGTACGTTTAGGCATGGAATTTGGCGTTCCTACCTTTGTTAAGCAGTTGCAGCGTATGGGTATTAAAGAGAAAATCCCGCCTTATCCTTCGGCTTTATTAGGCTCGGTCAATCTTAGCCCAATGGACATGCTTGGGGTTTACCAAGTGTTTGCCACTGGTGGTTTCCGCACGCCTATCCACAGTATTCGTAGCGTGATTGATGATCGTGGGCGTATCTTGCAGCGTACGGGGTTAAATACCCAGCGTAGTATCCCGCCTGAAACCAACTTTTTGATTAATTATGCGTTACAAGACGTGGTTAAAAACGGCACGGCTAGACGCATACAATCGCTTGGCAGCAATTTAAATCTTGCTGGTAAAACGGGTACTACTAACGATTACCGTGATGCTTGGTTTGCCGGCTACAGTGGTAACTATGTTAGTGTGGTTTGGGTCGGTCGTGATGATAATAAACCGATTGGTCTGAGCGGTGGTAGTGGCGCTTTACCAGTTTGGGTCGATTATATGAATCGTCTAAAACTGACACCTGTAGCCCTGCCAGAACCCGAAGGGATTGAATGGTTGTGGCTTGAGAACAACTCAGGCAAGCTGTCTAATGAACGCTGTGCCGATGCGCGCTACTTGCCCGTTATGTCAGCGCATCTACCAGAAGAAGCCAGCAGTTGTGCGCTGAGCTTATATCAGCAAGATCGTGCCCGTGAGCAGATACAGTTGCAAAATCAGCAAGGCTCTATCAATCAGCAGCGTCGCCGTGAAGGCTTAGATATTCCTAATGGCGCAGCAGTTGAGGCGGATAACGAAGAGAACAATGCTGAGCAAGAGAGCGATTCAAGCAATCGTACCGATACTTGGTATGATCGTGCCGTTGAATGGTTCTAGAGTTTTTAAAACTTAAAAAAGGGTTTTAACATGGCATTATTTATACAACAAACTGTCGCTACTAAGCAGGCTATTACGGCCCAAGCTACTACGCAGACGAAGCGTATTAATACTATCTTTACGGTCAGCGCCGTTATCGGCATGCTGAGTTTAAGTGCCTGCCAGACGGCGCCGACGGTAATGAAAACCTCTCCTGTGCAAACGTCACCATCTGTAACGAAGCAACCGTCAACAGCGACTCAAGCACCTATTGTTAAAAACAGTACCCATGCAACCAGTCCTTATGAAAGCAATGACTATAAAGATGAGGCTTATGAATACCCTATCGAGCCTTATACGCCGCCTGAGCAGCCCACGGCAACCAACCCATTAACCGAAGCAACACCGGTTTACACACCGTCTACGCAAAGTCCGATAGTCACTCAGCCTGATAGCCCTGACAGCCCTGATGCCATAATCTTTACGCCTTCGCGCGAAGATTACATGATATCTGAGCCATCGATACCCTCACATAATGAGCTATTGGAGCGGGCGCGGCAGAACTCACAGCAGCGCAGTCAGCAAAGCACGACCAATAACAGTAACCTGCCAGCCTTTCGTAATCTTATGCAAGTAGGTACAGGGCAATTAAAAGCGGGCAATCTAAATGGCGCTGAAAGCAGCTTTACGCGCGCGCAGCGACTTGCGCCCAAGTCATCAGCCGTCTATTTTTATTTGGGACAAGTAGCCCTTAAGAAAAACCAACCGCGTAAAGCTGAAGCAATGGCACGCCGTGGTCTGACAGTCTCTCAAGACAGCAGTCGCCGCCGCGCGCTGTGGCAAATTATTCTGCAATCAGGACAAGCTCAAGGCAACGCCCGCGTGATAAAAGAAGCCAAACAAGCACTGCGCTAATCACACACGCCCTCGTATTTATCATGACGACTGACTATATAAGCGCTAAAATAGGCTTATATAGTTAGTCGTTAATTTTTTATCCCGTTTAATGATTACTTTCTTACACCCCTTTCATTATCCATTTTTAATTTAATATTAAGGTTACCCTTATGGCATGGCAACAACTGCACTTACAATGTGAAAAAAATAACGTCGATCTTGCTGAGGCATTGTTATTAGAGGCAGGCGCTCTATCAATTGCTTTAGATGACGCCGGCGATCAGCCTTTATTTGAACCGCTTCCTGGTGAATCACCATTATGGGATGAAGTCATACTCACAGGACTGTTCGATGCCACTACTGATACGGGCAGCCGTCAAGCGATTGAGCAATTAAGTCATGAAATCGGCGCACAAGTACAAGCTAGCCGAACGTGGGTCAGCGCTGTCGATGATAAGGATTGGGAACGTGAATGGATGTCCAATTATCAGCCTATCGAATGTGCCAATAACTTATGGATTGTGCCTAATTGGCTGACACCGCCAAACCCTGAAGCCACCAATATTATTATGGATCCAGGTTTGGCTTTTGGTACCGGCTACCATGCCACTACCCGTTTATGCCTTGATTGGCTGACAGAGCAAGACCTGACCGATAAAGTCGTCATCGACTATGGCTGTGGTTCGGGTATTTTAGGTATTGCTGCGCTTTTGTTGGGTGCTCGCCAAGTTTATGCCGTTGATATTGACCCACAAGCCGTGCTGGCGACCAATCAAAATGCGGAGCGTAATCAGGTTGATAATCGCTTGCAAGCATTTTTGCCAGAAGACTTCAATAACTACTGGCAGCAAAACAATATTAAACCCGTAGAAGTCATGGTTGCCAACATTTTAGCCAAGCCGCTTATTGGCTTAGCGCCTTATTTTGCCACCTTAATGGCACCAAAAAGTCGCATCGTATTAGCAGGTTTGATTGAATCCCAAACCGAGCAAGTTACCGAAGCATATCAACCCTACTTTGCCCTTGATCCTAAGCACGCTTTTACCGCGCAAGAAGATCAACATTGGCAGCGTTTATCTGGTACATTTACAGGCTAGCAACATTTAATTACATCTGTTACGATAGAGGAGCAGTTAAATGTTGTGTATTTAACGCTGCTCTATAGTTGCCTGTGGGTTATGATGGTTAGCATATCTAAATTGACATTAGAATGATTGGCAGCGGTTGGTGAGTGGCTATACGGTATTAACATGCGGTATTAACATGCGGTATTAATACTTATACCTTTTTGGATTCTGACCCTATGACTACGCCAATAAAAACCCAGTGCCCTCATTGTCATGCTATTTTTAATATTAAAAAAACTCAGTTAGACCAAAAAACAGCAAATGTCTGCTGTGAACATTGTCAGCACAGTTTTTTGGTCAATAACAACCTTATCGTCACCGCGGACACAGAACGCCCGCTTGAAAATATAGCAAGTGAAGATAAAACTGCCGCAGCCGCTACTCCTAATATTCCTATCAATAAGCAAAATTCTTCTGTCTTATCAAAGACAAAATCAAAGCTGAACGTCACATCAGAGCCAGCAGAAGCAGATATTCTTATTCATGATGATATGATTGAGGATGAGGTGATTCATGATGGCTTAATTTATGACGACATGGACATTGATGGTTTTGAAGATAAAGATGAACATGTAGAATATGACTCATTAGACAGCATGGATGCATGGTTGACCCAAGCCGCAGATAGCAACAATAGCAACTCTGCCGCTATTATGGGTAATCAACATGCAAAAAACACGCCTACCTCATTGAATAAAAGCACGCACTCCTCTATTAATCCAATAGCAAATCCTGCTTTAGCAAGTGCTGCCTTAAAAGAGCAGCCATCAGCCGCACACGTTGCTCTGAGCTCAGCCGCAGCCAATGATATTCATGCCAATATCGACAACAATGCCGATGAATCATGGCTTGAAAAACTACTCAAAGAACAAAATAAAAGTGAAGATGCGCCAAAAGACCAGACTGATTTATCAGAGCTGCTTGCCAGTATGGGTGTCTCCCTCAAAGACGAAGACCATAGCAAGGCGGCACGTCTTAAACAACAGCAGACACAAGCAAAGTTTTCACCAACGCCTGCTAGGCGGTCGATTGCCTCGTTATTATGGACCCTTGGCTGTCTGGTATTAGCGCTGCTACTATTTGCCCAATATGTCATTTTTAATTTAGATAACTTGGTTAAAAACCCTGCCCATGCAGAGCGCTTGCAAAAAGTATGTGCTATCGCGGCTTGTAGCCTACCTAGTGCTAATCTAGCTGTTTTGAGCACAAGCGATGTTAGCCATCAATCCAGCCGTATTAAAACAGCCAGCTCATTTAGCGATATCAGCATCACTTTAAACAATCAAAGCCCGCAAGCACAATTACTTCCTCATGTAAAAGTCAGTGTCTACGGTGACAAGGCGCTTATCGGAGAATTTATCGCAGCGCCACAGGATTATTTATTGAGCACGCAGAGCCAATTAGGCGCGCAAAGTCGCAAACAGCTCTTGTTCACCGTACCAGTTGCCAATACTCAAATCAGTAAAGTGAGTGTTACTCCTGTTTATTAACAATCTCACTTATTAAAAAAACCATTAATAGCCACATGACTTATGCAAGAATAACCACATAGTTTATGCAAAATTATCTTTTATAAAAAGACAGCTCTTATTACAGAAAGTTCTTAGTAAGGGCATCGTTTATCAAAAATACGATGCTATCCAACAACATTAAAGCCAATCGCTCTAAAACAGTCTATTAAATAGAAATAAATAGCCTCAATGCTATGGTAATGCCCAATCTATTGCTGTGATAGGCGATGACTTTGTTATAATAGCGCTCAAACGCCTTATGGTTTTTCTTTACGCTCAAGGACATTATCTTATGGCACCACATGCACAGTATAATGCCAATCATTTTGACAAAAATGCTGAGAATCCTGCTGATTACTATAAAGAGGACTACCATCGCTCAATTCACGAGGTAGAGTCTTCTTTAGACAATAGCATTCATGTTCATGAACCCCTGCGGGTACATGTAGAACGCGTGGTGCGGCAGTATTTTGCGATGTTAGATGATGAGATGCCAACAGACTTATATGAGCTTATTTTAAAAGAGATAGAGCAACCGCTGTTGTCTGTTGTCCTTGAAAAGAGCCGAGGCAATCAAACCAAGTGCGCGCAAATTTTGGGGCTCAATCGCGGTACGCTACGCAAAAAGCTAAAAATCTATGGTTTAATGTAGAACGGCTTAGCACTGATGCCTCTAATTTTGCTTAGATGACCCATACTTTTGCTTAATAGTGCTAAAACCATGGGCGCGCTGCATTTATTTTCCAGTGCTTTTTAACGGCCACTTTTAATTATCATTTTTCGCAGCCGTTTTTCAAAGCCGTTTTTCAAAGCCACTTTTCACAGTCATTACTTATGGCAAAGCTAGAGTTTATGATCTTATCAATCACGACACACTCTGTACTACTTGCCATTATTACCTTGCCAGGCGTTTACGTCAGGCTTTTTTTTATGGAACTTTTTTTATGAGTACAACCCCACTTGCCCTACTCTCGGTCTCCGATAAATCTAACATCGTTGAATTCGCTCAAGGTCTGCTAAAAGCAGGTTTTGGCTTACTATCGACCGGCGGCACTTACCGCTTACTGACAGAGCACAACGTTGCTGTGACCGAAGTATCAGACTATACCGGCTTCCCTGAAATGATGGACGGCCGTGTTAAAACCTTGCATCCTAAGATTCATGGCGGCATTTTAGGGCGCCGTGGCACCGATGACGCGGTGATGAGTGAGCACGCCATTGAACGTATTGATTTGGTCGTCGTCAACCTTTATCCGTTCGCAGAAACCATTGCGCGTCCTGACGTGACCATGAATGACGCTATCGAAAATATCGATATTGGTGGCCCTACTATGGTGCGTTCAGCAGCAAAAAACCACGCCCATGTTGGTATTGTGACCGATCCTGCTGATTATACGCGCGTACTCGAAGCCTTAGGTGAAGGTACAACACTGACCCATGCCCTACGTTACGATTTAGCGGTTAAAGCCTTTGAGCATACCGCACAATACGACGGTATGATTGCAAACTTCTTGGGTAGCCGAGTTAATGAAACTCAAACGCCAGAGAATTTCTCACGTACCTTTAACGTCCAACTTGAAAAAGTACAAGACCTACGCTACGGTGAAAACCCGCATCAAAATGCTGCTTTTTATGTTGAAAATCATGCCCTAAAAAGCAAGCAAGCGTCTATTGCAACCGCGCAGCAATTACAAGGTAAAGAGCTGTCTTATAACAATATCGCAGATACCGATGCCGCGCTTGAATGTGTTAAAGCCTTTAGTGCACCCGCTTGTGTTATCGTAAAACACGCCAATCCTTGCGGTGTGGCCGTAGATAGCGATCAAGTAGCGGCTTATCGCACCGCCTTTAGTACCGACCCTGAGTCATCTTTTGGTGGTATTATCGCCTTTAACCGCCCACTAACGCTTGCTGCTGCTAAAGCCATTATTGAAAATCAATTTGTCGAAGTTATCATTGCTCCAAGTATTGAGGATGGCGTTCTTGAAGCAACTGCGAGCAAGAAAAACGTGCGCGTCTTGGTTTGTGGTGAATTACCAACACCTGAGCAGCGTGAAAGCCAGCTTGATTATAAACGCGTCAATGGTGGTTTATTGGTGCAAGAGCAAGATTTGGGCTTAATTACTGCCAATGACTTAAAAATCGTCACTGACGTCCAGCCAACGGAAGCGCAAATTGCTGATTTGCTATTCAGCTGGAATGTCGCTAAATATGTCAAATCTAACGCCATTGTTTATGCCAAAGGTCAACGCACTATCGGTGTTGGCGCAGGTCAAATGAGCCGTGTAAATTCAGCGCGTATCGCCGCTATCAAAGCTGAGCACGCCGGTCTTGCTACCGAAGGCGCGGTAATGGCATCAGATGCCTTCTTCCCGTTCCGTGATGGTATCGATAACGCTGCCGAAGTCGGTATTGCTGCTATCATCCAACCGGGTGGTTCTATGCGTGATGACGAAACGATTGCTGCTGCTAATGAGCATGGTATCGCCATGGTATTCACTGGTATGCGTCATTTCCGCCATTAATCTGCTGTCAAGATAATGCTGTTAAGACAAAATCATTAAGAATCGTATTACATAAAAAAGCCACTATTAATAGTGGCTTTTTTACATTTAAGATTTGATAAAGCTTATTAAAACAAAGGGTTTAACAAGTGCCCTATAGGTCGCTTAACGCCCTTGCGCATTGGCCATATTGGTTTTATTAATCTCAACTTTGTACACCATACGTAGATAATCTAGATAATCTTGCAGCTGATCTTGACCTAAATTATCACGAATAATGGCGGCAGTTTGTGCTCTTTGGGCATCAGATAACGGCGATTGCTGCTCTGTTTTGATGCGATCACCGACCAATAACGTGGCACCCATCTCAGTCTCGCTCGCTACTGCCACCACACCATTGGCGGCTGCTTGTTGACTAAAGGCTAAGCCGCGCTCTTTTTCAGTCAATTGCGTGGTCTGACGGTTTATTTCGCCTAACGCTTGTAGCTTAACGGGTTGTTTAGCAATATCAGCAGGCGTCTTAATACCAGCGGCCAGTTTCTTCGCCTCTTTTAGTGCTAGTGCCGTCGCTTTTTGTTGACGCAATATCTGCGTAATTCTTGGCGTCGCCGCTGTCAAAGATAGCGTTTTCGTTGGACGATAGTTACTTGGTTGTACCCATACCGTGCCATTACCGACCTCAATACCTGCCGTCACTGCTTGGTCTTGAATGGTAAACTCATCAAACGCTTGCTTAATCACCGCAGGCTGCGCCAAAGCAGATTGATTGTTTTCTTTACGATAATCTTTGATACGTTTTAATGCGACGTTTTCTTGCTGAGCAATATCTTCAATACTAAAGCCATCTGCTGCCAAATCATTAATCGCCGTCACTTTATCCGCATACATTTCCTGACGTTTATACTCTTTGGCTTTAGCCGTTAACTCTGCACGCATGCTGTCTAGACTTGGTATTTTGCTACCATTATCTTCAGTCACAGTAAATATCTGATAGCCAAAGCTGGTCTTTACAGGCGCGCTGACATCACCAACACTCAAGCCTTCAAGTGCTTTTTCAACCGCTGGGGCGTCATTACCAAATACTGAGGCATTAAAGCGTCCGATATCGCCACCTGTTTCTCCTGATGGATCGTCAGATTCTGTCTTAGCCAGCTTAGCAAATGATTCACCTTTAGCAAGACGGGCTTTAATCTTATCAGCGCGCGCTTTGGCGTCTTTACCGGTTAGCAAGATTTGGCTAATTTTACGCTCATCAACGACAGCAAGACCTTGCTTATAAGCCTCATACTGCTGCTGCACATCTTCTTTACTAACCTCATTAACCTCAATGGCCTGCGGGCTCAGTTGCAGGTAAGCCAAATCAACCATGGCAGCGCTTTTTAACTTGTCTTTACTGGCATCATAGTAGGCTTGGATATCACCCTTGCTCAACTTTACTTGTTCAGCATAGTCCTGCCAATTAAAACGATGCAGCCAAATATTGCGCGACTCTAGCTGCAGGTCAATCAATTGACTGACCGCTTGCATTGGATATACCGCTGTGCCTACGATACTGGCGTTGAGCTGATCTAGGCTTAACTGATTGCGGAACTCTGCAAACAGCTGATCTTTGGTCATATTGCGCTGACGTAAAAAGTTTGAAAACTGATCGTTAGAAAAGTTACCTTCCGCATCTTTAAAAATTTCTTCTTGGCGCAATAAGCGATTGATGGTGTCATCAGAAACCGTCATACCAAGCTTACCCGCCTGCTGCTCTAGTAAAGTGCGATCAATCAATCCCTTTAAGACTTGCTCGTGGAGCACATCTTCATTTAATAAACTGGCATCATCAACTTGGTCTAAAAGCTCGGTACGGCGGTTATTTACCGCAGTCTGATACTCGGACAGTCCCACGCTTGCGTCACCTACTTGAGCGATTTGGTTGGGATCGACCCCGCCTCCAAAGTAGCTTTCGACACCCAATAGAGCGAGCGGCGATAGGCATAAAATCAATAAAATGCGACCTGGCCAGCTTTTTAAAAAATCGCGCAATTTATCCATAGTTATCTCTGCTTTATTAACCTATATTGATGAAAGACCATTGTAATACTATTAATAATATCAACGCTGTATAAGCAGGCAATGGTAAGAAGAAGAACATGTGCAGTCTATCGTTGCAAAACAAGGCTTATTGACAAAGCTTACAGCAAGGTTTTTAAAACCCCTTGTTTAAACAACACATCTATCGCGCGCCCTATGATACGTGATTTTTGATGCAGACTCAAAATATTCACGCTGCTATTCACACTAATTGACACAAACTATAGCACTAAAAAAAGCACCTAATCTCTAGGTGCTTTTTTGCTACATCACTCATGACTTAAATTGTACTTTGATTGTACTTTAAGCCATGAGTTGCCATTATCAATTTACCGCCAACAAACGCTGTTGTTATTCGTGTATCACGTCGTCAACGAGCATCTGTGTATCATAAAATAGCTTAAATGAAATGGCGTAAATAAAGCGGCTTGTTTTAAACGGCTTAGTTTAAACGCTCTTTCAAGTTTTTACCCGCTTTGAAGCTTGGTACTTTGCTTGCTGGAATGCTAAGCTCTTCACCAGTCTTAGGGTTACGGCCAGTACGAGCCTTACGGTCTTTTACGCTAAAAGTACCAAAACCAACCAATGAGATGCTATCGCCAGCTTCTAGAGCTTCGCCAACACTTTCCATTACTGCATTCAAAGCTTCGCCAGCTTGAGTTTTATTTAGACCACTTTTCTCGGCGATGCTATCAATTAATTCTGACTTATTCATAAAATTTCCTTCAAGTTTTAGGGGGTAAAAAAACGCTCACGCCAAGTATTGTATCGCTCTCAGAGTACTTAAGCAATAAAAACCACCTGACTGGCGTATAAACAGGTTTCGCTTTGTTAACGTCTTTATAGCAAGGCAGCATAAGGAGCGCAAGCGATTTTACATATTTTTGTGCACTCTACTACGTATTTGACACCCAATGTTACTCAAAACTGCTGCAACTTTTTTGCAAAATCGCTATTTTAGCTTGTGTATTTGGCTTAGGTCTTGTGTCATTTGACGTAGAAAATCAGCTTAGCCAGTTAAACACTATAGCTGGTGCATAAACAATTTAGCTTGCGCATAAACAATGTCATCAAACGCTTATTAAAGCGCTTAGTAACTGACTGCGCTCCTAAAAACCAATTTTTATCGATAAAAATAACTGCCAAGCCATACTAATACATTGTCAGTCATAAATACCAGTGTCTTTATTGACTGGCAAATTGTAAGGTAATAAATTAGCAACTGACAGAAACGGGCGTTACTTTTTATTATAAAGGCGTTACTATAAGCGCAATTCTATTGTACATTTTGGGTCGACTTTGATCCTTGCCTGTCCTTTTGTCTTTCATTTACACCATAAAAACGGATTATTTACATGAAGCGTTCTACGTTGTCTCACTCTCTGCTTAATATCATATTGGTGTTTATCGAGTCGGCGCTGACCCTGCTGTTACGCTTAGACCCAGAGCTCCGTAAAGCCGCTTATCCGCTTGCCAAGCAAGAGACTATCGTCGCGCTAAGATTGTACTTACCGCATGTGGAAGTTTTTGCTACTTTTAGTACTAAAGGCGTGTTATTGGACGACCGCTTGCCTATCGGACGTACTGAGCCTGACGTTGTTATCAATGCTTATAGCATTCAAGTGATTAATGCCATCACCACCCACGACAGCGAAACCACCGAAAAGCTACAAATGCGTGGTGAGTCGGTGCAAGTACAGTTGGTGAAGCAGTTTATTATGCAGCTGGGTCTTGGTAGTTTGATTCAAGGCGTGATTAAAAAAATTAAGGGCGGCAAAAGTAAGCCCAAGCCTACCGAGGCTGAAAAGGCCGATAAAAAAGAGAGCTATAAGCTACGTATTAAAGAGCAGCAAACTCAAATCACCACTTTGACCATCAAAAACCGTGAGCTTGAAACCACGGTAAAAGAATTACAAAGCAAACAGCAGACCTTTATTATTACGAGCATAGTCGCTGCTGTTATCGCCATTGCCGCTATCATCGCTCTGTTTATAATGACTTAACTTTTAATAATCTAATTCGATAATGAATGAGCTTTACAACAATGCACGGCCGCTGATCGCTTATAAATACTGATATTTCATACAAATCTTTTTTTTAAGAATATAATAGCTTCACATCGACGTAGCGTTTAATAATACTTAGCATTATTAAACGCTTTTTGTCATATACACGCTATTGCGCACTTTTCCTCCTCGCTACTCCTCTTTCATATTTACCTTTAATATCTGCGTCATTGTTTTTATCAATCATGGTCATAAGTTGCACTCACCATTCAACCACACTTTAATCTTGACTAAATTACTCGGGATTGATTATAATGACTCTATCGTTGCACACATCGGGTAAACCATCTGCTGTTTAATAGCGACAAGACACCACTTAGTCGATAGATGATTTCCCTTAATAGAAGTGTCAATACTATTAAGTATTAAATGCTATTAGCTATTAATAGTTAGCTGCCAATAAACCACTTATGCTTTATAAATGATTGATGGCATAAATGATTGCTAGCAGCACACTTCTAACAATACGACATGACTAAGATCGTTGTTAAATAAATTTATCCTTAAAAGGTTTGGAGATAATATATGCGTTTGACTACTCGAGGCAGATACGCCGTGACCGCTTTACTTGACTTGGCACTGCAAACCAGCCAACAAGAGAGCGCCGTCTCTTTATCAGACATTGCTAAGCGGCAATCGATATCTATCTCTTATCTTGAACAGTTATTTTCCAAACTGCGTAAGCGTGGTTTAGTCACCAGTATTCGCGGTGCAGCAGGCGGCTATCATCTGGCCAAACCACTTGATGAGATTGATGTGATGAGCATCATTTCTGCCGTCGATGAATCTGTGGATGCGATGCAGTGCGGCGGACGCGGCGACTGTCAAAGTGGTACAATGTGCCTAACGCATGATTTGTGGTGCGCTCTATCTAATCATGTTGAACAGTACTTGAAAAATATAACATTAGCGCAATTATTAGACATGGAACACGTGCAGTCAGTCTCAGACCGTCAGCACCTCTCTTTTCCAAAAGAAACTTCTATGAAAGACATCAATACTATTACCCTATCGACCAGCGAGGCAAACCCAGCATGAGCCAACATAACAACCTTATATACTTAGATTATGCCGCCACCACGCCAGTTGCTAAGTCAGTCGCTGCCAAGATGAGCGAATATCTGACAGTAGACGGCATCTTTGGTAACCCAGCATCACGTTCACATGGCTATGGCTGGCAAGCGGAAGAAGCGGTAGAAACGGCTCGCGGGCAAGTGGCTGAAGCAATTAATGCTGACCCACGCGAAATCGTCTTTACCTCGGGTGCGACAGAATCAGATAACTTAGCCATTAAAGGCGCAGCACACTTTTATCAGTCTCGTGGTAAACATATTATTACCAGTAAAATTGAGCATAAAGCTGTTTTAGATACCTGCCGTGAGCTTGAGCAAGAAGGCTTTGAGATTACCTATCTTGAGCCGCAGCCAAGCACCGGTTTGATTTTACCAGAGCAAGTGAAAGCCGCTTTACGTGACGATACGATTTTAGTATCACTGATGATAGTAAATAACGAGCTTGGTACGATTACCGATGTTGCAGCGATTGGTGAAATCACTCGCGAAGCGGGCGTTATCTTCCACGTCGATGGTGCTCAGTCAGTTGGCAAAGTATTGGTCGATCTTGAAAAGATGAAAATTGACTTAATGAGCTTCTCAGGTCATAAAGCTTACGGTCCTAAAGGTATCGGCGCATTATTCGTCAGTCGTAAACCACGTGTTCGCCTAAAAGCGGAACAACATGGCGGTGGTCATGAGCGCGGTATGCGTTCAGGTACGTTGCCCACGCACCAAATCGTTGGTATCGGTGCCGCATTTGCTTTAGCCAATGAGCGCTATGCAGAAGACCATGCTCACGCGGCAAAGCTACGCCAAAAACTGTGGGACGGTCTACAAGATATCGAAGAGATTTATCTAAACGGTGATTTAGAAAACAGTGTGCCAAATATTGTTAATATCAGCTTTAACTTTGTTGAAGGCGAGTCGCTCATGATGTCACTAAAAGACTTGGCGGTATCATCAGGTTCAGCCTGTACCTCAGCCACGCTTGAGCCATCATACGTATTGCGTGCTATTGGTCGCCCAGATGAATTGGCGCATAGCTCAATCCGCTTTAGCTTTGGTCGTTATACCACTGAAGAAGACATTGATACAGTTATCAAGCAAATGCATGAAGCGGTTGATAAGCTACGCGCCCTATCACCACTTTGGGATATGTATCAAGAAGGCGTTGATTTAGACTCGGTAGAATGGTCTGAGCATT
>NZ_CAJHBF010000036.1:0-18169 GCF_904846565.1 Psychrobacter sp. CMS30 | reverse complement strand
TGGCTGTCAAACGGAGCTTGAACAAGAAGCAAAGGCGACTGAGCTATTTAATCGTCGCGGTAGTAAAGACAGCCAATTGCGTTAATAAAAAATCCCCCATTATTTTGATAGTGGGGGATTTTTTTATCGGTTTTATCTTTATCAGCATTATCATTACTGTCAATTATTATCAACAATCTGTTTATTACTGCCGATAGATGGCTAGGCAATCAATAACTATAACTATCTATAACATCAGTGCCATCAGCTCAAGGTCATAGACTTCCCAATCTACCTTAACCGCTGTCGCATCTTCTTGCTCAGTACTTGCTTGCAAAATAATCTCTAGTCGATTATCTGCTTGTGCGCTCACTGTCTTTGTGGACAAGCTATCAGGAGTAAAATTGATTTGTAGCCAGCCATGAGAGGTATGCACAACGCCCTTGATACGTTGCCAATTTGGCAGCTTTAACAGCCAATCCTGTAACTTATCGGCATTGAATACATATTCTGCTGGTAGTCGCCACCCTGCCAGTAGAATATCTTGCTGTTGCTCATGATAACGATAGGGCAGCTCTACACTTGTATCGGGCTTATTATCGTCATTGCTTTCAGGATTGTGGAAGGTATTAGCTGTTAAAGAATGACTCAGCGGATTTGGCTTTAAGCCCACAACAGCTCTGTATGGCTCAGCGATATTGACTCTTTGCTGCTTTGAGATGACAAAACTGGGTTTGAAAAGCTGTGCATTTAATGCTGCTGAATAGCCTGTTGATGTATTTATCTCATGAGTGGTTGTCTGGCTGTTGGATTCTGCCCAAATAATAGAAATCTGTGCATTGAGCTTGGCTACCCATGCTTGAAGCGCTTGTCTTTCGTCAGCGCTTAATTGAGTATAGCGATTAATGACCAAAACATCGGCATCGCGGACATGCGCCTGAAAACCTTCATGAGTACGATACTTTTCTTGTTGCCATTGCAGGGCGCTAAGCACCGTGATGACTGCTTGCATTTTTAAAGCCGTTTGCCAATGCGGCGCACTCAGCTGTTGCACAAGCTCACGCGGATGGGCAAGCCCTGTTGGCTCAATAAGCAGACGCTTTGGATGATGGTCACTGAGCAAGCGACTCAGAGCGATTTGTAGTGGCAACTGACTGGTACAACAAATGCAGCCGCCGCTCACTTCACGAATGGCGATGTCATGTGTCGTATGGCTATCTTGTGAGCTGGCTAGTAGTGCGCCATCGATCCCGATACGACCAAACTCATTGATTAATAACGCCCAGCGTTCACCTATTGGTTTGGTCGCAATTAATTGATTAATGAGCGTGGTTTTGCCAGAACCCAAAAACCCTGTCACCAAGGTGCAGGGTATGTTTTGAAGCATAATAGGTGATTTCAATATTGCGCCCGTGATATTAATAGGATTAGATATTAAGCATCTGAGGTATCAATAGCCGCAAGCAGCATTTATGAGTTTATAACGACTCATTTTTGGCCGCTTCAACTTCTGCTTCATCGGGCACGAATACATAACCTACGCCCCAAACGGTTTGAATATAACGCGCTTGTGAAGGATTGTCTTCAATCAGACGGCGCAAACGTGATACTTGTACATCGATAGAACGCTCCATCGCGCCCCATTCACGACCACGGGCTAGGTTCATCAGTTTATCACGTGTTAATGGCTCACGTGGATGCTGTACCAAGGCTTTTAATACTGAAAACTCACCGGTCGTCAAAGTGACCACATTGCCGTCGCGTTTAAGGGTACGGGTCGATAAATCAAGCGTCCATGGTCCAAACTCAACCACTTCTAGCTGATGACTTGGCGCACCCGGTAGCTCACGATTTTGACGACGCAGCACCGCTTTGATACGGGCCAATAGCTCTTTTGGGTTAAATGGCTTTGGCAGATAGTCATCAGCGCCGGCTTCAAGGCCAGCGATACGATCGGCATCGCCACCTTTAGCAGTAAGCATGATAATCGGGATATCGCCATTGTCTTCGCGCAAGCGCTTACAGATACTAATACCGTCTTCGCCTGGTAGCATCAAATCCAATACCACCAATGAGAACAGCTCACGTTGCATCAATTTGTCCATCTGATTGCCATCATGGGCCGTACGGACGACAAAACCATCGTCTTCTAGAAAGCGTTGTAATAAAGAGCGCAAGCGTGCATCGTCATCAACGACCAAAATGCGCTGGTTTAAGGTGTCAGGGCTGTTGTTATCTGTCATACAGTCATCCTCTTATAAAAATTATTATTAGTAGCAGTTTTTAGTAAAAAACGTTTATAAAAATACCATTAAAAACGCGGGTAAAAATCTTATTGTTATTTAATGATCAATCCGTTGATAAGTAAATCATGATTAGCAAACCATTAGTGGTCATAAAAAATATAGTTGTCGAAAAAACCTATAAAAATAAAGACTTTTGTTCAATATGGCAGGGCTTAGCCATATTTGTGCCCTTGATACTTTAGTGTATAAGATTGCAGGCGCAATTGCATCACTGATACGGATAAATGCTGTATGCGTTTGTTTAACAAGGCGTTAGAAAGAACGATATCAGACGATTTTTGCCATAAAACAGGCGATAAATAACGAAAAGATAAAAAGGATTTTTATTCATGCAGCTTTTGCTATAATGCAAAACTACATTTCTCAACGATTGATACGTCTATGAGTAGCACTGATACCTTAACGCCATCTCAAACCTCGACAAATGCACAGGTTTTGGATGCAACCACACACGCGAATATTCACGACAAGCTTGCTCGCGCGCTTGGCATTAAGACTGCTCAAGTCAATGCGTTTGTCAAACTTTACGATGAAGGCGCGACCGTTCCGTTTATTGCCCGTTACCGTAAAGAAAAGACGCAGAATCTTGACGATGCGCAGCTGCGAGCTTTAGAGAAGTCGCTCAATTATGAGCGTGACATGGCAACCCGTCGCCTCAAAATTACCGAGCTGCTGAGCACGCAGGGTAATTTGACTGACGAGCTGCAGACGCGCATTGATAATGCGACGTCGAAACTTGAGCTTGAAGACATCTACTTGCCATACCGTCCACGTCGCCGTTCACCGGCTGCTAAAGCACGTGCCGCCGGTCTTGATGTGGCCGCACAAGCGGTCTTAACGCAAGAGATTACGCCGACAGAGGCGCTCGCCGACTATCAAGCACAATCTAGCATTACCGATGATAGCGGTAATGAGATTGAAGTCGACTTCAGCGATATCGACAAGCAATTGGCAGGCGTACAAGCCATCATCGTTGATGAATGGACGCAGGCGTTGGATTTACTCGATAATCTGCGCAGTGGCTTTGCTAAAACCGCCAGTATCGTATCGAGCGTTGCTAGTGAAGAAAAACGTGAAGTTGGCGAAAAATTCAAAGACTACTTTGAGCATAGTGAAAGCTTGGCGCGTCTGCCAAATCATCGTTTATTAGCCATGCTGCGCGGTCGCCAAGAAAACGTTTTAGGTCTTAAAATCGAAGGCGAAGACGCTCCATTTATCGAAAAAATTATTAAGCATTTTGAAATTGATGCCAAAGCGCCAGCAGAACGTCAAGAATTTTTGACAGAAGCAGCGACCAGCTTATGGAAAGAAAAATGGCGTCCGCATATCGAGCATCGTTTATTGACTGAAAAACGTCTGACTGCTGAAGCCGATGCGATTGATGTATTTGCCAATAACTTACAGCATTTACTCATGTCAGCGCCTGCCGGCCGTAAAGTGATTTTGGGTGTTGATCCGGGTATCCGTCATGGCGTTAAAATGGCGATTGTCGATGCTCAAGGCCATGTCATGCTAGACAGCGAAGACAAGCCTGTCGTTGCAACCGTTTATCCATTCGCCCCTGATAATAAAATGGATGAAGCCAAAAAAGTCATCGATGAATTATTAAGCACTTATAACGTTGATTTGGTCGCTATCGGTAATGGTACGGCGAGCCGCGAAACAGATGCGATGATTAAAGAGATTTTGGCCGCCAACGCTGAATTAAAAGCCAAAGCCGTTATCGTTAATGAATCAGGCGCGTCAGTTTATTCGGCGAGTGAGCTTGCCAGTGACGAGCTTGCTAATTTAGATGTCTCTGTACGCGGTGCGGTTTCTATCGCCCGTCGCTTGCAAGATCCGCTATCAGAATTGGTTAAAGTTGACCCAAAAGCGATTGGCGTTGGTCAATATCAGCATGATGTCAATCAAACTCAATTAGCGGATAGTCTAGATAAAGTCACGCAAGACAGCGTGAACGCCGTTGGTGTTGATGTAAATACGGCAAGTCCTGCTATCTTGGCGCATATTGCTGGTTTGAATAAAAACGTCGCCCAGCAAATCGTCACCTATCGTAAAGAGCACGGTGCCTTTGATAGCCGTGAAGCATTAAAGAACGTCCCGCGCTTAGGGGTTAAAACCTTTGAGCAAGCGGCGGGCTTCTTACGCGTCCATGGTGGTAGCAATCCCCTTGATGCGACAGGCGTGCATCCAGAAAGCTATGCGCTGGTTGACAGCTTACTTGAGCAAACCGGTAAAACGTTGCCAGAAGTTATCGGTAACGATGGCGTGCTAAACAGCATCGATACCACTGCGCTTGCTGCTAACGATGACAATATCAGTGTCAAAGCCATCATTGAAGAGCTTGCCAAGCCTGCACGCGACCCACGTCCTGAGTTTAAAACGGCTAACTTCCGTGAAGATGTGAACAGCATTAAAGACTTGAGCGAAGGTATGCAGCTTGAAGGCGTTGTTACCAACGTCACAGCCTTTGGTTGCTTCGTTGATGTCGGTGTCCATCAAGATGGTCTGGTGCATATCTCACAGATGGCCAATGACTTCGTTGCTGACCCGATGAACCGCGTTAAGCCAGGCGATATCGTCTCGGTACGTGTGATTTCTATCGATGAAAAACGCGGCCGTATCGGCTTTAGTATGAAGCCTGAGTCTGAAAAACCAGTACGCCCAGCTGCGAAGTCGACTGCAGAAGGTACGGGTAATGAGGATAAAACCAGTCGTCCACGCAGCAACCGTCCAAGTAATAGCCGTCCAAGTAATAGCCGTCCAGCGGCTGATAAGCGTGCAACAAAACCGCGTGGTAATCGTCAAGATAAAGACAGCGCCAATAACCGCAGTAAAGCGCCTAGAGCTGAGAAAGCAGAAGCACCTAGTAAAATGGGTACGCTTGGGGCATTATTACAAGAAGCTGGCGTGACCAAAGCTAAAAAGTAATGACTGTTTATGGTTATAAGGGTTTTATTTAACGATAAACAACTAAAAAAGGCAGCTATCGATGGCTGCCTTTTTTATTGGGAATATATTGGAGGAATCCCTTTAAGAGTGGTTTGACTTGTTGGTAATAGCTTTGTTGGTAATAAAGAACTTTAAGGTTTTATCTACTCATACAAGCGTTTGACCTATAATTTATAAATCTTCCGTTACTTCTACGTCTTCTTCTGTCTCTTCTTCTAATACAGCTTCTTCTTCTAGCATTTCATCTTGTGCTTGTGGCTGCAGCGCATCTTCTGGATTTTGCATAGCCGCTTGTTGTAATGGCATGGCATCTTGCATAGACGCTTGCTCAGCTTGTAGCTCAGTGGTCATCGGCTGTTGGCTAGCGCTATTGTTAACACTGACCTTTGATCTTGAGATAGTTTGAGTTTCGCTAATTTGAATTGGATTAGCTTGATTGGCTACTGACTTACTACTGGTGTTTTCGCTTGCAGTCTCAAGTGTGGTTGCAGCGACCGCCGTTTGCTTCTCTGCTGCTGCTTTATCAGCAGGTGCTGCCATAGCCAAACTTGGGATAGTGAGTGCAGCGCCAATGAGTAGCGATAAAGATAAAGTACTTTTTTTCATGAATTAATTCCTTAATTTATAGTCTTATCATGTCAGTTTAAAGCATTTCAAACTTGACGCTTATTTTGCGTGCTGTATATAACAGAGGTATATAACAGCCAAATATCGAGATTTATTTAATATTTTGAATCTATATATTTAATATAACTAACATCTAATCTATAGGAAAAATAAAATCATGATAACCAGTAAGCGATTATCATGATCGAATTGGATAAAGAGTTTTATAAGCCAAATTAAAGCAGTTATAAAAATCTAGAGGGGAGAATACCAACTAAACAAGCGTTGATTCAGTAGTACATAAATTAAAAGTCTAACAGATGGATGTTTATAGGTGATTTTGTGCAACTACTGTATGGTTATTGTCAGATAAAAAATAAGCCGAAAACAGATAGGCAATAAAAAAACCGCCTCTTATTACTAAGAGGCGGTCATTACTATATTAATTAAAATCACATTACTTTGGTTTTAAGCATGAATGTTATTAAGCATCGACGACTTCAAAGCTAAGACCAGCGTGCGCTTCTAAACGTGTTAATAAGCTATCGCCCATGGCGGAGGCGGGCGTCCAAAAACCGCCACCAACCTCTTCTTTGCTAATATCCTGTGCTAAGCATAATGCTGCTTGGGCCAACATACGCGAGGTGCTGCCATAACCAGGATCTTTGTCACCGGTGACTTTAGTATTGATGCTATCTTTATCGGCGGTCTGGCCAAATAGACGAATATCAAAATAGCCATTTTCTTGCTCTTCTTTAGAAGGACCCGAGCCTGATTTAGGCAATACGTGCTTAGATAAAAGCTCGCGACTTGGCGTAATCATCATGGCAGTGGCAAAACCTAATAAGCCTGCACTCATTGCATAGCTTGATAGCTTGCCTTTAAGGCCATCTTTCATCCACATTGCTTCGTCATACTTAAAGTCGCGACCATATTCATAGCCCAGGAGTTGGTTACTGCGATGCACGATGCGAGTATTGATACTTGCCATCACAAAGGGTGCCAGCCAGCGCTTATGCTCGTCATCGTATTCAGGTTTGCTGACATTGGCTTGGCGCACGTTTGGCGCATCTTTATCATCGTTGAGTAAATAAGGATTTGCTACTTGCTTACGGCGGGATTTATCTTGACCGACTTCTTCAAAGATAGTCGCCATCGAGGCAATCGTGCCGCCCGATAAGCCGCCTTTTGCTGCTTTGACGCGCATATGAATCACATCACAGGCGCTGCCGAATTTTTCTTCTGCTTGCTGCTGGGTAAAGTAAACGCCCAAATCTGATGGGATAGAGTCAAAGCCACATGAGTTGACGATACGCGCGCCGCTTTGCTTTGCCGTATCCTGATACTTATCCATCATGTCTTTGATAAAGATAGCTTCACCGGTCAGATCGACATAATCGGTACCGTTTTCCGCGCAAGACTTAACCAAAGGCTCGCCATATTTTAGGTAAGGACCAACGGTTGAGATAATAACTTGGGTTTGCTTGGTCATTTTATCGAGGCTCGCCGCATTGTCGCTATTCGCAATGATAATATCGACTTTGCTAGCAAGTTTAGATTGCAGCTTATTGAGTTTTTCTTCATCACGACCGGCTATCGCCCAAGTAACGTTTGCGCCATTTTTGTCTTTAGCATTCGATAAAAACTCTGTTAAATAGTGCGCTGTAATCTGTCCAACAAAGCTGGTTGCTCCGTAAAGAACCACTGCATAAGGGCGTTTGTCGCCAGAAGTCGAAGGCTTATCATTTGCTGCATTGCTAGGGTTTGAAGTATCCGTATTCATATTTATCTTCCTTATTAGGTCGTTGTTGTTAGATGTTGTTTATTAAACGCTTATTATTAAATGCTTGTTCTAAAAAATATCGCTAAGTGGTTTTGCTAATTTATCTTCAATAAGCAACTTTTACTAAGAAGCGGTTTTACTAATTAATGGCTTTAAATGAAAACCTGTAGAAATACTAAAGTATAGAGTTGAAAATTACTGCCAATTTTCTCATAAAAACAGCTGAGTATAAGCAAACGTTCACTATCTCTACACATAAGTCTTCAAAAGCCAAGTAAAAACTGCAAAATGGTAAGATTTGCTACAAAGTTTACATAACCTATCGACATTATTACCAAAATGAACGTTTTCTACAGCCAATCATTGCTAATCTATATTCGTAAGCCGTTCAGTATTAAAACAAAAAGTAAAATATTGGATGATGAAGACTATTAAGGTAAGACGATTTAACTGATAAAGGGATTGTTGGTGTTTACCAAAGCGGTCTTAGTATTTCGTTTTTAAACTATTATTTGAGGAGAATTATTATGTTTCGTTGGGCTATTATTTTTGCCGTAATCGCGTTAATTGCAAGTTTCCTAGGATTCGGCGGTGTTGCTGGCCTATCTGCAAACTTTGCCTACATTCTACTAGCTATTGCTGTGATTCTATTCATTGTCGCATTTGTTAGTCGCCGTATGTAATAGAGAACAGTGACTGCTTAGATTTTAAGTATTCATGCTCATAACAAGAAAAAGTCCTCAATAGAGGACTTTTTTTATGGTCAAAATTTAAGTACTTTTAAAAGTTAGATATTTTCAAATACTGTATGCGCTCTGGACTATATTGCTAAAAGCTTTTGGGCTGGATGATATGCTCCATTCGTTTTGCCAAACGAACATCATGGCTAGTAATGCCGCCGGTATCACCAGTAGTCAGGCGAACTTCGACCACATTATAGGTATTACTCCATTCAGGATGATGCTCTAATGCTTCAGCATGAAAAGCTGCTTGATTCATAAAGCTCATGGCTTCAACAAAATCGCCAAAGTGGTAGGTTTTTACGATAGCATTACCATCGCGCTGCCAGCCTGGCAGTTCTTCCAACTGCAAATCAACTTGTTGATTAGATAAACTACTCATGGTGATATCCTTTATTATTATAGTGGAGGGTTTGATGACAAGTTTGCTGTCTAGGAACTGTTTTATGCTAATTACTTTATGCCAGTTACTTTATGCCAGTTACTTTATGATAGCCGTCTTATGTTAACGACTGATAACTGATATAAATATCAAACAATATCAGCCATCAATAATATAAGCAGTATAGGGCAAAAAACCCACCTATTTCTAATCTCTTATTATATATTTGTAGGCAAAAATATAATAAAGAACATCAGATAAATAGGAGGGTAATAGTAGGTCATTAATGCTTAAAATATCGTAAGGTTGTAGCGATAAATAACAATCGCTTTTAACGCGCAATTTTTATTTTATAGCATCGCTTTAGCCATAAAGCCGTAATGATTGCCTGAGCTTACTTACTCATCTTAGATTAAAGCAAGTCCTGATATTCAGGGTGCTTATCAATATATGAAGCCACAAAAGAGCATTGTGGCACGACTTTTTTATTATTATCACGTGCATAGTTTAAGGCGTGTTTGACCAAGGCTGAACCGACACCGCGACCGCCCAATTCTTGCGGAACGATAGTATGGTCATAAACCAATTTATCGTCACGCTCTTGATAGCTGATATATCCGGTATGACCATCGATTGAGGTCTCAAAACGCTTTGCTTGCTCGTCATGGGTGATATCTACTGGTTTGCTATTATCATTACTCATAAAAAATCTCCGTTATTAATATTTATAATTGTTCATAGCTAGTGCTTTTACGCTTATTAATTTAATGGTACTTATTAAACCGTGATTATTAAACTTGCACCTGCTAATTTGTATGACTAAGCTATTTTTTATCAAGTTAGCTCTTATCATTAATAGCTTACTCTGCTTATTGTGGGCTTTTTTAAGCAAATTTTCTAGTCATCAACCGTAAGGCTAGATAGGGTAAATGTTAATAGATTTACTTTACCTTAAGTATTGCTACAAGGGTTTGTAATGAATGGGTTTTTAAGAAAAGTTTTAGCGTAGATAGTTAATAAAACAGACTGCTATCAGCAAAAAGACCGCAAAAAAAGTTAAAAGGCGCAAAACGACAGGTAAAACAGCCTGTTAGCTTGCAGGGGTTGCGCCACAATGCGATAATGACAGACAATTTATAACCCTGATTTTTGAGGCGCAGTCCATTTGGCATTATTGCTGAATAGGGTTTGCTAGCCTCGTCTATGCAGTCTATCGGAGTGTTAATGGCTCAATATATTTACACGATGAACAACGTGTCAAAACTTGTTCCACCTAAGCGTGAAATCTTAAAGAACATCAACCTATCGTTTTTCCCTGGCGCCAAAATCGGTGTCCTAGGTATTAACGGTTCAGGTAAATCAACCTTGCTACGCATTATGGCGGGCGTGGATACGGAATTTAGTGGTGAAGCACGTGCGCAAACTGGCACCAAAATTGGTTATTTGCCGCAGGAACCACAGCTTGACGACAGCAAAGACGTGCGTGGTAACGTCGAAGACGGTATGCGTGAAGCGTTAGATGCGCTTGCTCGTTTAGATGCTATTTATGCTGAATACGCGGAACCCGATGCAGACTTTGATAAGCTTGCTGAAGAACAGGGCAAGATGGAAGATATCATTCAAGCGTGGGATGCGCATAACTTAAATACTCAGTTAGAAAAAGCGGCTGATGCCTTGCGTCTGCCACCTTGGGATGCTGATGTTAGCAAACTATCAGGTGGTGAAAAACGCCGTGTGGCACTATGCCGCCTGCTATTATCACGCCCAGATATGCTGTTACTTGACGAACCGACTAACCATTTGGACGCCGAATCTGTCGCATGGTTAGAGCAGTTCTTACAGAACTACAGCGGTACCATCGTTGCCATTACCCATGACCGTTATTTCTTGGATAACGTTGCTCAGTGGATTTTGGAGCTTGACCGCGGTCATGGCTATCCGTACGAAGGCAACTATACTGAGTGGCTCGAGCAAAAGAACACCCGTCTAGAGCAGCAGAATAAGCAAGAAGAATCGTTTGCTAAAGCACTGAAAAAAGAGCTTGATTGGATTCGTAAAAACCAAAAAGGCCAACAAGCCAAGTCTAAATCTCGCGTCCAGCGTTTTGAAGAATTGAACTCACAAGAGTTCCAAAAGCGTAACGAGACCTCTGAGATTTATATTCCACCGGGTCCTCGTTTGGGTAATAAAGTCATCGAAGTCAACGATATCTCTAAATCGTTTGGCGATCGTTTGCTTTATGAAAATCTTAGCTTTAACGTGCCAGCGGGCGCTATCGTCGGTATTATTGGTCCAAATGGTGCGGGTAAAACCACGCTATTTAACATGATTACCGAACGTGATACGCCAGATACTGGTTCAGTCGAATTGGGTGAAAGTGTCAAAGTCGCTTATGTTGGTCAGGTACGTGACAACTTAGATGACAGTAAAACCGTTTGGGAAGAAGTGTCTGACGGCCTAGATATCATCACGGTTGGCGACTATACAACGCCAAGCCGCGCTTATATCGGTCGCTTTAACTTTAAAGGCTCAGACCAGCAAAAGCACGTTGGTCAATTATCAGGTGGTGAGCGTAACCGCTTGCAGCTTGCTAAGACGCTAAAACAAGGCGCTAACGTCTTGCTCCTTGATGAACCATCAAACGATTTGGATATCGAAACCTTACGTGCGCTAGAGGATGCGATTCAAGTATTCCCAGGTACCGTCATGGTCGTGTCGCATGATCGCTGGTTCCTTGACCGTATCGCAACCCATATCTTGGCATTTGAAGATGAAGGCCCAGTTTGGTTCGATGGTAACTATTCTGAGTTTGAAACCTATCGTAAAAAGACCATGGGTGATGACGCCAGTCCTAAGCGTATGAAGTATAAAAAGATTAGTACCTAGGACATCTACCTAAGGTAGCTATTTAACAGCTGATAAAAAATTGGCTGTTTAGAAATTTAAAATTGATATAAAAAAGACCTCTAATTGATTAGAGGTCTTTTTTTTGCTAAATAATTGAATTTAGCTGGCTATAAATTAACGCTTACGACCAAATTTACGCTGCTTCTTATTACTAATCTCAGTAATGGCGTGGGCAATCTCTTCTTCATTGAGACTGGCAACTTGCTGCAAGATTTGCATCATATCAGGACTTAATACATATTTTGCATGATGGGCAATAAGGTCGATACGCTGATCAAAGGTTAAGATGCCCGTTTCTTCATCCTTCTGCAAGTAGTCAAGACGAGTCAAGGCACTGATAAAGCTGGTAAATAAAGCACGGTCAAAAAAGTCAGGAATATCATCGGCATACAGTACCGACAAACGCTGTCCAAGCAGATGACAGAGGTCAACGACTTCGTTTTCGGTCAGATTGCCTGAGCCTTGCTGGGCAAGTAAAGCAAGGGTCATAAAGTAACGCTCAAGGCTTTGTTCAACAGGCGTCGCCAGCACTTGTAGCTGCTGATAGCATTTACTATTTGTCTCAGGGACGCTCAGCATGCCATCGCTCAATTCTACAATCAGGCCATTTGCCAGCAGGCTATCGACTTTTTTGTTGAGCGTTTCTGTCAGACCGTGGGCTGGATAGTATAGGAACAGCTCACTTTGAAGGAACGGATATAATTGTTCGGCAATGCTATTTAGACGACTGCGTTCGATGCGACCATTACGTGCTACTAAGGCCGATAGGAATGATAATAAAATAAAGACATGCAGGATATTGTTACGGAAATAGCTAAGCAGAGCAGCTTGCTTGCCGGCAATCTGAATGATATCACCTAAGATATGCGGTCTACGCTCGATAAGCTTTAGCTTAATCCCATAATCGATGATTTGCTGCGGCGACATATCGGTGATGACGGTATCAGCTGAGTAAGGTAGCTGCTGAGCTAAGCCTTGATACAAAGCAATTTGCTCGCGGCAAATATCTTCGTCAAGCGCCGATTTCGGTGCGGATAATAATACCAACGACAATAGGGATACAGGGGTGATAACCGCTGCTTTATTGATATGCTGCATGACTTTGACGCCGATATTATCAACCATGGCGCTGGCTTTATCATCGAGCGGGGTATCGGTGCGATCGGCAGGCAGGCTATTGGCTGGTACATCAAACTTTTGCATAAAATCGCTAAGGTGCAGCGGTGTGCCAAAACTTAGATGCACATTGCCAAAGATACGCTCAATCTTACGCCCAACTTTCAATAAGCCTATTAATGATTCAGACTCTTTTGGTTTGCCTTTTAGCTCACCGACATAGGTACCGCCTTCCATGATGCGCTCGTAACCAATATAAGTCGGTATAAATACCACCGGCTTCTCAGAGTGACGTAATTGACTATGGACAGTCATCGCCAGCATACCCATTTTTGGCGGTAATAAGCGTCCTGAACGCGAGCGTCCACCCTCGATAAAGTACTCAATCGGTGTGTTACGGGTGATGAGGGTATGCATATACTCACGGAGTACCGCGGTATAAAGCGCATTGCCACGGAAGCTACGACGAATATAAAAGGCAACCGCGCCGCGCAATAACGGCCCTAATACTGGCACATCTAAATTGTCACCAGCAGCAACATAAGGAATACTCAGGCCGCGCTTATAGATGACATAAGACAGCAGCAGGTAGTCGACATGGCTACGGTGACAAGGTACATAAACCAGCTCGTAATCTGCTGCCAGCTCGCGTACACGCTCAAAGTGATGCACTTCGACGCCATCATAAAGTTGCGTCCATAGCCAAGTAAGGAATTTATAAAAACCACGCACAATAGAGTGCGAATAGTCATTGACCATCTCATTGGCATAGCCTTTTGCCAAGGCACGGGCTTCACGGACGCTGATACCAGAGGCCTCAGCTTCGGCTTCTATGGCGTTTTTAATAGCTGGCGAATATACCAACTTGTCGACCAAGTTGCGTCTGTCTGACAAATCAGGGCCAAGCATACTGGCACGCTGTTTGTCTAAATAAATATTAAGCTGTTGTTGCAATGAGCGCACCAATTCACGGTTGCCATCCGCTGCGGCAACCATGGCATAGCTTGGCGCTTCATCGACTTCATTTGTGATACTGTTGCTATTCTTTGCAGCGCTGTCATTTAGAATATTAGCTGTTAATTCGCTATCTTCTAAAGCACCTTCTTTTAATAAAGTGTCCTTTAATAAACGGTCTTTTAATAAAGTATCTTGTGCAAGACTGTCTTTTAAATCGCTGGCTACTGAATCAAAGACAGAGAATCCTTCGCCATCGCCTTTAAGACTATCATTGATAAGGGTACGCAAATCTTGCGGTGGATGGAATTGGACAAAGGTATCGCGTCCCATCACGCCGATATTAAATAGCTGCTTGGTGATACTGGGGTCTTGCCAGTTATCGGCAGTCAAAAGCTTAAATAACGAGTCTTCTTTTTCTGGCGCGCGTCCCCACAGGATGGAGACTGGCACCAAACGCACCTTTAATTCTGGATGCTGTAAAACGGCAGAGACCAAGCGCGATAGGCGAGGTGACAGTTGGCTGTCTTTGGCATGCGGATGATGTAAAAATATAATCGCCGCGTTTTCTTTAATATCGTGGGCAATATCTTGTACACCGACCAATGCGGGTGGCAGATTATGCTCTTGTGTTTGCAGGTCAATCAAAATACTGTTGGAGCGCGAATAGTCTTGCAGCACATAAAATCTGAGAATGTTGTCGTCGTCATCAAACTCAGGCAATTCGCCCAATAGCTTTGGCTTGACGGCAACATCAAGCATCTGCCCCGAGAGCTTACGATATAGCTGATTAATCGGGGCATTAGAATAAGGCTTTTGCACGACTGGGCTGATATCGCTGTCTAAGTCTTTAGTAGCTGCCGCATCGCCAGTCGTTACGGGCGCTTTAAAAATCCGTTTTTTTAAGAACTTCGGTATCATAATGAGTATCAAAATTAGTCAAATGTGTTGCGCTTATGATGCCATAAAAGCCATCAAAGCGATATATGGTGTCTGTATATACTGTTAATATTAACAATGTCACCAGAGAATTTATCAGCTAAGATTACTATTGAGAGGCGCAATTACTTGAAGTCATAGGTAGAAATATCAACCATTTCGCGCAATACTATATCTGCTAAACTAGCGATAAGATTAAGCCAGAATTAAAATGAAATCGTACATTGTTGTTTAAATCTTTTTAAAATTTATTCTCTACCCTTTCTTTATCGAAGCTAAAACATTATGACTCCTGCTATTAAACTTGCCAAACAACGTCACCTTGATTATAAATTACACGAATATACTCACGACAGTAATGCTGCATCTTTTGGTTTGGAAGCCGCTGAAAAACTGGCCATTGCTGCCGAGCGTGTGTTTAAAACCTTGGTGGTCACAACCGATACTGGCGTGCTGGCGGTGGCTATTTTACCCGTGGATAAAACTTTAAATTTCAAAAAAATGGCCAAGGCGCTATCTGCTCATAAAATGCTGCCCTGCAAAAAAGTGCAAATGGCCGACCCCAAGCAAGTCGAACGAACTACCGGCTATGTGCTCGGCGGTGTCAGTCCTTTAGGTCAAAAAAAGCGCTTAGCGACTCTCATACATGCCTCGGCGCAAGAGCAAAGTAGTATCTATGTCAGTGGCGGCCGCCGAGGTTTGGAGATTGAACTGCCGCCTGAGCAATTGGCAACCACCCTTGCGGCGCGCTTTGCAGATATTGTCGATGATTAGTGTTTAACAAGTTTTGCTACTTTTTTAAGGATTTTACCAATGCCGCATTTAACCATTCAAGTAACGCCCAATGTCACGATTGC
The DNA here is from genome assembly GCF_904846565.1 of Psychrobacter sp. CMS30. NCBI lineage: Bacteria > Pseudomonadati > Pseudomonadota > Gammaproteobacteria > Moraxellales > Moraxellaceae > Psychrobacter > Psychrobacter sp. CMS30. The sequence continues at coordinate 2,648 of NZ_CAJHBF010000036.1, read as the reverse complement.
TCATGAAGCGTCATTTCTTAAAGCATTAAATCAAGCATTATGGGACAGTGGGCATTTTGCTAAGCCAGCTGATATCAAAGCGCGTATCGTACCGATTGAGACGTTTTTGGTTGGTATTGCAGACGATGAGCAAGTTAATGGCTTTGTTTATGCGTATCTAAAGATAATGAACGGCCGTGACGAGGTCATACGCCATCAGCTCGCCGAGTTATTAACGGCTGCTATAGAAGAGGCATTAGATGCCGAGCAATCAGGGCGCGTAGGCATACAAATCTGTGTTGAGGTGGAAGAAATCAGCGCGATTTATCATAAGAAAATGCTTGATGACTAATGGCTGCTTATGAGTGCTTACGAGTATTTACTACGCGCTTTTCCGTCGCTAGTATATCGTTAGTATTTTGATAAACTTATAAAGACTTGCATAAGGATTCACTGGCATATTTAGGTAATATCATTACCTCAACCTTATAACCTGCTGTTTTACCTTGAGTGGCCATTAGATTACGGGCGATACGTAAGCGATATTCTCCGGTTGCGGGTAAGCAGCCTTGATAAATGATACCGCCTTTGGTGCCATCTTGCGTACCGTTTGGCATATGCAATACGCCGACATTGGCCGTCTCAGGCGTGCCCGCAAGTGGCGCAATATTAATAATGGTATATTGCCAACTGTTGGCATCAAAGCGATACCAGCGTTCGTTTTCATTAGGTTTTAATTTACCAGTCACCGTACTAGTAATAGTACCTTTCGCAAAATGAATAGGGCTGTCGCTACTTTTAGCCAACGTACTATTTGCGCTAACGCCTATTAACGTCGCACTAAGCAACAGTGTTTTTATCACTCGTGCGCTTAATAAAGTAGTTTTGTTATTAATGGCAAACATCGTCGTCTCCTAACTAAGTCTGTTATCTATTTTCTGTAGTCTATTCGATGTAAAACCGATGCAAACTGCTGGTGGGATAAGTTTTTTGTAGCCTCTATCACGCTTGCGAACAGCAAGCAAGAAAAATTTATCCCGACAGCACGAGGATAATAACGTATTGACTGTATTTTGAATTGACTGTATTTCTAGCTTTAGTATTTCCAGTTCTAGTACTTTCTAACTTTCAGTTAAGCATAAAAAAGCGCCTAAATAATAGGCGCTTTTCTTATCAATTATTAATTAACCAATTAATCAGTCAATTAATGCGTTTGCAATCTTAGTCATAATTTTAATCTAAGAAAGCAAAGTTCTCAATCTTCATCGCTGTCATGCTATCGCTTGGTGCAACCATGGCTTCAGCGTGACCTGAAGTACGTGGCAACAGTTTATCGAAATAGAATTCAGCGGTTTGGATTTTGGCTTTGTAGAATTCTGGAGACTCAGTGCCGCCATTTTTAAGCTTGTCATAAGCGACAGCCGCCATACGCGCCCAGTGATAACCCATCATTACATAGCCTGAGTACATCAAGAAATCGTCTGAAGCCGCTGAGATGATTTCACGGTCTTTACGTGCCATCAGCATCAAGCGTACCGTCAAAGTGTTCCACTCAGCACATAGTTTGGTCAGTGCCCAAACGAATTTACGCATGTCTTTATCAAGCGCGTACTCGCCACACCATTTCATGATGCTTGAGGTGTAATCACGGATGATTTTACCTTTAGACTGTAAGATAACCTTACGACCTAGCAAATCAAGCGCTTGGACGCCAGTGGTACCTTCGTACATAGTGGCGATACGAGCATCACGAGCGATAAGCTCCATGCCCCATTCTTTGATATAGCCGTGACCACCGTAGATTTGCTGACCGTGTTTTGCCGCTTCGATACCAAGCTCAGTTAAGAAGCCTTTTAGGATAGGCGTATAGAAGCCTAATTTATCATCCCATTTTTCAAACTCAGCATCATCACCGTTGGCAACGCCTTGCGACATTTTATCGGCATAGCGTGCTGAGTGATAAATCATCGAGCGACCACCTTCAGCAAAGGCTTTTTGGGTCAATAGCATACGACGAACGTCAGCATGATGAATGATCGCATCAGCAACTTTCTCAGGGTCTTTGGTACCTGATAAGGTACGCATAGAGCGACGGTCTTTCGCATATGGTAGGGCGTTTTGGAAAGACAGCTCAGTGTGCGCTAGACCTTGGATACCAGTACCGATACGGGCGGTGTTCATAAAGGTGAACATGGCTTTTAGACCTTTGTTTGGCTCACCGATTAAGTAACCAACCGCGTCATCAAAGTTTAAGACACAGGTTGATGATGAGTTGATACCCATTTTGTGTTCAATAGAACCACAAGCTACGCCGTTACGCTCGCCTGATTCGCCTTCAGTAGTTGGCAAGAATTTTGGTACGATAAATAGTGAGATACCGCGCGTGCCTTCTGGCGCATTTGGTAGACGGGCTAAAACGATGTGAACGATGTTATCGGTTAAGTCATGCTCACCGCTTGAGATGAAAATCTTAGTACCGCTAATTTTATAAGTACCGTCATCTTGCGGGATGGCTTTTGATTTAACTTGTCCTAAATCGGTACCACACTGTGGCTCAGTCAAACACATGGTACCGGCCCAAGTGCCTTCGACCAATTTAGGTAAGTAAGTCGCTTTTTGCTCGTCCGTACCATACTGTAGTAAAGTATTGATACAACCCGTTGATAGAC
>NZ_CAJHBF010000035.1:0-20754 GCF_904846565.1 Psychrobacter sp. CMS30 | reverse complement strand
AGACAGGTCACACCATCGACGTCTTTTGCCAAGTCAATCTGCTCAAAGCAAGCACGTTCATCGATATGAGCCGGTACTGGGTGCTGCAGTAAAATACCATGAACGTCTGGATTGCTATTAAGCTCGTCTATTTTTGCCATCAGCTCTGCAGTCGTTGTCGCACTTGGCATTTCAACGCGAATAGAATCCATACCGACACGCTTACAAGCATTGCCCTTCATACGCACATAAGTCGCAGACGCAGGATCGTCACCGACCAATATCGTCGCTAGGCTTGGGGTACGTCCTGTCTTAGCTTTAATAGCGTCTACACGCGTACTCAGTTGCTGTTCTATTTGTTTAGCAAGTGCTTTACCGTCCAAAACGGTAGCAGATCCTTGGGCAGTTGACGTAATAGACGCAATTGACATAGTAACTCCAATAAAGGGTGCGATAAAAAAAGTAAAGACAGCGCCTGCAGTATCTTTGCATGCCTGTCTTATGCTCGGTCAATTCTTTTTGACCGTTAATTGAGACTGATATTGTACCTGTCTGGGCTAAAAAATCCTAGCACCCTATTCAAAGGCCTTAATTAAAAATTAATAACATGGCCATAAAAAAGTCGAGCTATTAAATCCTAATAGACCGACTTTAGGTATTCAATAATTTTTACAAACTGATTAAGCAACCACCGCTTCTATAAGCGGCAGGTAATTTATATAACTGAATACTCTTCTAATAAAGCATGGTATTTATACATCTTATTTTTTAATACCAAACTAAATATCGATATCACGCTCTGAAAAATGCCTATTAAGACGTCGATATCTTAGAAGGCTTCTTCTAACATTAGCGTTTATAACTTTATATCTTCGTTGTTTATTACCAGTAAATCGACTCATTGTAGCTTCTCCCTCTGCACAAATACCTTGCTTTTTAATAACCAGCCCCACTGTTTTGAATAATATTTGAATATCTAACCACATCGATTGATTATTAACGTACCAAATATCAAGCTCAAAGCGTTTTTCCCAACTGATGTTATTACGACCATTGATTTGGGCATGACCAGTGATTCCTGGTTTCACTAAGTGCCTCTTAAACTGCTCTTCACTATATAATGGTAAATACTCTATAAGCTGAGGCCGCGGTCCTACTATACTCATGTCACCTTTGAGAACATTCCATAGTTGGGGTAATTCATCGAAGCTACTCGCTCGAAGTTGCTTACCAAAATCTGTAAGACGATACTCATCCGGCAAGAGATGGCCTTCAGAATCTTTATCATCGCTCATTGTCCGAAATTTAATAATCTCAAATGTTTTACCATCAAGGCCAGACCGAGCTTGACGAAATAACACAGGTGCTCCAAAATTCTTCCTAACTTTATATGCCACCAATATAAAAATAGGCAGCATTAAAAATAAGGCCATTAGAGCTACACTCACGTCGAACATCCTTTTAAGCATTTTATACCTCCTATGTAGAGCAGTTCACGATATACCCAAACCCATAATGCTTTTCTTATATATAGCAAATTTTAAATAAATAAATCCTTATAAACGAATATATATAAGGTAAAGTAGCTTCCAAGATAAAAAATAATTAGACTATGTATTTCCTAAAACGATGCTTAAGAGATATATTTCGATATAAAAATCTAACCTAAACCCATCTCCACTATCATATGAGCGTTTACCTTTTTAACGTCATACTTATCGACCGCAATACCTCTAGAGGCCGACCCCATTTGCTCATAAAGATTGGGATGCTCTATGAACTGACGCATGGCATCTATTAACTCATCAATGGCTTGGACGGGAACTAAATAACCATTTATACCATTGGTCACAGGCTCCCTACACCCTGGAGCATCCGTCGTAATAATAGCTCGTCCCATTGACATAGCCTCTAACACAGAGCGTGATGTACCCTCGCGATAAGACGGCAATACATAGACTGAGCTGGCCGCTATGGCAGGACGCACATCCTTAAGTTGACCCCAATAGATGATGTCGCCATCTGCTATCCATTGATCTAACTGTGCTTGCTCAATGGCTGCTGGGTTTTCATCTATTGAGCCTACTAGATGAAATTCGGCATCAGAATATTCTCTCTTTATCTGTTTGGATGCTTCGACATATTCCACTATCCCTTTATCTTTGAGCAGTCTAGCAATCAACAAAAAGGATGGCTTGACGCCCCCTGACTCATTCCTAGGTAATGGAGATACATTGAAATCATTTAAATCCACCCCTGAGCCGTTCACTACTACTGTGGGAATGATTGGTTGAACTATATTCAGTTTTTTTAATAAATTTAAGTCATCGTTATTTTGAAAAAACACCTTAGAAGACTTTGTTAATGCTTGTTGGTAAAGCACATGTACAAATTTTTGAAAAATACTACGCTTGTTGGTCTCTTCTACTTGCTGAAAGGTATAACCTAATCCTGATATCAACACAAAACGATAAGGTACTTTAGCCAGCCATGCTGCTAACGTTCCATACACCATAGGCTTTACAGTGTAAGAGAGTACATATTCTGGTTTGATTCTATTTAATATCTGATAACTATGAAAAAAGGTTTTTATATCTTTAACTGGGTTAGTTCCAGTTCTTTGCATAGCAATCTGATGAACATGATATCCACGACCTATAAACTCATTATGGTCTGCAGTATATTTCTCTAAGACAGGAGCAACGATATGTATCTCATATCCTAATTGAGCAATGCATTCCAAAAGCTTGCCTCTAAAATTCAATACATTATGCAAACAGTTAGAAAATATTAGAAACCTTTTTCTCTTAGGCATAGTTTTTCAGCTTAGTTATTTAAATCGTATAAAGAGAATAGCCATGAATAGCATTATTAGTACTGCAAACTAAAATTCGACTCAAAGTATATTTATATATTCACATATATAAATATACTATAGGTAGTTTTCATACTAATTACAATAGAAAGACATAAATAATTTATATTTATACCTTTGAGAGAGGTGGTTAAGAATTCTTACTGATTGATTTTAGGAATTGGGTTCTTATTTGGAAGTTTCTCACTAGGAAATATTGTGCGAATTTCGCAGTCTGCACATACGAACAGTACATATATCATAACGAATGGATATCTATAACGAACAGCTGTCCCATAGTTGAATACAACTAAGCCATATACAGACATGGATAAAGCCATAAATAATAACCAAAAAGCAAGCTTGTCAGGACTTTTCATCCAAGCTTTACGTGTTATCAGAAACAAAATAGCAAGTATAAATAAATTTTCAAATGACTGAATCAAAGGTAAAGCGCCGCTCGCTTCCCATATAAATGGTTTAGACAAAAAGTAAATACCTGACGTCAAACCTTCAACGACAAACTCGCCTGCGCCAGAAATAAGCATGATTTCTTCAGCTTTACCTCCATCTTCTACAAACATAGCGGCCCTAAAATGATTAATTTGAGGGATCGCTATCGGAGCAGAAAGAAGCAATCCAGCTAGGCTAATCAGGCTTATAATTACTACTTTTGCTAACCCCATACCCTTTTTGGCCACATTAAAAATAAAATACATCCACACAATAGGACCTAAAATAAAGAAGTTCTGGAATTTAATTAGGTATAAAGGAATAATAAATAAAATACTTTTAAGTATCTTAGACTCACGTGCATAGACAATAGTTAGCAACATAAAAAATAGAATGAGAGTTTCTCGCAAGCTTAGCGCTGTGTATAGAGCCATGCTTGGAAACAACAGATAGAACCATATTGATACTTTTGTAAAAATGTTTTTAACATACAAAACGAAGAACAAAACGATATAGAGAAAAGTATTATAGAATCCTAAACTAATAGGAGAAACAGGAGCTGGAAATGGTAACAGTGCAAGCATAGCACTGGCTTGAAAGACATTATCACCACCTGTGAATGCTTCAATCAAACCCAGTTCTCCAGATCTGATTGCATTGACTCCGCGCCAGTATCTAAACTGGTCTGGCATATAAGACGTACTGAACAAAAAATCATTTAAGAAAAATGGAATTAGACAATGCAACCCCAATACTATTTGATAATTAGATGGAACTCTGAACTTGTATCCGACAGTAACAATTAGCAACAAACATATCAGCAGACTAGGTAACTCAAAAAGTCTGATACCTAAAAATCCATACGTATAAATCCAATTTGGGTCTGACATTAGTTTGTCTCTATATTTTTAATAAAAAATTAAAATTACATGTCTGTTTCGGCTACTATCGAGGGACTGTTGTGATTATAATATTGGGGTATTATTCTAAATTCTAATTTAACCTACTGGCTTTGTACGACTACGTTTTAAAAGGTGTCTTGCTGATTGTAGTCTAATAATTGTATACATTCAAAAAAATAAATATAATCATAATTTTGCTGCCCATATAAATCACTGGGTCTCAAGCCAAGCTTGGAACATTAATATATTCCAGAGTTGATCTTGATGATTATATTTACCACTCAGGTGTTCTGTCCACATCATACGTATGGGTGCGGGATAAAAATAACCTTGCTCTAATAACAGCCTTTCATCTAATAATGCTTCAGCCCAATCCCGTAATGAGCCTCGTAACCAATCGTGTAAAGGTAGGCTAAACCCCATTTTAGGTCGTTCAATCAATTGGCGAGGGACATGACGAAATAGCACCTGCTTCAGCAACCACTTACCTTCCCCATTCCGTATTTTGTAATATAATGGCATTTTCCAGGTTAATTCAACAATACGATGATCGAGCATCGGCACTCGCGTCTCTAAGCTATTAGCCATAGCAGCGCGATCAACCTTTACCAAAATATCATCAGTCATATAAGTCTGTGCGTCCATAGCCATCATCGCATGTTGAAAGCTATCTGTCTGCGGCCAACAATTTATGTCACTTATCAAAGTACTAGGCTCTTTTGCACCTATGACTAACATCTCAGGCTGCTGCCAATGACTGGTCAATGACTGGTAAAAATCCTGTTCACTATCAATATTTAGCACACCTGCTAGCTTGTGAGCCTTATCACCAGGAGCACTCAACCGTAATTTTTTAGGGAGAATAGGATTAAGTGTTGTGAACATAGCATCCCAGCTCTTGGGTGCGAAAGCAGTCAGTGTCGTCGACGCCAATCTTCTTATTGGTCTAGGCAGTTTACGATTTTTATTCCAAACTTGCTGAGCCATGAGGTAGCGATTGTAGCCTCCAAATAGCTCATCACCCCCGTCACCACTTAAGGCAACCGTCACATGCTCACTTGCTAACTGACTGACTAAAAAGGTCGGGATTTGTGAGCTATCTGAAAATGGCTCACAGTATATAGATGATAACTTCGGTATCACTGATAAAGCATCTTTAGGGGTTATATAAAGCTCAGTATGTTCGGTACCAATGTGCTTAGCCACAGCTTTTGCATGCGTTGCTTCGTTATATGCCTCATCCTCAAAACCAATAGTAAAAGTCTTAATTGGCCGCTCGCTTTGCGCCTGCATTAATGCAACTACTGTACTGCTATCTATACCACCGCTTAAAAAAGCACCAAGTGGAACATCTGATTGCATTTGACTGCCAATACTCTCCACAAGTGCTGATTCTAAAATATCAACCGCTTGCTCTGGACTGCCCGTAAAAGGATTTTGTAGCCCTGATTCAACTACCGTATTAAAACGCCAGTAGGCCTTGGGTACCGCTATTTTAGCTGTTTCCAATTCTGCTAAGGGTAATTGTAACCAATAACCAGGTCGCAACTTTTTAATGCCTTGATAAATACTATAAGGAGCAGGGATGCAGTTGTGACGCAACAGTAAAGTGATTGCATCACAATCAATGTCTGCTATGAACATCGGGGGTGCTTTTAAAGCTTTTAATTCAGAACTAAAGAATAACTATCGCCCTGCCAACCCCAATATAGAGGTTTTTCACCCATCCTATCCTTAGCTAGAGTCAGGAGTTTTGTTTGCTCATCCCATAGAGCAATGGCAAACATACCTACCATAGCTTGTAGTGTTTTCTCTATACCCCAAGCTACGAAACAAGCGAGCATAGTCTCGGTATCTGAATGACCTTTCCATTCGAGTAAGAAGCCTTCTTGATTAAGCTGTTGACGTAGTTGCAGATGGTTATATATCTCACCATTAAATACAACCACATATCGTCCACAATTAGAATGCATCGGCTGTGCGCCTGCAGGCGACAGCTCTAGAATGGCTAAACGCCGATGACCAAGAGCTAAGCCAATCGTTTCATCCAGCCAACTATCGCCAGCATCCGGACCTCTATGATAGAGAGCATCATTCATCTTTAGTATTGCAGTAGTAGTAGAATAACTACTAGCATGTACATTAAAAAAACCATTTAAGCCACACATAGCTACCTCGGTATTTCGCTTGAGAAAGGAGTTTTCAAATCATTTATAGGTGCTGAATACAAATGCATCCACTTTTGTACAGCGGCCGGTAATGAGTAGTGCTTTATGACTCTCTGACGAGCCTTAGCACCTATTTTTAAACGTTCATCATCACTTAAGTTCAAAGCCAGTTCAAGCGTAGCAGCAAGCTTACGAGAGTCTTTGGGAGGAACCAGAAAACCTGCATCACCTACTACCTCTTTTACGCCACCACAATCGGTAGCAACTACGACTCGATTACAAGCCATCGCTTCAGCGACTACTAATCCAAAACCTTCCCAAGCTGAAGATAACGTGAAAACATCTGCCGCAGACATCAACGATGGAATGTCTGTCCTAATTCCAAGAAAGTCGACTTTATTATTCAGGCCAAGCGAATTCGCATATTTCTTTAGCTCATTAAGTTGAGGCCCGTCTCCAACTATTGCTAACTTAACATTTCGACATTTAAGAGAAACATGTGATATGGCTGCTAAAAGATTAGGATAGTCTTTTTGTTCATTTAGTCTGCCGACCGCTAAAATTAACTGCTGACCTTCTGTAACCCCTAACTCACTTCGAATATAGCTTCTTGCTTGTTCAGAAAAAACAAAATCGGTAGTAGAAATACCATTATGTAAAGTTAACATCCTTCCACGTCGCACAGCTTTTTTTTGGATAAAGGCTTCAACTGCTTCATCACTGACATTTGTAGAAATATCGGTGATTCTATCTGTTAAACGGTAAGCTAAAAACCTCGTCCATCCCTCCTCATCGGTATTATGAGCACTGCTAATTAGTCTAGGTATATTCGTTGATAGGCGCATGGTACGGCAAAGTATATTGGCATGTACCAAATGACTGTGTACTACATCAGGTTTGAAGTCATGAATCAATTTACGCAACTTCAGGTAGCCACCTGTTAGACTACGGAACGATTTGACTTCTAAGTTTATTACTCTTATGCTTTTGTTTTTTGGAACAACCAATGCCTCACCTGTCAAATAAGCGATATTTACCTCGTGGCCCATATTCACAAGTTGGTCAGCTAGCGTTGTCACTACCTTTTCGGCACCTCCCACACCTAAGCTGGTTATAACCATCAAAATTTTCATTTCGCTTACCTTATAGAGCTATTTATTTAGATTTTTCACATCCATCCTGATTTTTGACCCCTGCTGTCAAATCCGTAGAAACAAACTTGGGAGACTTTAATTACGCAGCCTGACGACGAAAGTCAAACCACATCTGTCTTGGCGGTTTATAGCCTACCCCTTTTGAATTCTAGTCTGGTTATAATACAGCTCGATATATTTAATGATATCGTTGATGGTTCGAGCTCTTGTTTCATAGTCTTGGTGATACACCAGCTCATTCTTCCTTGCGGAGCAGTGCTCCTCACCCGAGAAGCTTTCTATCGGAGCGTTGTCGAAACAATTGACTTTACCGCTCATTGATTCTGTAAACCTATATTGTTTGATGATCTTGTGATACTCACAACTACAGTATTGACTGCCTCTATCAGAATGCACAATCAGCGCTCGGCTAGGTCGTTTATTCTGGACTGCCATATTGAGTGCACGGCATACTAAGTCTGCTGTCATGCGTTTATTGATAGCGTAGCCGACCAGCTCTTTGGTATATGAGTCTTTAATTCCAGCTAAGTATAGCCAGCCCTCGCTTGTCCAGATATAAGTAATATCACTGACCCAAGATTCATTAGGTCGACTGGCGTCAAACTTCTGATCCAGCACGTTTGGATAGATCAGCTTGTTATGGTTTGAATCAGTGGTGACTTTAAAGCGCTTGTGGCGACGGCATTTGATGCCATGTTCATCAAAGATACTTCTGACCATGTATAAACTAATGTCAAACCCTTGCTCTGTCAGCTTTGCATGCAATCGATCAACACCGTAGCGCTCACGAGTTTCGCTGTGAGCAGCTTTAATTTAACTAGTAGCTCGCAATGGTTGCGATGTATCTGTTGGTCGCTAATGTCGCGATTTTTCCAGTCGTAATAGCGTGATGGCTTAATAGCTGAGACCTTGCACGTGCTTGCGACAGTGAAGAGAGGTCTATTAGTTCTTATAAAAGCGTACTTCATGAGCTGTGTCTGGCAAAGTAAGCGGTAGCCTCATTCGAGCATAGCTCTCATCTTGCGTCGGGGCGAGGCAGTGCTTCGCTTTATCCCTCCTCATTTAATATCTCTCGTTCCTCTTCGGCCACTTTAAGTTGTCGCTTGAGCTGTTTTATCTCTTCAAGCGCAGTTGCTAATTGTGGGTCATATTGCTCAGACCCTTTAAGCTTGCCTTGATTGGCTTTGTTCTGCCAATTAGATAACGTTTGCATCGCTATCCCTAGCTGCCGAGCAGTTGCACTCAAGTTACCATTGTTGGCTGCTATCTTTTTGACCGCTTCTGCTTTAAATTCAGCACTGTAGCTCTGCATTTTCTTGGTCATGATAAACTCCTGATCGAGTTATTAGTTTACCAAGTTTATCTCTACGATTTTTTCAGCATAGCTCATCAACTAAAAAATTAAGATTTTTAGAAAATCATGCTTTTAATTACTTGTTTTTCCATTGAACAATATTATAGCTGTAAGGTGCTTCTATACTAAATAAGAGTAACTTTAAATCCAGACTCTATACTCATCTCAGATATATTAGGCGTTATCTTTGCTTCATGTGGCAGGATAACTCTCACTTCCTGACAAACATATCCAATATTTAGCATTACTGAACTTAAGTTACCACCAATTAATATAATAGAGCTATCTTTTGCATCTTCTAGAATAGCTTCTTCAGCTATTTGTCCTTTTTTATCTAGGGTTTTGGCTCCGATTTTAAGCAACCTTGTTTCTCGTGGATGAGCAACGTACGCACTAAACTCCCAGTTTTTTAAAAAAACCTCTAGTTTCTTTATCTCTTTATCGCTCATTATCTCTTCAAAAGGAGTTCCTATAAAATAAGTTTTGGTCGCATTATTTTTCTTATAGGAAGGTCTTTTTAGCTTATCTAAGAAAACTAACTTACTAGAGTCGACTATATTTTCATAACCATCGTACATAGTATAATGTCTATCAATCAAACTCTTGACCTGACTCAATGATAGTGCATTCAATAGAAACCTATAAAAACGATCCCTTACACTTTTACTCTCTTGAAAATATGAATAAGAACTTTTGGTATCGATATTACTAGTACCGTCATCAAACGTTATCAATCTACAGTTACGATTTGACCTTATCAAAGACGTAATATAAAAACTATCAATACTTGCACAAAGAATAATGTTGTATTGACAGTAGTTATACCAGGACCTAGAACGGATCTTAAAAGTAATGAGTAATAGAATATTAATCCTCTGCGGTAAAACAAAGATATATTCAGACTTATTAGCCTTAAGAGATAATTTTTTGTAGTAATGAATATCCTCTATAGAATTATTGTGCGTAAAATAAATCAACTCAAAATTATCAATTGCTTCTTTCTCTAGCACTCTTTCTGCTAGCCACGCTTGAAATGGAGTTCTTATAACCAGTAAATTATTCATATTATTCTAATTTTTATATTTTTTGATCTAAATGTGACTAATAGTTACAGGGTGATTCATTAACGCTTTTCTAGTAAGCTTTTTACCTATAATGTTAGCTAGATACTTTGGCGCCTAACCAAAACCAGGACGCACACTGCGTACAGAATCTTCAGTGATGGTATCGCCTTCTGCCATATCTTTTACAAAATACAATGAGCGCCGAAACTTAGTGTTGGTTTTTTCGCTGGCTTTTCGGCTGTAATCTACCTGCCCAAGCGCCTGCCAAGCTGTTTTGGTATCACGGCATAAGGCGGCCAAATCTGCAGGCTCTAATGAAAAACTGTCATCAGGTCCACCACCATTACGATCAAGGGTGAAGTGCTTCTCGATGATAGAGGCTCCAAGGGCGACACTTGTGATTGCTGTGGTATTACCAAGAGTGTGATCAGATAAACCTGTGACCAAACCAAACCGCTCTATCATATCTGCAATAGTACGCAGGTTATAATCTGCAGCAGGCGCTGGGTAACCACTGACACAGTGCAAAATAGCAAGCTCCTTACAGCCGCCTACACGTGCAGCATCTATCGCTTCTTCTATCTCCTCAGCACTGGCCATACCAGTAGATATAATCATCGGCTTGCCAGTGCTAGCAACGTACTTAATCAATGCTAAGTCAACTGCTTCAAAAGAAGCTATTTTGTATGCAGGTGCTCCTAGATCCTCGAGTAGATCTACAGCGGTGCTGTCAAAAGGGGAGCTAAATATCGTAATACCTAGTTGACGAGCATAATCGAACAGTGGCTTATGCCAGTCCCAAGGGGTATGAGCCCACTCGTACAAATCATATAAAGTACGCCCAGCCCATAAGCCATCTGAAATTTGAAAATCCGGCAAGTCTGACTTTAAAGTAATCGTATCAGGCCTGTACGTTTGCATTTTAATGGCGTCAGCACCGGCGCGTTTGGCCTCTTTTATAATACGCAGAGCTGCATCAAGTTGACCATTATGGTTTGCCGACATCTCAGCAATGATATAAGGAGCTTGATTACGACCTATGATGCGACCATCAATATGAATATTATTTGTCATCTACCTTCTCCAAAATGATCTTATATCTCTTCCCATACAGCTCTATATGCGCAGGAAATCGATCAGGATCACAGACTCGAATTTTATCAAACTGACTCTCAATACTTTTAAATGGATCAATTGCACTATCATCGGGTGTCCGCCTTGGATAATACGTCGGTTTTATATTTGGATCTTGTGGCTTAGGTGAGACACTCTTGAAGTTACTAACCGCAAAATCTATCAACTCAATCTCTTTTTCAAATAACTGAGCATTAATTTCATTCCATAGGGCATGTTTGGGTACTTGAAATATTAGCTTTTGCCATATTCTGCCGCTATCTACCTCATCATTAGCTTCTAGCAGTGTCAGAGTTATCTCTTCCTTACCTTCTATAATGCTCCATATATTTGGGCTCCAACCCCTACCTTTAGGTAAGTCACTAGCATGCAGTACCAAGCAGCTAATATAAGCCTTGCGCTCTTGGCTACTTATAATCTCTGTACAGGAAATGAGAAATAATATGTCACCTCCGGACAGATCCTTTTTCTGACGCACCAGCTCTATCTCATGTTTGCTATTGTTCTTTTTTATCCATGCATATAGATAGTCGTTGACGGGGTGTCTAGAGTCACTACATAAGAAGCTGATTTTCATAACATTTCCTTTAGAGCTATCGGAGTAAAACTTTAGATAGCCGGGTTACTCCTAGCCCATCAGTAACCGCACTAGCTACCCTACTCATTGCTCTCATTTTAGGTACGATTGAAGCGATACATTGTTCAAGTGCTAATGGCTCAGCTTCCAGCTTATTTATATTAAAGGTCAGTGCGGCTCCTACATCTTCTAATACGTTAGCAATATCCCGTTGGTTATCTGCCAAAACCAGCATAATGGTCGGCAGTCCCAAACAGCATCTCTCCCATGAGGTTGACCCTGCGGCGCCGATAGCCAAATCACTATTGGCCATTAGCTCAGCCATATTATCTACCCCTACCTTTACTACCGTACGCCACTGCATCATTGCGGCTTGTTTTTTTACTGCTTCAATCCATGGTGATGTCGAACCCATAACGATATTCATTGAACAGTGATCAGGTAAAGATTTCGTTTGCAGTCCTTTCAGGATTTTGGTTGTAATATTATCCTTATCAACCCCACCTAAATTAATCAAAATACTTGCCAATTTATTATGCTGACGCCGCTCTAAGCTGTATCTTCGCCATTGTGCAAATTCAGGCCTGAGTAATGCATAGTTAGATCCACACAGTAATTCACAATCTTCATTAACATAGGCGGCATAGTCTTGCGGATCACGACCAAAGTTTTGGTCAAGTAAGACGTCACAATCATGCTTCCGATCTGCCAAATCATCGATAACCATTAGCTTTTTGCAATAAGGCTTCAGTCTTTTTTCCCAATTCTCATCTAGCGCATAGTGATCAACGATTAGCCAATCAGGTTGTATCGCCTTTACTATCGAGATACTTAATTCCGCATCTCTGTGTTGTGTACTAGCCAGCCAATCAGCGTGAGCAAGTGTAGCCTTACTTTCTGACTCAATACCTAAGCCATGCTCTAAAGGAAGCGTATACACTCGATACCCACGCTGCTGTAAAATCTCAATCAAACTTCCATCATGCTGACGGCATATAAAAAAACTCTCAGCTCCTTGCCTAGATAGCTCATCAGCTAAAGTCAAGCAACGCATGACGTGACCAGATCCTATCTGAATAGAAGCATCACAACGAAAGACAATCTTGTACTCTTTTGCTGTCATGGCGAGTAATCACTGGCTAGTAATAATGCATTTGCAATCTTTAGATCTTCATAGCTGTCTATATCCATGGCGCTTTTTAATGAGATAGGCTCAAATGTGTGATCTGGTGAGTAGAACGTTTTATGGGTTACCAGTGCTTTCACTGTAGATATCCAAATAGCACCCGTTGGACAATAGAGCTTGGGTAAATCTTGAGAACGCTTAGTCAATGTTTCAGAGAAAAGCTGTGTAGGTCTACCTATGTCATCAATCGTCGCCGCCCACCACGGATTCATCCACCCATATTCAAAACAACTGATCTGAGCGGTGCGCTGCTCTGTTTCAAATACCGACACCAATGTTTTTATGTCTTCACTGGTACGCAATGGACAGTTAGCCATCAATTGAACCACCACGTTGTACTCTTCTTGCCAATAGTCCATAGCCTGCTGTAAAGCAAATGTTGTAGCCTCGCTTACTGTGGAGTGATCATCAGCGCAATCAGTACGTAGAAAAGGTACTTCAGCACCAGCGTTTATGGCCACCTCAGCTATCGTTGAATCATCGGTAGATACCAAGATTCGATCAAATAATTTAGATTCTTCCGCCGCTTTAATCGTCCATGCAATCATCGGCAGACCATTAAAATCGGTTATATTTTTTTTCGGGATTCGCTTCGAACCGCCGCGAGCAGGAATAATGGCAATTCTACGGTTTACCATAATGTCCACCCGCCATCAGCCTGAATGGTTTGACCATTGATTGCTTTACAGTTTTCTGAAACTAGAAAATCTAGAGGCCCTATGAGATCTGACTCGGATAGCATACGACCGCTTGGCGTAAGCTTTGCATATCTGGCTTCAAAGCTATCATCGACGCGACCGCTGACACCGCCATAGGCAATACAATTAACCCTTATATCGAAATCAGAAAAACGTACAGCCAACTCCTTTGTTAAATGTATCAATGCTGCTTTGGCAACACTATATTGAATCGGCGACTGTTTTGGATAATCCTCGTATAAAGCAGGGTTGGCAGCGACGACCCCATACTGAGAGCCTATATTAGTGATTGTTCTTAGCTCGTTTGGCTGAGTATTGAATAGCCCCATTGATAGCTCATAAGGCACGATGACGTCCATCAAATACTCTGCTAAAAAATCTTCACGGCTTGTCTGACCTAATGAGTCTGTCTGCAAAAAATCCAAACTACGTGCATTGTTTACCAAGTGATTAATGGTATAGCCAGAGTCTTGAACTTGCTTAATGATGTCCTGTACTGCTTGCGGCTTAGTAAAATCAACTATTAGCGGAATCAAACAACAGTCGCCAACTATCTCTTTTATTAAACTATCGGCATTATCTTGACAGGTCGTCGTAAATAACACCTGCCAGCCCTTAGTTGCAAAGTGCTTGACAAATTGCCTGCCGAATTTACCTGTACCACCAGTAATCAAGATTGTCTCTATCATTGGCAACCTCTTTCAAGCAACTGAACGACCCTTGTATTAAACGCTTTGTCTGACATTACCTTTTTTTCTTGTATACCATATATAAAAGTCTGCAAAGCCGTTTTAAAAGCTGAGAACGAATCTGTAAATGTAAAGTCCATCCAACTATCCGTACCAAATACTCTAATCGAGATTGGAGACTGTCCATTACCAAGCGCAAAAAAATTGGTCTGTATACCACTTTCCCAGCGAACCATTAGGCTACCCGAGCCATCACTTCTATCAGAAGCAGGAGCAGTCATTTCGACTATCTCGTCACCCTCAGAGAGCATGTTTAGCACAGGCTCAATAATATGAACGGCATATTTAGACCATGATTTAGGGGTAAATGCGGTGATCTGTTTAATGCTCCCCAGTTTTTGCTTATCTACTTCACTCAATGTCAACTGCTTGCTATATCTGAGCGCTGAACAGGTAAAAATCTGACCTGAATACTGTTCTAATGCATATAACTTATCTAAATCATTAATGGATAGTGCAATGGGTTTGTCTATATAAATAGGGATGCCTTGACGTAAGAATGGTTCGGCATACTGCAAATGATGATAGGCATCATCACGCGCCAACAGAACGGCATCTACTTGCCCAATCATATCTGTATAACAAGTCACAACGTGCTCGATTTTTGCAGCTTTAGCAATGTGCCGAGAAAGTGCTATATCTTGCGTCCAAATAGCAGTAACTCTTGCCTCTTTTATTTGACTCGCAGGCCATTGTTGCTGCTCTAAATAACGTGGTATGACAGGATAGCCACATTTTTCCATTTCCACCGAATCATAACCATTAAAGATGGCGCTCCAAGAATAAGGATGCCCATTACCTTCAGATGAGCCGATGACTCCTAAGTTTAATGTCATCGCTGCCACCTCGACGGATTAAGTAAACCTTCATCTGTAGATTGTAAGAAGTCAGGAATGTCAGTGATGGGAGTATCAATTGCAGCAATTATTTGTTTCAGCTGCCAAATATCATCTACTCCAACTATAATTTTATCGATATCACTATGTTGGTTAAGATAGCTTAAGCAGGCCTGCAAAGGAGAGAGGCTTTGTTGATTTAACCACTGATGGTACTGTTTAATTAATGGTGCCCATGGAGCAAAACATACTGGAATCTTTTCACTTGGCATCAATAAAAGACCTTGCAAAAATGCTGATCTAATATGGATAGTTACACCTTTTTTCTTCAAATGTTTAAGCATTCCTGTGTGCTCCATGCGCCGATCAAATATATTCATGGGCGCTTGAATCACATCAAAATCAAACCTTTTGATAAGCTCGGATAATTCATCAGGACCATAAACAGAAACGCCAATCTGGTCCACCATGCCCTGCTCTTTGAGTTTTAATATCGACTTATATATTTTTTCTCCATTTGTCCCTAGCAACTGGGCTGGTCTATGTAATAACAAGTCGTGCAATTTGTCCGTTTTTAAACGCTTTAATGAAGACATTGTTTGTTCTAGCACCCACTCTTCTACGTTTAGACAATTGGATGGCACTGCCGGTAACTTACTTACTATTTCGAATTTTGCAAGGTTATACGAACCTAAGACTTGTTCGCTGTCACCATAAGCAATGGCTGTATCGAGCATGGTTATGTTAAATGCGCTGGCTACTTTAAGTAACTGCTCAACCATGTCACGTGGTACTTTGTCGGCAGCATTAGCTAGACCATATTTCAGTCCGAATTGCGCCGTTCCTAGTGCAAGCTTGTGACTGTGCGCTAGGATATTCATGATTCTTTACTCAATATGGTTTTCAGCGTCGAGCATACAGTGTCCTGTTGCCCTTCAGTCATCGCTGAAAACAGGGGGATAGTGATTGCTTCTTTATAATACTTTTCCGCTTCAGGGAATTGACCAGACGCAAACCCCATATTTTGATAATAGGGCTGCATATGTACAGGGATATAATGCAGATTAGCTTGAATTCCTGCCGCGCGCAGCGCGTTAAATACATCAAGATGGGTGATGTTAATTTGTTCTAATTGCAGACGAATGACGTATAAATGCCTAGCTGAATAACTGTCGGGGTGTTGCCACGGTAAGGTAATTGGTAGATCGTGAAGTAGATTGTCATAGCTAGACGCTAGCTCGTGACGCTTGATGACAAACGCTTCTAACCGTTGCATTTGTGATAGTCCAAGAGCGGCTTGCAACTCTGTCATTCGATAATTATAGCCAAGTTCAATCTGCTGATAATACCAAGGGCCATCCGCAGCTTTAGTCATTAATTCTTCATCACGAGTGATACCATGGCTGCGCAACAGATTTAACTGTTCTGCTAACTTAGCGTTGTTGGTAACAGCCATGCCACCTTCGGCAGTCGTCACTATTTTTACAGGGTGAAAACTAAATACGGTGATGTCGCTATAGCGGCTATTACCAATAGGTTCACCCTTATACTTACCGCCAATCGCATGTGAGGCATCTTCAATGATGTTAAAACCGTATTTTTTAGCCAACTCATGGATCGCTTGCATATCACATGACTGACCGCTGAAATGCACAGGAATCACTATTTTGGGTAGCTTTCCTACCTTTTGCGCTGCAATAAGCTTTTTCTCTAATTGTTTCGCGCAAAGATTGTAAGTGCGAGGATCGATATCAACAAAATCAACTTTGGCACCGCAATACAGAGCACAATTTGCTGAAGCGACAAAAGTATTTGGTGTTGTCCAAAGCCAATCGTCATTACCTAACCCTAAAGCCAAACAAGCAATATGTAATGCCGATGTTGCACTATTAACAGCAACAGCATACTTGGCATCACACGCATCTATAATGGCCTGTTCAAATGCAGGGACTTGAGGGCCCTGAGTCAAAAAATCTGATTTAAGGACCTCAATAACTGCATTAATATCCTGCTGATTGATGTCTTGGCGAGCATAGGGAATCATTTATATACTCCCTATTTTTTCGCAGTTTATCTCTAGCCAATCTTGTAGATCGTCGTCAGACATCCACTCTGAATTGCTGTCACTGGCATACACGAAACCTTTAGGTACTTTTTTGCCATCTTTGATTCGTTTTGGACATGCTGCCCAGTTATGTATCAGCGGCAAAATCTTGAAATGCTCAGGATACTCATAGGTATAGTGAGCGTCTTCACTACTGATCATTTGTTCATGCAATTTCTCACCGGGACGAATGCCTATAATTTCTTGCTTGGCTTCTGGTGCAACTACTCGGGCTAAATCTGTCATCCTCATAGAAGGTATTTTTTTGACGTAAATCTCACCACCAATCATATCTTCGAATGCATGCCAAACTAACTTAACGCCATCTTCCAATGAAATCATAAAGCGGGTCATACGGTCATCTGTAATCGGTAGCACACCTTTATCTTTAATAGACATGAAAAAAGGAATCACCGAGCCCCGAGAACCCATGACATTGCCATAACGTACAACTGAAAACTTAGTGCCATGCTCTCCAGAATAAGCGTTACCAGCTACGAACAATTTATCGGAAGCAAGTTTAGTAGCACCATAAAGATTGATCGGGCTACTGGCTTTATCGGTAGATAGCGCAACCACACCTTTAACCCCTTTATCAATACAGGCATCAATTAAATTCATTGCACCATTGATATTGGTTTTTACACATTCAAAGGGATTGTATTCAGCGGTAGGCACAATTTTGGTAGCGGCAGCATGGACAACATAGTCAACGCCGTCTAATGCACGATATAAGCGCTCTTTATCACGGACATTGCCGATGAAGAAGCGCACCCTATCATCACCGACGAATTTTTTCGCCATATCCCACTGCTTCATCTCATCACGTGAAAAGATGATAATTTTTTTAGGATTATATTTCTCTAAGGTCATTGGTAAAAAAGTATTGCCAAATGAACCTGTACCGCCGGTGATCAGAATAGTGCTATTAGTCAACATGTAAAATCCCTCTACCAGTTGCAAGACTACCAAATATTATTCTATTATTTATTCTGTAATAAACTTAACAAAACTATAACACACATTAATATGCAAAATAAAGAATATATATATATTTATTAATATCAATATTTAAATATATAACCAGCAAAAATAAATTAAACGTAATATAAATGACAAAATTAATCATCAAAAGATCTTTAGCTTAAACATATGATTATTCATATATTTAAGCTAAAGATATTTATTGATTAGAAAAAATTACAGTCAAAACAATTTAGAAAAAATATAGGTCACAGTGTTCAATGTGGAAAAGTAAGCAGATTAGTCATTAATATAAAGGTCAAATTAGCAATTTTGAATATTCATAACGATCGTCATGATCTGAAACCAAGTCAACACTTATCAATAAATCTTCCGCTTTCAGCTTATTTATAGTATCTTGCAACGCCCATAATGGGGCGTTTATTTTTTCTGCTATTTCTAGATTTGTGCTTACTCCATCACAGTAAGCCAGAAAATCCATCATATTTTTGACAACTAAGCTACTGTCTTTGGTACCGATTGTGGGATGTAAACCTCTCTTGCCAAGTTGTGGTTCGCATAAAAAGTTTGTTGCAAGTACTTCATTAGCTTCAAGACATTCAATCGATTTTTTTAGCACTTCATAACTACCAAGTAGCCCAGTAGCAGTGACCAGCTCCAAGTCATCTAAAGAGGTGTGATACTCTGGATAGCATCCATACTTTGTCCTCATAATTGAACATACAGGCAGATCTATGCCCTTGCTACAGTACTGTCTTTCATCACTTCCTCTGTCTAAAAAAGAATAACTGACAAACTCTGGATGCGTGTGGGTTAAAACATGTTTTGCCACTTGATCTGCTAACGTGTCACCGGTTTTGGAAGGCAAATATGAGTAAGCCCTATCATCGCCTACACAGGTAATATTAAAGCCAGCAATGATATTTTTTTTCATCGCTTCATGATGACGACTGAGGTATGTGATTGAGCCAATAGTTTCAGGGATGATAATAATACGATAAGTATATTTTCTAAATGGCAAACTTAAAAGCCACTTTGCCAAAAATACCGTTACCACTGGCCCTGATAGCTCATTGTTTGCCATTGAGGGATGACACAAATAGGTTGATAAAAAGACCTCTTGTTCTGTTTCCCCTGGAATGATCAACTCACCATAAGTTAAGCTTCCATCCCGTAAGTCACTGTCTATATATACTGTATAAGTACCTGGTTTGAGCGTGTCCCTCTCTTGTTGAGTGATACAAAAACCCCATCTTTCTTGGTAGTATGAGGTTATATAGGGTATCGCATTCGGCTGCTCTGGCAATGAATACAGGTGCTCCTGCAATTCTTCAAGCGACATTTCTTGATTTACGGGTATCGAGTAGCCAACGGCATGAAGGTTAGAAACTTGAAAATCACATATCTTTTTGCCATCAGGAGTAATGATATAGGCGTCTCTAATATTCCACTCTTTTGGGACTTCCCAATCAAAGCATTTGGTACCAGTTGCAACCTCAAACACATTTAAATCATTCAATTGCATATCATTTTTTAGTATCTTTAAGGATTCTCGAAAGCCTGCGCCAGTTATGCTACGACATATCGGAAAAAGCTTTTCACAAAGCTTGTGCATTTCTATACCAATATTTTTCATTACTTCGTTCTCCTTTAGGCTAAACGAGAATCTTCCTTACTTTATCTAAGCTTGTAACCGCTTGGGTGAAGTACTGGAGCTTCAACTCATAAAAACTAACTTACTATGATTATGCTGTGCCGTAGTTTTTTTGTAAAGAATTAAATTCATTATTTGGCATATATAGGATTATGGTAGATATAAAGAAATAAAACGTCCGGGGATTGTCGAAGCATTAACAGTCTCGGGGCGGTTTACTTTGACAATTTCAATACCTTGATTGGCTAGCCGAGTCATGACCTCACCTAAAAAATATACTACTTTTACTTCATGGCCCTTTTCAAACATCTCATCCGCCAAATCACAGACGACACGCTCTGCCCCGCCGAGACCCAACGTAGAAATAATGTACAATATCTTTATTTAGCTTGCCTTGTTTTCCTACTTAATAATTGTTCAATTTGTTGAGTGATTTTTCCCAATACTTTATCTTCATCAAAAAGCTGCGCCTTATTGATGCACTTATCATGATAGTCATTTGAGCGTTCAATTAAAAACAAGACTTGTTGTTGAAAACTTACTGACTTAACATCCTCAGGAATAAAAGAGACACCTGTCGCATCACCAAAACCCTCTATAAACTCAGCACAAAATCCAGCACTCTTGGTGGTAATAGCCGGTACACCGCGAGCGTGTGCTTCAAGTAAGGTAGTTGCAAATCCTTCATGATGACTAGTAATAGCAAAGCATTTAATGCTGTCGTATATTGCTGGCAGATCTTTCCTATCAACCCAGTCTTGCAGATCTATATTGTCTTGTAATCCTGCTTGCTCAATAGTGCTTAAGATATTTTCTTTTTCTTCACCGCGCCCCAATATAAGAGCCTTGATTGGTTCAGTGCTCTGAGCGTTAATACGCTGAATTAAATCAAAAAAGAGAGGGA
>NZ_CAJHBF010000034.1:0-21244 GCF_904846565.1 Psychrobacter sp. CMS30 | reverse complement strand
TACTGTTCATAATAATTATACTCTGCATCTGTTTCACAGAAGTGGTGATTGTTTAGTACAGCATGCCAGCCGTCAAAGTCACTGAATAGTATTTTATGAGAGGGTATTTCTAACTCAATCCTAACCGCTTTGCATCCTCTCTCAACATGCCCGCCAGCTCTTAAGTCGGGCTTCGCTCTTTGTTTACCTTCCCAATATCGCCATAGCCAAATAGGATACTCAACACCTTGCGGGGGTGTCACCTTTTTACTTAACTGCTTTGAAATCCACTGATAAGCCTCTTTACGGTCCTTATCTACTTTATCAGGGTCGGTTCTTAATGGCTGACCACTTAATAGAATCTTTAATTCTTCAAGGGTTCTAATAGACCAAAACTTCATTTTCAGCGCTCACAATAGTGATAACAGTCATTATTTTTAGGTATGTTAAGGTTGAGTAGGCATGAACTTAGTATCGGTAGGTGTGGACATAGTTGAGCTTAATGATGAATAAAAGACAGCGATTATTCTAGCAAGAATTGCGGTGGTTTGCTGTGCTTATAAACCTCTTAGCAAAGCAGAATAGATCAAGTCGAATAGCGGTATTTAGGAGTGGTCACGTAGATGATGAATTATTATAGAAGGTTTTGATTATGAGCCACATTACGAGTACACCTTGCTTATCAAGAATACAACAGTCGCCAATCCACCTGCTGATGCATCGTCCATTCATAGTAAGCTTATAAAGATAATTAAGAAGAAGAGGACTACAGAGTAAAGGATTACAGAAATCTCTATCAGAGATTGCTTAGAGTATTAATGCATTCTGGCTTGTTACGAACATTTTGTGAATTTTCTAATGCTTGGCTTGAGCATCCTCTCACAGTTAATCAACCCCAAAAACCAACTCTTTATTAACACTAATTATTAATATTGAATTTCATTACGGCTTAGGGTTATTGTCCCAATCAAGCAAGAATTTTCTACGCAATTCAGGGGTTAGGATTTCAATAGAATGTATAGTCGCTACTCTATCCGTTAAGCATTTTTCATTGCCAGCAGTTTGAAGTGGAGGAAGACTTTTTTTATCAATAAAACCGCCTCCTGCGTAAACTTCTGTGTCAAATGGAACTGATGTTTCGTTTAAAATTACAGTCTCTGAATTTAGGTCAACCCTGATATTACTAGATTTCGTATCAAACACTGGAGTTATATAACCATCTTCATCGCCAAATAGAAGACAGCCATTCTTCATTGTAAATTTACCTGATAATAATGCAGTTAGTTGAACATTATTACTTTCATTATAATAAGAGAAGAGATCGAGTGAATTTTTCGCTCTTATCACTGGGTTAGACGTATTACTTACTATCTGATTAGAACAACCAAACTGAAATAGAATTACGATAGGAATTATGAACAAATATCTATTTATCATGTTTAATAACCTCATGGCACTGATGGAATAGTAACGGATATTTCATGTGCGTTATGTATTGAGGAAAAGTATTTTGGTAATGAATCGACAATCTCGATAGTAGCTTGACCTTAATAGCACTTAGCCAATTACTAATCGCTCCACATCATCAGCGGTCGCTAAATTAGCGACCATAGATAGCGCATGCGCTTGCTGGCTCGTAAATTGTTTTGAATCTTTATCCGTAGTAGTTGATCCCTCACGTAGCCAGTTACTAGCCTCGTTATTAACATTTTGGTTATTGTGGTTATACCAAGCCAAATCATGATGCAATGCAACTACGTCTCCCATGATAAGTAGCGCTGGCGTGGGCAACTGGTTTTGTTTTTGCAACTCAACAATATTGGCAAGCGTACCTGTTAATACTTGTTGATTGGGCATACTAGCATTAGAGACGATGGCGATTGGGGTATCGCTACTACGTCCAGCGTCAATTAAACCTGTCGTCAAGCGCGGCAGCGAGTGCAGCCCCATATAAAACACCACGGTCTCATCAGTATTTAAAAAGCTCTTAAAGTTACTATTGGGCGCGCCAGCCTTTAAAAACCCAGTGACAAAACGTACTGATTGCGAATGGTCACGGTGCGTGAGTGGAATACCTGCATAACTGGCGGCAGCGTTAGCAGCAGTAATACCCGGTACGACTTGATAAGGCACACTATGCGCACGTAGGCTTTCAATCTCTTCGCCGCCGCGGCCAAAGATAAAGGGATCACCACCTTTTAAACGCACCACACGGCGACCTTCTTTTGCACTATTGACTAATAGCTCATTGATACCAAGCTGAGCTACCGCATGGTTGCTACGCTTTTTACCGACAAATACTTTATCGGCATCGCGGCGGCATAAATCCAATACTTGCGGTGATACTAGCGCATCATAGTAGACAATATCGGCTTGCTGCATGAGGCGAAGCGCTTTAAAGGTAAGCAGTTCTGGATCACCGGGGCCTGCACCGACGATATAAACTTCGCCCATTGTATTTTTTACGGTTTGGGATTCTGTAGATGTATTATCTGCTGTATTTTTTTCATTGATAGCGGATGCAGTGTTATCTAAATCGGCTTGCAATTGGGCAGCCGCTTCCTTCTCATTACCGGCAAACATCAGCTGACTGACTTGACCTTCAAAGGCGCGTTCCCAAAACTGGCGACGTCCGGTAAGGGTTGGAATTTTTGTTTTTACCTCACTACGAAACTCACCAGCAAGCTTGGCCAGTTTGCCATAACCTTGCGGGATTAAAGTTTCAAGACGTGCACGCAGTAAACGTGCCAGCACCGGCGCTTTACCATTGGAGGAGATACCAATCACAATGGGATTGCGATCGACAATGGCAGGAAATATAAAATCGCATAAATGCGGGGTATCAACGACGTTGACGGGAATATTAAGATCGCTAGCATCAGCGTGAATCTGATGATTGAGGGTTTCATCATCGGTGGCGGCGATAATAACGCGCGCACCTGTCATATAAGCTTTATTGTAGTTTTCATAAATGAGTTCGTGCTTGGCTTTGTACTTAGTGTGGCTGAGCAAGGCTTGTATTTCAGCACTGATACTTGGCGCAAGAATCGTGATAGCAGCACCTGCGCGACTGAGCAAGTCAGCTTTACGTAGTGCGACATCACCGCCACCAACGATCAGCACTTAGCGGTCTTCTAATTTAAAAAATAGCGGAAAGGTGTTCATAGCATCACCAATGATTTAATCAATATAAAATATGCCACCATTATGAGGTATCACAGGCGGACGCTCACCTAGTGAATTGGCATTAACATATTCGTTTTTGTCATGTTACTGATGATTTTTGCTAGGATGTGGAATAGGTAGGGAATTAAAATGCAGAATAACGGAATAAAAAACCACAAGCTAACTTTTAAGCTTGTGGCTGTTATTTATATTAGATTTTTGCGTTAGGTATTAACAAGGACGAGATTCAACCTTGTAAAGCAACCTATTCAAACTCACTCAGCATCTTAGTAATACGCGCATCTTTTTGTTGCCAAATGTCCTCTAACCAATCAAACATCATTTTTTTAGTGGTCTCGTCACGGTCATAACCGCCATCCATGATGGCCGCAAATAACTCGTCCGGTATGGTTAAGCGAGTCACATCGACACCCAAGCGACGAATATTACCTTTCCATAAATCATCATAATCAGGCGCGCCGTCTGGGTAGACGATAGTGATATCTAAAATAGAATCCAATTCATCGCCTAACGCATTAAGCGCCAACGACAAACCGCCAGCGCGTGGTTTTAACAAATGCTGATAAGGTGAGCCTTGCTTATCATGTTTTTCTTTAGTAAAGCGCGTTCCTTCCAAATAGTTTAATAGCGCAAAGGGTTTGTCTTTTAATTGACGACAGGCACGCTTAGCCTCAAGGAGATTTTGTTTTTTAAGTTCTGGATTCTTTGCCATCGCTTTGGCAGAAAAACGCTTCATCATCGGAAAGTCTAAGAAGTAAAAGGCTTGACCGATAACGGGGATATAAATCAGATTAAACTTAGTAAAAAATCGCGTTAAAGGTAGCGTATCTTGGCTGATATATTGCACGATACTGGTGTCAACCCACGATTGATGGTTGCTTACCAAAAGATACTGCTTGTCTTCGCTCAAATCGTCGGGCAGATTAATGCGCCAGTCTTTATGGGGTAGCGCGTGGTCAATCACGGCATTATTACTATTAATCCAGTATTTGGTAATCGCAATTAATGCATCATCAGCAGCTTTCGCTCCAGTCAATACTTTTGCCGCGCCTAAGCTCCAAATAGGCAGACCAACCATCGCACTGTTGGCCGTGAGGACACCAGTACCAGTCAAAAAAGAGGCTGCTTTACCTACAGCTGGCAGCTTATCGTGCAGTTTTTCATAGAATGAATCAATTTTTTTTATAAAGGGCATAACAAATATCCATATTGATGAGCGCGAGTGCCTATAAGGATTGGGCAACTTCGTCCATGATTTGGCTTTAAAAAGTCAGCTTAATGACGTGCAGCCCACTAAGGCAAGCCATAGAATACCTCAATGTTAAACAATAAGACGTTAAAGAAACGTTAATGTTTTAATCAAAACGCTTGTAGAACGCCACTTTCGTATTGATTTTCATGTCAATCACCATAGTTAACACAAAAAAAGCGATGATTTTAATGTCATCGCTTTTTTTATTTAATATTATTGGCTTTGTACTGAATTGCTGATTAATTACTGGCTAAGTACTTATAGCTGCGTATGCAAACCACACTCACGGCTTTCTTCTACTTTAGTCGGATCAAAGTAATCAAACTCGTTTGGTAGATTATGCTCTTCAAGATACACGTCTAAATCCGCGTCATTTTTCTCAAATAACGGCGCTACTTTTAACACACCATCTTTTGATAGGCTAAGCACATTAAGACCTTGGCGGAATTCCGTTTGATCTTTACGAATGGCGTTGAACCAGACATCAGGTTTTAGCTCATCTAGCGCACGGCGGAATGGCTCAAGTTTTACTTGGTCAGTGAATTCATCATGCTGTGGGTTATCAATCCCTGGGATACCATTCATAGTCGCATCACGATAGGCTGCCGTTTGCTTAGGAATATAAGTGATAACGTTTAAATTCAAATCACGAATAACTTTATTGGCAAACTGATAGGTCGCATCGGTGTTATAACCTGAGTCTACCCACAATACCGTGATGTCAGGGCGCTGCTTGGCGACCAAGTGCAAAATCGCAGACTCGTAAGGGCGGAAGTTGGTCGTGATGATTGGGTTTTTCGCTTGTGTCAGTGCCCACGCGACGATTTCTTCTGGTGACTTACCTTGCAGGTCTTGGTTGGCTTGGTCGATATCTAAATTTGGGTGTAACTGGCTCATGGTAAATTCCTCAATTGTTGTGAATATAAAAACGATTAATAATAAGTTTTATGGTTGATGCTACATCAAGCGCCTGCAAACATTGGTAGTGCGGCGGCATTGCGACCATCGTAACTACTGGCAAGGGCGGTAAACGCTTGTGAGATATTAAAGTCCGACTGTAAGTCATGTTCATTGAGCACAAAGCTGTCAACGCCTACGCGTAAGAGATAGGCAATTTGATCACGGCCGAACGCGCCAGCGACACGAATCTCACCCTGATAGCCAGTTTGGCGCAAGGTTTGTGCAAAGCTAAAATTGCGTCCATCAGCGAATTTGGGCACATGAATGACGATAAGATCCTGCTTTAACAGCAGCTCACTGAGCGCTGCCAAGGCATTGGTATCTGTATCAGCGGTCACCCATAATCCAACACGGCTACTATGCTGTTTGATCAGCTCATACACCTCTTTGACCAAACCCGTTGCTAGCGACCCTGAGCCGTCCAATAGGTCATCCAGTGGTACTAAGACATCAGGTTTTTCTTGTCTTTGCAGCAGCTCAAGTAGCGTGAGGTCTATCGAGGCAATCCCATCTGGCAGGGTCTCAGTGGTTAACGCATGCCAGCTATCGTTATGGCTAATATCGACGCCCTGACTATCCAAAATATGGTGATTAGCCATAGACCTTCTCCTTAAAGGGATCAATACCAACGCGCTCAACCAATTCGCCAAAGCTTTCAACATCATTATCAGTGGTGGCACGCAGATCGACATAAACATCAACGATCTTTTGAATGGTGTCAGCTACCGCTTCAGTAGGGACGGAGCGGCCAAGTATTTTGCCAAGTTTGGCATCGTTACTCGAGTTGCCGCCAAGGCTGATTTGATACCAGTTTTCGCCTTTTTTATCGACACCGAGGATTCCGATATCACCCGTATGATGGTGCGCACAAGCATTGATACAGCCCGACATGTTTAAGCGGATATCGCCAAGGTCGTAGAGATAATCCAGATCGCTAAACTGCTTCTCGATTTGCTCAGCGATATTATGGGTAGTGGCATTGGCAAGCGAGCAATAATCCCAGCCCGGGCAGACAATCATATCGGTCAAGGTATTGATATTAGGTCGCGCCAGATGTAGCTCAGACAGCTGTTGCCATAACTCGTATAACTGATTGGTTTGTACATCAGCGAAGACTAAATTCTGCTGATACGTACCGCGCAGCTCGCCAAAGCTATATTTGTCAGAAAGGTCAGCAAGCGCATCCATCTGCGATTCGGTGACATCGCCTGATGGGACGTATTTACCATCGACTAAGCCTGCTTTTAAAGAGATGACAACCGCGCGGTAACCAGCGACTTTATGTGCCACAGTATTCTGGTTATACCAATTGGCAAAGTCTTTATTGTCCGCTAGTTGCTGCTGCAAATCAGACTGTGCTTGTAGCGCATCAAAGGTCACATAATCAGGCTCACTAAAGAAACTGCTGGCATGCTCAAAGTTGGCATCCGTCAGCGTCAGTGGCCCGTCCTTGGTATGTGCTTCCCACTCAGCATCGACCAATTTGGCAAATGCAGGACCGCCCAAGGTATCAACCAAAATCTTGATACGTGATCTGTATTTACTGCCTTTATCGCGGCGACCATGTAGGTTATAGACGCGCAATATGGCATCTAGATAGCTAAGCAGATGCTCGCGTGGCAAAAATTTATTGATCACTTTACCAAGTACTGGGATACGACCGAGACCACCGCCAACTAGGACTTCAAAGCCAAGTTCGCCATCCTCATTTTTCTTCAAATGCAAACCAACATCATGCACTTGCGTCGCTGCACGATCATTATCAGTGCCGATAACGGCAATCTTAAATTTACGCGGCAAAAAAGCAAATTCAGGATGAAAGGTCGACCACTGGCGAATGATTTCGCAATAAGGGCGCGGATCGGCAATCTCATTTTGATGAATACCAGCATAAGGGTCGGTGGTGGTATTACGGATACAGTTACCAGAAGTTTGGATTGAGTGCATTTGTACCGACGCCAGCTCCGCCAAAATATCTGGCACCTCTTCAAGTTTAGGCCAATTCAGCTGCATATTGGTACGGGTAGTGAAGTGCCCGTAGCCCTTGTCATATTTACGGGTAATCTCCGCCAACTTACGCAATTGGTAGCTGGCAAGCAGACCGTAAGGAATAGCGATACGCAACATCGGCGCATAACGCTGGATATAGAGGCCGTTTTGCAAACGCAGCGGCAAAAATTGCTCTTCTGGCAGCTCGCCTGCCAAAAACCGTTCGGTTTGGTCGCGAAACTGGGCGACTCGTTCTTCTACCAAGGTTTGGTCAGCGTAATTATATTGATACATGACGTAATCTCAATTTTGTTTGAAACATAAAAGCGGCGACGAAAATGATTGGCGTGCGTAATCGATCTTATTGCCAGTCGCAAGGTAAACAATTCAGAGTCACATCATATAAGCTTGCGTCTATAAACATAAATTCCTTTAAGACATATGAATATCCAAACACAGCATAAATTTTCATAACGAAAGTTAGGTAGCCTATGCTTATCAAATTTATCACGACTTATTTCATCACTACCTATAAAGGTTTCAAAAAATGACATCTACCACTGCTAATCAACAGCCATCAAAACTTGTTCCGCCGCACGGTAGCAAGGATCTTAAGCCATTACTATTAAAAGGTGACGCCCGCAAGCAAGCATTGAAACTTGCCAGCAGCTTGCCGACTATTACTTTGAGCTCACGTGAGCGTGGCGATTTGATTATGCTTGGTATTGGTGGATTTACGCCGCTAAATGGTTTTATGAACCAAGCGGATTGGCAGGGCGTCGTTGATGATATGCGCCTGCAAAGTGGCGACAATGCTGGCTTGTTTTGGCCAATTCCCATCACGTTATCAGCGCCGAAAGCGACTGCCGACAGCCTAAATCAAGGTGATAAAGTCGCATTGGTGGCGAAAGATGGTGAGATTATGGGCATTTTAACAGTAGAAGAGACTTATACCATCGATAAAGCCCATGAGTGTCAGCAAGTCTTTACCACCACAGATTCTGAGCATCCGGGCGTACAACAAGTACTCAACCAAGGTGAGGTTAACATTGCAGGTAGTGTTGAGGTGTTGAGCGAAGGCGAGTTCCCAACCTTATACCCAGAGATTTATAAAACCCCTGCTGAAACGCGTGAAATACTGGATGCCAAAGGCTGGAAAACGGTTGCCGCTTTCCAAACGCGTAATCCAATGCACCGCTCACACGAATATCTAGCCAAGATTGCCATTGAAACCTGCGATGGGGTGTTGATTCATTCATTGCTCGGGGCACTTAAACCGGGAGATATCCCAGCTGAAGTGCGCCAAGAGGCGATTAAAACCTTGATTGATAACTACTTTAGACAAGACACCGTCATTCAAGCCGGTTATCCGCTAGATATGCGCTATGCAGGACCACGCGAGGCGCTACTACATGCGGTATTCCGTCAAAACTACGGCTGTAGTCATCTGATTGTTGGTCGTGACCATGCCGGTGTTGGTGATTATTATGGTGCCTTTGATGCGCAGACGATTTTTGAATATGTCGGTAAAGACGATCTGATTACTCAGCCGTTAAAGATTGGCTGGACGTTTTGGTGTAATGCTTGTAACGCCATGGCTTCTGATAAAACCTGCCCGCATGAAGCGTCTGAGCATGTCAAAGTATCAGGCACGAAGCTACGTAAAGCGCTATCAGAAGATGAGGACGTGCCAGAGAACTTTAGCCGTCCAGAAGTGCTAGAGATTTTACGCAATTACTATGCGGGTATCGCAAAAGAGGAACGTGCTGAGGTGAAGTTAGTCGGTGCCTCTGCGGTTTAAGTAATATTTTATCGTCATCAATAAAAGTATTAAAAAAGGTGTCAGATTAAACGTCTGACACCTTTTTTATTATCTAAAGCCAACCATTAAAGCGGTTAATGCAGCTCTAAATCTCCCTCAAGCTTCTGATACTCGCCAACGATTGAGCCACCACCCGAACAAAAATAATTCAGCGCGTATTTATCTTGGCTATCAATAGACAAGATGTCGTCCTTAAATTGAAAGAACGCCGTACTGTCATTGACCTTACTTTGGAAAATAACACCGTGCGCATCGTCTTGACCCATTAATGTCGCCTTACCATCAAAATGACAGCTTGGTTTTTTCACATCGCTACGCGCCCGTACCTGAATATTAATCTGGTCGCCGTTGTCTGCGCCATCTGCTCGTATCATCACCCCAACCCAATCAGAACCTTGTGTGCGCTTGTGATAGCCTTCAGAAGCATAATCTCCAACGACTGCTTGCACCGCTGGCGTGACGGCAGCGTTCGGTTGCTTAGTGGTTTGGTTATTTACGCTGGGCGTCATGTTATTACAGCCGCTTAAGGTAAGTAAAGCTGCAGAGGTGGTTAAAATGACGGCAAAAAATCGTGAGTGGCGGGCATAACGAGGTGGAGACATAATCATTTAAGTACCTTTGATAAGGAAGTTAGTAAAAGAGGTAGAGCTGCCTATTATGAGTGCAATGCCTGATATACAAGAAGCTAAGAGATAATATCGCTTACATAAAGGCTCGTCTAGATAGTAAGCAATACCATAACTTACTCAAAAGTGTCTGCTTATCACTATATCGCAAAAATACTCAGGAAAAATAAACATTTTAGAATAACTAACAAAATTACTTATGCCAAGTTAATAACTCGATAAGCGCATTTGTCACTAAGCGATTGCCTCGCAGGCTGTTAGCATAACGCTCATCATCCATAGAATCGAATCAAAAGGATTATAAACCTTTATAAGGTCGCCAATACTTTAAGAAATGCTTCTATCAACATTATCGAGAGCCGCTATGCAAGCAACGAACCGACGCATTAAAAAAGTATCTAATAAGCTTGAATTGATTAATGCTCAAGCATTTATTGACAATAAAAGCAGGCAATCAAAGCTTGCCGCTGGCCATTTTAATTTCAGCTTTAAGTTGGGCGGTGTACTCGCCGTTGCCATGCTAATGACCGGCTGTAATCCTACCGAAGCTACCCAAAGCGGCGCGAGCGATGGCACAAAGAGTGGGGCAAGTGATAAGCAAGATATCAGCCTACTTAACGTCTCTTACGATGTCTCACGTGATTTTTATAAAGACTATAACCCGCTATTTACCAGTATCTATCAGGGGCAATATCCTGATAGTAACGTTGATATCCAACAATCGCACGGCGGCGCAAGTAAACAGGCGCTGTCGGTCGCCAATGGTTTACAAGCGGACGTGGTGACTTTAAACCAAGAAAGCGATATGAATATGCTGGTTGAAAAAGGGTTGGTAAAAGCAGATTGGCGCGAAGCGTTTCCTGACAATGCCGTCCCTTATAGCACCACCATGATATTACTGGTACGCAGCGGCAACCCAAAAAATATTAAAGACTGGGCAGATTTGGCGCGTGCGGATATTGACGTGGTAATGCCCAATCCGAAAACCAGCGGTACGGCGCGCTATGCCTTTTTGGGCGCTTATGGTTCAGGATTGCACCAATTTAAAGAATCGGTCACTCAATCACAAAAAACCGATGCTTTTATGAAAAAAGTGCTCGCCAATGTCGTGACTTATGACAATGGTGCGCGCGCTGCGACCACCAGTTTTACCCAGCGCGGGCTAGGGGATGTGCTTATTACCACCGAAAACGAGGCACATTTGGTCGCCACTCAGCATGCCAAAGGTAAAGTCGACATTGTTTATCCTAGCTACTCCATCACCATTCATAATCCAGTGGCAATCGTCAGCTCGGTGACTGAGAAAAAAGGCTCAACTACTGCGGCAACTGCTTATCTAAAAACACTGTGGGATAAACCGGCGCAAGAGCTGATGGCAAAGATGTATTTGCGTCCGAGCAACAAAGAGGTGCTCGCAGCCCACACAGGTACTTTAAAAGATATTCAAACCTTTGAGCCGGTTGCCGTGTTTGGGGATTGGGACAGTATTATGGAGACTTTCTTTGTCGATGGTGGGCGTTTTGATCAGTTGGCGCGGGTAAAGTAACGGACAGCGCCTAAGCCATTTATTAGCTGCTTTAACCCTTTTAACGCTTTATAAAGCCGTTTATAAGTGGTTAAAGCGCTAAATGACGATGAATAAATATCTTGGCACCAAAGTGTTAATTTATAAAATATTTAAGGTTATCTATTGCTTATCGTATTTAAGTTATTGATAACCTTGTCTTTATAAATGCTATATTCCGTTTTGGCAATAACATACGCATATTCATCATTAAACATAATAAGCTGGCGCTGTTAGCATACTTGCATTCACTAACCAATCCCTTTTGAGGCAGCCATGACATCATATACCACAGGTTATAAATATAAAAACAAAACGCTTAGCGTACTAAGTATCGCCGGTGTGGCGCTTACGTTGGGTATCGCAGGCTGTAGCAATAGCGAAAAGACTGAGCCCGCAACCAATGCAGAAGGCACACCAGCCACTACCGAAGGGCAAGATATTGAACTATTAAACGTCTCTTACGATGTGGCACGTGACTTTTATAAAGACTACAACCCATTATTCGTTGACCACTATAAAGCGGAAAACCCAAACAGTAATATCTTAATCAAACAGTCACACGGCGGCTCAAGTAAGCAAGCATTATCGGTTGCTAATGGTTTGCAAGCCGATGTGGCGACCATGAACCAAGGCTCTGATATCGAGCTACTTGAGAAAAAAGGCTTGGTTGAGGCTGATTGGGAAAGCAAATTCCCAGACAACGCCGTACCTTTTACCAGCACTATCGTCTTCTTAGTACGTAAAGACAATCCAAAAGGTATCAACGACTGGCAAGACTTGACCAAAGAAGGCGTTGAGATTGTCATGGCCAACCCAAAAGTCACGGGTAATGGTCGCTATGCGTTCTTAGGCGCTTATGGTTATGGTTTACATGCCTTTAATAAAGATGAAACGCAAGCCAAAAACTACGTCAAAGACATGCTGAAAAACGTCAAAGTATACGAGAATGGCGGACGTGCAGCGACGACGACTTTCGTTCAGCGCGGTATCGGTGATGTCTTGGTAACTTTTGAAAACGAAGCCAATTTAGCAGCAACCGATTTTGGTTTGGGTAAAGTGGATATCGTTTATCCTAAATACTCTATCAAGTCTGAAAGCCCAGTCGCTGTCGTGAAGACCGTGACTGATAAAAAAGGTACGACTGATGCGGCAAAAGCTTATCTTGATTACTTATGGAGCGAGCCTGCTCAGCAATTGGCAGCCAATTTATATCTGCGCCCAAGCGTGAAAAGTGTGCTTGATAAGAACAGCGATAAATTGCCACCTATCGATACTTTCCGTCCAAATGATGCCTTTGGCACATGGGATGAAATCATGAGCACTTACTTTAGCGATGGCGGCGTGTTCGATCAGTTAGCCATTAATGCACCAAAGTAAGCCGCTAGTACGCTGACTGCGTAGCCCATTTATAAAGTTTTTATGAGCTTGATATTAAATAGCGTTTAAGCAGTCAGCTTTAGAGTAACGTCCGAGCACATAAAGGACATGGCTACCCACGCTGTGTCCTTTATCGCTTAAGCAGACCAATAATAAATACATCTGATATCACGTGGTGCTTACGAGCAACAAATAAGCGCCATCAGTTAGGCAATAGGACATCACTATGAGTGCAACAACTTCTCCTGCCAGCAAACCTGTCAATAAAAAAGGTTGGCTGACACGCTTGCGCCAGCGCAATGTGCTACCGGGGTTTGGGCTAAGCATGGGCATCACTGTCTTTAGCTTATCATTACTGGTGGTGCTACCGTTTGCCATGATGGCCTATACCACGACACAAATGGGTTGGACGGGTTTTTGGGAGACTATTACTCAGCCGCAAGTCACCGCTGCTATCAAACTCAGCTTATGGATGTCGTTTTTGGCGATGCTCACCAACATGGTGTTTGGTACGCTGGTTGCTTGGGTGCTCGTGCGCTACGAGTTTTGGGGTAAATCGCTGATTAATGCGTTGGTTGATTTACCATTTGCACTACCGACAGCCGTTACGGGTATCTCGCTTGCCACCCTTTATGCGCCTAATGGTTTAATCGGGCAGTGGTTTGCTAAGTTTGATATTCAAGTGGCTTTTACGCCATTAGGTATTTGGCTCGCTTTAGTGGTCGTCAGCTTTCCCTTTATCGTCCGTGCTGTGCAACCTGTGTTGGCAGAATTGTCCGTTGAATTTGAAGAGGCAGCGGCGGTACTGGGCGCCAATCGTTTTACGACCTTTCGTAAGGTGATTTTACCTGAGCTATTACCAGCTTTACTGATGGGCGCTGGCATGATGTTTGCCCGTGCCACTGGTGAGTATGGCTCGGTGATTTTTATCGCCGGTAATATTCCGATGCAGTCTGAGATTTTGCCATTAATCATTATCAGTAAGCTTGAGCAGTTTGATGTGCAAGGCGCATCCGCCGTCGCACTCTTTATGCTACTGATCTCATTTGTGATTTTATTGACCATTAATATCGTACAGTGGAAGCTGTCGCGCCGCGTAGGAGCCCGCTAATGCAAATCTCTAATAGCTACGACTACCAAAGCAACCCAGCGACTAAAGACACGCCATGGATACGCCGTACCTTTATCACCATCGCGGTGTTATTTATGGTCATCATGTTGGTCGTGCCACTGTTCGCGGTCTTTTATGAAGCCTTTAAAAATGGTTGGCAGTTGTATATTGCCTCACTGGTCGACCCTGAAGCCTTACAAGCGATTAAATTAACCTTGATTACCGCGGCGATTGTGTTGCCGATTAACATGGTGATGGGTATTGCGATAGCTTGGCTGGTGACCCGTTATCAATTTAAAGGTAAGCAGCTGGTGACGACATTGCTTGATTTACCGTTTTCGGTGTCGCCGGTGGTTGCAGGTTTGATGTTTGTGCTGTTGTTCGGGCTGAATTCTACGATTGGTGGCTGGCTTGAAAGCATGGGCTTTCAGGTAATTTATGCCGTACCAGGGATTATTTTAGCGACGTTATTTGTCACCTTTCCGTTTGTCGCCCGTGAGCTAATACCCTTGATGCAGACGCAAGGTGATAGTGAAGAGCAAGCAGCATTGACGCTAGGTGCTACAGGTTGGCAGACTTTTTGGCATGTGACGCTACCGAATATCAAATGGGCGCTGCTGTATGGTTTAATTTTGACCAATGCGCGGGCAATGGGCGAGTTTGGCGCGGTCAGCGTGGTATCTGGTCATATTCGCGGTGAAACCAATACCATGCCGCTATTGGTTGAGATTGCTTATAACGATTATAACTTTACCGCCGCCTTTGCCTTATCGAGCTTACTTGCTGCTTTGGCGTTGGTAACGCTGCTAATACAACAAGTGATGACCAAGATGCAAGAGCGCAAATTTGCCAAGTCTGAGCGCTTAGCAACTGCGCCTGAGTTGCCAGTTAGTGCCAATGCTGGTAATGCTAGCAATGCATCAAACCCTAAAGATGCAACCTTGGCAGAAAGTAGCGGTCGTCTATAAGCGCTATGCTATAAAATAGTCGTTAACAAGCCATCTGTCACATGAAGACGTTAAGCCAAAAATATAATAAGAGAACCCATTATGAGCATCGAGATTCGCAACGTTAATAAAAAATTCGGTAACTTTACCGCCTTAGATGATATCAATATCACCGTACCAACGGGCAAGTTGACGACTTTGCTTGGTCCGTCAGGCTGCGGTAAAACCACCTTGCTGCGTATCATTGCTGGTCTTGAGTATGCAGACTCAGGGCAAATATTATTTGATGAGCTAGATGTCACCAATACACCGGTGCAAAAGCGCCATATTGGCTTTATGTTTCAGCATTATGCGTTGTTTCGCCACAAAAACATCGCCGATAATGTCGGTTTTGGCTTAACTTTGCTACCAAAAAACGAGCGCCCAAGTAAAGCGGATATCAATAAACGCGTTGCTGAATTGCTAGACTTAGTACAGCTGCCGCAAGTTGCCAATGCTTATCCGCATCAGTTATCAGGCGGTCAGCGTCAACGTATTGCGCTGGCACGAGCGCTTGCTGTTAAGCCAAAATTACTGCTGTTAGATGAGCCGTTCGGGGCACTCGATGCCAAGGTACGTAAAGAGCTGCGTACTTGGCTAAAGAATATCCACCACGAGCTTGGTATTACCAGCATCATGGTGACGCATGACCAAGAAGAGGCGCGGGCGGTATCGGATGAGATTGTGGTGATGAACCATGGTCGCGTTGAGCAAGTAGGCACATCAGAGGAGCTGATTCACCAGCCAGCCAACGCCTTTGTGAGTGATTTCTTAGACTTAGTATAATTTAGATCTAAAGGCGTATTTATATTAGAGGCGTATTTTAAGACAAAGTTTGAAAACAAAAAAAGACCTATAATTTATAGGTCTTTTTTTGCGCTGAAGTATTGATTATAGTGGCTTCACTCTAAAACAGATACAGTGTGATGGGGATGAATTTTTCGTAGCCTCTGTGATAGCAGCAAACAAGGAAAATTTAAACCAGTCACACACAACTATTAACATCGATTTTATTTTGAACTAACTATATCAATACCTCTTGCTCTTAGTATTAAGCTAAGCAGGCTTCGGCATATTGATGTCTTTGGTCGATATCTGCTTATAGGTGATTTCCAAAATCTCTTGGCACCATTCTGGTAGATTATCAGACACTTCATACCACATCCATGTCCCATCACGAACACAGCTCAAAATACCCAGCTTTTTCAAATGATTCAAGTGACGCGAGATGGTCGGCTGCGGTTGGTCAAGTATTTCTACCAATTCACCCACACAGCGCGATTCTTTGTTAAATAAGATTTGGAAGATTTTTAAGCGCGTTGGGTCAGACAATACTTTAAATAACTCAAGCGGTTGTATCGTAGAATTATTGTTAGACATAGAACAATTCCAATATGGATTTAGTTAATAGGGGGTCAATATAACAGCAGTCATCTGTAAAATCGATTAAAAAATGAGCAAATTTACAGTTCGTCGCCATTTTACTACCTTTGGTACGTTATAGTTACACTCAAGGTTATATGCAGTTACATGGATTAAGTAAGGGTAAGATAACCCTGTAGTAATAACGATCTGACTGAACAATACCTTAAATACTATTGTAAATGGTAATAATTATCGTTATTATAACGAATAACAAGATTGACATTTATGTAGGAGCCAGCACATGTACGTATGTATCTGTAACGACGTCAAAGAAAAACAAATTAAAGCCGCGATTGCCTCAGGCATTGATACGTTAGGCGGTTTAAAAGATACCCTTGATGTAGCGACTTGCTGTGGCTGCTGCGAACCTATGGTCAATGACTACCTTGATGAACATCACGCCAAACTTGATGCGTTGGCTTATGCCGTTTAAGCACTCCTTGCAGACTTTGCTATTATTGATGATCTGCTATCAATAAAAAGCGTAGCAGGGCAGTACTCAATGATATCTACTATCTGCACTTATTTATCTTAAACTCTCTAACATTCCTTGTTAATTTTATTAAATAAGTGCATGAAAAACCTCGTTAAAATTCTCAAACACTAAGGCTCGTTATGCGAGTTAATTACGATTCTCAATTAGAATCTTATTCTTAGTTCATATCGTTACAAGCGCCGTTATTCCCGTATGCTACTATATCTGACTTACTTTGTAAGACATTTCGTTGGTTTTAATCTTTACTGATTAGTTTACTAATAGTACTTTCTATATATGTATTATTATGAATGTAGACGCAAATAAATAAAAATACAGGAGTATAGGTGATGATAGGCAGCCCAAAGGTCATTGATTATTTAAATTTTTTATTAGGTGGTGAGCTTGCAGCTCGTGACCAATATTTCATTCACTCTGAGATGTACGCAGAATGGCATTACGGCAAACTGTATGACCGTATCAGCCATGAGATGCACGATGAAACACTGCATGCCCGAGCGATTATCCGCCGTATTTTGATGTTGAGCGGTACGCCTAAGATGAGCGTCAACGAGATTAATATTGGGTCGACGGTTCCTGAGATGTTGCAGCTCGATCTCAATTTAGAGTATCAGGTACAGCAGCACCTTAAAGACGGCATTGCGCTTTGTGAAGCAGAGCATGACTATGTCACCCGTGAGATGCTCGTTGAGCAGCTCAAAGACACCGAAGAAGATCATGCTCATTGGTTAGAGCAGCAGTTACGCCTGATTGATATGATTGGTCTATCCAACTATTTGCAAAGCCAGATGGCAGAAGTGTCTCCTGATATTGTTTAGTATTTCATTTACTAAGCGCCTTTAACACTTGTTAAAACTATCGGTAATAAAATAATAATGAATATAGGGAGAGAAAAATGAAAGGGGATAAAGAGATCACCCGTGCGCTGAATAAAGTGCTCGGTCAGTCATTGATAGCCATCAATCAGTACTTTTTGCATGCACGTATCGCACGCCATTGGGGCTTAGAGTCGTTAAATGACTCACTATATAAGCAATCGATTGCTGAGATGAAATGGTCAGATGAGCTGATTGCGCGTATTTTGCTATTAGATGGTCTGCCAAATTTGCAGGAACTCGGTAAAGTCTTGGTTGGTGAAGATGTACCAGAGATTATCGACTGCAACCTGCGTTTAGAAAAGCAGAAATTCGATATTATCACCGATGCAATCACCTTATGTGAGAGCAAGCGTGACTATGTCTCGCGCCAGCTACTCGTCAGCTTAAAAGACGGTAACGAAGAGTATCAAGACTGGTTAGAGACGCAACAGGACTTGATTAAAGATATGGGCGTTGAAAACTATATCCAATCGCAAATGGATGACGATAAAGCGCCTTAAAATTATAAAAAGTGCTGATACCTGCCAGCGCATACTAAAAAGTCAATTTAAGACCTCTGTTAGTATACGCTGGCATTTTTATGTCTAACGTTTCTGTATTCAAAGTAGATAAATACCATTCGTTTTTTGATAGTTTTAATAAAAATACTTAATACAAGCCGCGACCATCTTGAGGTTTAAGGCGTAAAAAGTATAAGCCCGAGAGAATGGTGATGATACCGAGTATCCAATAGGTGGTTTGAAATGCCACCAAGGTATCAAGCTCGAAGCGCTCACGCAGCAGATTTAATAACGCCGCACCAAAGGCAATACCAAAACTAATCGCCAGTTGTTGATTGACAGCCATTAAACTGTTACCGCTACTGGTCTGCGTGCCTTCTAAATCACCGATGGTAATAGTATTCATGGCACTAAACTGCATTGAGTTACAAGCACCCATGACAGTCAAGATAGGAATAAACCAAATCCAATTTGCGGCATCGTTAAACTGCGCCAAGACAATGATGAGCACACCGATTAAAAAGGTATTAGCCACCAATACCTTACGGTAGGTAAAGCGCTGAATGATTTTACTGACCCAAGGTTTGATACCGATTGCACCAACGGCAATGGGCGCAAGCAGCCAACCGGCTTGCGACGGCGAGTATTCGAACACCACCTGTAGCAACAGCGGCAATAAGAAGGGTACGGCGCTGATACCTAAGCGCGTGAATAAGTTACCAGTAATACCAATACGAAAGGTACGAATATTAAACAAGCTTAGGGAAATAGTGGTGCTGCGCGGCGTTTAGCATGCCACACATAAGCGCCTATCAATAGACTTGCGCCTAATCCAAGTAGCAGACCGTAAAACCCACGACCTGTCTGTGAGCCAAATTCTACCGCAAGGGTAAAACCACAAGCGGCTGCGGCAAACAAAGCAAAACCTGTCCAATCTAAACGTTTGGTATCCTCAAATAATGCCGGTACCAGTTTTTTACCCATGATAAAACCAAAAACGCCCATCGGGATATTGATTAAAAATATCCAATGCCAACTGGTATATTGTACAATATAACCACCTAATACCGGCCCGACTAACGGCGCAATTAACGCCGGTATCACCGCAAAGTTCATCACGGTTAAGAGCTTGTTGCGCGGATAGGACTTGACCAATATCAAGCGTGCCACAGGGGTCATCATCGCGCCGCCAATACCTTGTACGATGCGTGAACCAATTAAGAAATCTAATGTCG
This sequence comes from Psychrobacter sp. CMS30, assembly GCF_904846565.1. NCBI lineage: Bacteria > Pseudomonadati > Pseudomonadota > Gammaproteobacteria > Moraxellales > Moraxellaceae > Psychrobacter > Psychrobacter sp. CMS30. The sequence goes on along the minus strand of NZ_CAJHBF010000034.1, from coordinate 1,855 downwards.
GCGAGGCAGCGCACAATAGCGAGCCAATACAAAAAATGATAATGGCGTATAAAAACACCCGCCGTGTGCCATATTTATCAGCTAAAAATCCGCTAATAGGAATAAAAATCGCAAGGGTTAGCGCGTAGCTGATGACCGCCCATTGCATTTTTAATGGTGATTCCCCAAGCGCTTGCGCCATCTGCGGCAAGGAGGTATTTAAGATGGTGGCATCTAAAATTTGCATAAATAACGCCACCGCTAGCACATAGGGCAGGTATTTATCTTGGGTTGGGGTTAGGGTTACCATATTGACATCACCATATCTTACGACCATTGTTGCTAAGCGCAGTTTTTAAAAGAGGGGTTTAAGAGTGTATTAAAAGTGCTGATTAGAGCGTCTTTTAACTATTTTCAATTATGTTTATAAAAAGCTATGTCTCTAGAAAACTCTGTTTCTGAAAAACCAAGTCTCTAAAAAGCCGCTAAGGTGTGGGTAGTATAAAAACAACTACCTTTGAGTTAAAGAGTAGCAAAGTAACGGTATACGCCCAGTCATTAGAGATTTACCCTTAAACGCTTTGGCACTCCTTCCTTTTAATGACTCTTAAAAATTAGGTTACAAGACAGGGCTTTAATCAAAGCATCAATCCTCGCTATAGTAGATAGCGGTAAAGAGCAATCAAACAACACATAATAAAGCAATAAAAAAAGTAGGTAATCTTATGAGTAATGATAATAATCAAGCAAGTAATGATAAAAACAACAACATTCAAAACAACAATGCTAGCGGCTATACTCCGCCTAAAGTTTGGAAAAATGACAGCGAAAATGGAGGTAAGTTCGCCAGTATCAATCGACCAACGGCTGGCGCGCGCCATGAGCAAAAACTGCCCGTCGGCGATGCGCCTTTACAGCTGTATTCATTGAATACGCCCAATGGCGTGAAAGTAAATATCCTGTTAGAAGAGCTTGCTGAGCTGAATATTAAGGGTGCTGAGTACGACGCCTATCAAATCGACATCTCTGAAGGTGACCAGTTTGGCTCAGGATTTGTCGCTATCAACCCCAACTCAAAAATTCCTGCGCTGGTAGATTATTCTGCTACTGTAAATAACTCAGAGGCGGGCGAGCCTATTGCACTTTTTGAGTCGGGCGCTATCTTATTATATTTAGCGGAAAAGTTTGGCAAGTTTATCCCGATGCAGCAGGGTAAAGCACGGGCAGACTGTCTGTCTTGGCTGATGTGGCAGATGGGTAGCGCGCCGTTCTTAGGTGGCGGCTTCGGGCATTTTTATGCCTATGCGCCTGAACCGCTAGAGTATCCTATCAATCGCTATACGATGGAGACCAAGCGCCAGCTTGATGTCTTGGATACGCATCTTAAAGACCACGAGTATATGTGTGGCAACGCTGAGTCTGACTATAATATTGCCGATATGATTATTTGGGCATGGTATGGTCAACTGGTACTTGGTAAGCTTTATGATGCCGCCGAGTTCTTACAAGTAGAGGAGTATAAGCATCTAAAGCGTTGGGCGCAAAAAATTGCCGAGCGTCCAGCGGTTAAACGTGCGGTAGATTTAGTGCTTAAGCCTATTGTTTAAGCGCATTACTGAATCTGATTACTGAATCTGATTACTGATATTGACGATAGCTCATTCATCATATAGCTCAATAAAAAAGGTTAATAGGCAATTTGCTTATTAACCTTTTGCTTGCTATATTCCGTAGAATATATTCTTAATTCAAAATATACTTATCTATATATTGAATCAGCACTATGCTTCCGTCTTTACATAATGGTACATTAGTATAACAGATAGAAACATTGGTACGTTAAGATAGCAGCTACCGCCTTAATGGGCAGGTGTTG
>NZ_CAJHBF010000033.1:0-22020 GCF_904846565.1 Psychrobacter sp. CMS30 | reverse complement strand
TAAGTACTTTAGATTAAAATAGCCACCCGCACTTACAAAAACACCCGCACCAAAGTTTTTAGTGATTGTGGTATCAATTACAAAGTCTGAACAGTAAAGATCGAATCTATTATCATATTTTTGCTGAACCTTAATCACTTTATTGAAAAACTTTTCTCTCTCACTAAAATCCATATTTTCAGTGAACCAAACACCACCACCTGTGTTTTCTGGGTATGAACCAGACTCATCATGGAAGTAGTCATAAAAGAATTTTTGGAAGGGAATTGTTAGCTCTCCACCAGATTCAGAGTCTGTATCTGTATCTGTAAAAGCAGCCGCTATGGAGGTAAGAATACTCTTTTCTGATAAAGGGGTTGAGGGAGTACTATTTTGAACAGCTGATTTTGAATATGACAGATTAGCGTTATCAACTTGAGTTATATTGCCTTCTTTTTTACACAGCAAATCAAGATTGTATTGAGCAACATCATTACCTTGCTTAGCGGCTTTTTGAAACCATTCAAGTGCTTTAGTATGATCTTGTTGGATGCTGATACCATCGCTATACATTAATGCAAGACTGACCTGTCCTTCATCATAGCCTTGATTGGCAGATTTTTGGAACCACTTAAACGCTTGACTATAATTTTGATGAACACCATGACCATTATTATACATGCATCCAAGTTTTTCTTGAGCAGGAGGATAGTTTTCGCTTGCCGCTTTTTCAAACCATTCCATAGCTTTATTGTAGTCTTGAGTAATACCATTACCATTAAGATAATCCACACCAATCAGAGTTTGTGCTTCAAGGTAGTTTTTGTTAGCAGGATTACGAAACATGGTGTCACTCCAATTTATTTTAAACGAGCTAACACGCTCGACAGAATATAATGTGTTACTTACTTTTGTAGGGTAAAAATAGAATGATTATACTCAGATATAAAGAATCAATACTAGCTATAAATAATTTATTTGAAACCTTCAATCTACATGACTTTTAAACACCTTTTTTTGTATCGAACAGTTTGCAACAGTTGTGCTAAAGACAAAAAATAAACTGTCCTAATCTTTAGAGTTAGGACAGTTCGATAAATCTACGCTGTACGTGCCGCAATCTTAGTATTAATCCATTCTGCGATTTCACTCGCTACCCACACTACCCTTACCTGTGTAAGCGGAACCTTCCTTGGGAATGTCGGATCATAACGATCAGACTTCTCGTTAATCATCTCATAGATCGTAGAACGACTAAGACCGGTATAACTACCAACATCCTTAATGCTCAGTAATTGTGGAATATGATTACATTGCTCAATGACTGGTAAAGTTGAATTTATATTTTCCATGATTTGCTCCTTATAAGTGAATGAGAACGTTTCCTCTCATACAGTTAGGGAGTCCCATATTTTTTTACGGCATCCTATACGCTCCGTCCTTTAGTCTTGTTTGAAGCAATAAAAAAGGAGCTGAATGATCAGCTCCTTTTTATGTCACCTATCTGTCTTGATAGGTTTAACTTACCGCCGTCACACTTTTGCGCAAGCCTTGCTCGATATTACTGACGCTGTGCGTAGCAATACCATTATTAAAGCTTTGCTGACTGCTATTATCCTCTGTCTCCATGGGATAAAACTCTTCGACCACATCTGTTTGATATTATTATTTTCAAATTAATTGAACCATATACTATTTACTAAAAACCGCTTTTAAGCGATTTGTATTACAATTCTTGGTCGAATATTAAACACTGGATATATGATTAAAGTTACGATCTATGAGGAAACCGTTTTCTGGAGCTTTAATTAAAATGCTAATTCTCGATACTAACTAGACTCTATCGATCAGAAGAAACTTAATACACTACGTTCTTGAAAAAGAGCGGCATCAGAAAAGAGGTGATTACACAAGCGTACTCACCTCCATCATTCTATTTGCCTCAAATGAACGCCTGCTCTTAGGATTCCGTCGAGGTAAACGCGCCATGGCGATGCGCGAGCTCATTATCGGGTAGCACAGGCGCAATCGCATCCCACAACTCAACCATGTGACCATCCTCAATACGCCACAGCTCGCAGAACGAATGGCGCTCACCGCCGATAGAGCCTTCAGAATGTGTCAATACAAAGTTACCGTCGGCAACAGTACGATGCAATGTATCATAGGTCAGTGCGCCGGTGTCTTGTTTCAGCTTCTCCAAAAACTCAATCATGTTCGTAACACCATCAGCGATATCACCGGAGTGCTGCGTGAACGTGCCATCTGGTCGAGCAAATTCAATCATAGATTGGTAATCTTGCTCATGTAGGAAAGTGTGCCACACCTTCTTCGCAAGTGCACGATTAGCCTCAGTGTCCGCTGACCTATCTATTTCAGTCGGTCCGTCTAACTGTGTGTGTCCAGACTCATTGGGAGGTGTCTCGGTCACAAGCCCATCCCAGTGTTCAACAATCTTGCCGCCTGCTACTCGGTAAATGTCAAAGCCGACGTACAACTCATCTGAATCTAGCCCTGGGTACGAGCCGTGGAAGGCGACCAACCCTTTAGCCTCATCTACTAATACACGTGCCACGTCATGGCGCATATCGGGAGCGCCAGCAACAAGGTCTCTTAAACCTTGCAGCCCATTAGCAACGAGCGGTGAATGCTCGATATAATCGGGTGAAAAGTTTCGATCTAGAGTAGTCACATCGTGTTCGGTAAATAGTTCTCGGTCAGCAGTAACCACAAGTTCACGAATATCAGTCCTGTCCGTCATGTCGATTTTCTCCTTCTATATAATATTCTATATTACATTTGCAGTTATTCCATCGAACTCATGACATGCTTGAGTCGGGTGTACTCTTCTACACCGTACCTAGACAAATCCTTGCCGTAGCCAGAGTTTTTAAAGCCACCGTGGGGCATCTCTGCGACAAGGGGGATATGGCAGTTGATCCAGACACATCCGAAATCTAAGTCTCGCGATACTCGCAACGCTCTAGCATGATCCTTCGTCCATACTGAAGATGCTAGACCGTACTCCACGTCGTTGGACATGCGTACCGCCTCTTCTTCCGTCGAGAACGTCTGCACAGTTATAACGGGTCCAAAAATTTCGTCCTGAATGACCTCGTCGTCCTGACGCAAACCATCGACCACGGTAGGCTCGAAGAAAAAACCTGACATATCTTTAGCCTGCTTACCCCCAGTCATTATCGTAGCATGGTCAGGCAGACGCTCTAATAAACCCTCAATCCGCTCAAGTTGGCTTGCGTTATTGAGAGGCCCGTATAGAATATCTTCTTTCTCAGGTGTTCCGTAAGTCGTGGCTTCGGCGGCCTTGACTAGCTTAGCGAGGAAGTCATCATGGACGGATTCCTGAACGAGGATTCGGGTAGATGACGTACAGTCCTGACCGGCGTTGAAAAAACCAGTCTCAGCGAGATTCGTAGCGGCGGCGTCAAGGTCAGCATCATCAAAGACTACGCACGGAGCCTTACCACCCAACTCCAAATGCACTCTAGTCAGATTCTTCGCTGCAGCTGCAGCGACTGCCATACCCGCTTGTACGGAACCAGTAATTGCCACCAGCCCAGGTACCTTCGAGCTTGATATTAAAGCACCGGTCTCGCCATCACCTAGTACGACGTTAAACGTACCTTCGGGCAGAAACTCTGCTGCAATCTCCGCCATCAATAGCGTGGAATCGGGCGTAGTATCTGACGGCTTTAGAACAATCGTGTTTCCGGCTGCAAGCGCAGGCCCTATCTTCCATATTGCCATCATAATCGGATAGTTCCATGGGGTAATCTGCCCAACAACGCCGATCGGTTCGCGACGAAGTGCCGAATTGAAGCCTTCCAAGTACTCGCCTGATGGAGCACCATTGAGCATACGCGCAGCACCCGCAAAGAATCTTAATTGGTCAATACCAGTATCTACTTCCTCCGAAGCAACCAAATACTTTGGCTGGCCAGTATTACGCACTTGAGCCTCTACTAGATCATCACGACGTGCCTCTAGAGCATCAGCAATCTTTAGCATTGCTGCTTGCCGGTCTGAAGGAGTCGTACGTCCCCATGTGGCTGTAGCAGCTTCGGCTGCAGCGTATGCTTCCTCGACGTCTTGTTTATTGGAGATTGGAGACTTACCAATACTCTCTCCTGTCGTTGGATCAATTAAATCGAAGTTAACTGAGCTATGTGACTTAACGTATCGGTTGTTGACGAAGTTCTGACGCTGACTCATTATGTACTCCTGATATATATATGATTGATAATATCAAAGCTAGCACGGTTCATATAGAGTTGCAAACAATAATCAAATACACCCTTAAACCTTTTAAATTCAAATAGTTAAATCTTTATTGTCTAAATAAGATAAGTTTAGCGCCCAATCTTATAAAATACTTTACTGCCACCATAAAAAGATACTTTCATCTCTTGTATCTGACTCGAGAAAACCTCGACAATAGATGGGCGCTCAAGTACAGACGAAACTCAAAGATAGGTTTAGAGGTTATTTATGTTATTTCAAGACAGTCAAATCTTGATAAATTGAATATAATATCAATTACTTTTTATTCGATGTAGTTACCATCTCACTCAACTGTAAACAAAATTACCTATACTATAGTAAGTTCTTATTAAATAAGATACAATTGTTTTAAAACAAACGAAATGGCAGAATAACAAATGACCTATTCAGCAGATTTTCGAGCACAAGTGATTAAAAGTGTCAAAAGCAAAGATATGAGTATCCGTCAGGCTTGTACTTTTTATAATATTAGCAAAACCGCATTACAGCGCTGGCTCAAAGATTCAAGTATCAAACAAACCCGGAATAAACCACCGACTAAAATACCGAATGAAGCACTCTTAAAAGACGTTGAACAACATCCAGATGACTATTTGTATGAGCGAGCTAGGCGATTCAACTGTAGTAAGAGCGGCATGCACAACGCTTTAAAACGCCTAGGTATCAGTCAAAAAAAAGACCTTAGAGCATCCAAAAGCCTGCCTGATAAAAAGAGCGTCGTATCAGAGTAAGCTTGATAGCTTTACACAGCAAGGCTATCCCATTGTGTATATGGATGAGAGCGGCTTTGAGGCTGAAACTATAAGACCTTACGGATACTCACCGATAGGCAAACCCTGTATCGACAGCTTCAACTGGCAAGCAAAAAAGCGCACTAATGTCATCGGTGCTTTGTATAAAAAGATGCTGTTTGCGCTTGATTACTTTGAACAAAATATCAACAGCCATATATTTTATGACTGGTGCAAATATACGCTTATTCCAAGTCTCAAGACTAAATGCGTGATCGTTATGGATAATGCCCGCTTTCATAAGAGCAAGCGTATTAAAAAATTACTGAACAGGCACGGCCATCGTATTCTATGGCTGCCACCCTACAGTCCTGATCTAAACCCCATTGAAAAGAAATGGGCTCAAGCTAAGTTTCTACGCCAAGGGTGGATGGAGAATAATCTGCCTAAGCTATTTCAGGATATGGGCTGTATTTATTTTATTGTGAACTGACTATAGTAATCTATAAGATAGCTTGTGAACTGAAAGCAAACACAATTGGATTTGTAAAGAATACGAGTAAAATTACTAAAAAAACCCCAATTTCATTTAAAACAAACGGGGTGTAACTAAGACTAATACCATAAAGAATTTAGGATGGTCTTTAATCAATGAATTAACCCCCTATACCTGTTCCAACCACTGGTTCAATATACGAAACCCTCGCCAATCTATCGATTATGAACTGAACCCCATAAGTTGGACACAACTTATGGGGTATTTTTATGCATTACGACCTAGACTTTAAGATAAAAGTCATCGCATACTATCGGCAAGGACATACCGGACTTGCCACAAGTGAGAAGTTTAAAGTAGATTCGAAACTTGTACAAAAATGGGTTAAACAATACCAAAGCGGTGGCATAGATGCCATTAAGCCAAAGACAAGTAAGGCCAAATACAGCAGTGAGTTTAAACATCACGTGATTACGACCATGCTTAAGGAAGGATTAAGTCAATCCGAGGTCGCTCTAACGTTTAACATCAGCTCACCGGCCTTAATTAGCCACTGGCACAAAGCGTATCGGCTTTATGGTATGTCTGGACTAATATCCAAACCTAAAGGTAGAACCGCCATGAGTAAACCCTTTATTACAGACAAGCCAGATGATGAAAAGACGCTAGCAGAGCTTAAGCGTGAGAATGAGTACCTACGTGCGGAGAACGCCTACCTAAAAAAGCTGGATGCCTTGCTCAAACAGAAGAAGAAACAAGCTTTGAAAAAGCAAGGCTCATCGAAGGACTAAGACAAGAGCACCCTTTATCTGCTTTGCTAAACATCGCTAAGATGGCTAAGAGTGTCTTTTACTACCATAGGTGTCAGTTTGATGTTAAAGACAAATATGCAGACTTAAAACATCATATTGCTCAGATATACCACAAGCATAAAGGCAGGTATGGTTATCGTAGAGTCACGGCCGCGCTAAAGCAGTTAGGGGTTTATCATAACCATAAGCTCATCGCTAAGCTGATGCGTAACATGAAGCTTAGCGCAAAGATAAGACGTCAGAAGTACCGATCTTACAAAGGACAACAAGGCAAGATTGCGAAGAACTATTTAAAGCGCCAGTTTCATGCAGATAAACCAAATAAGCGCTGGCTGACCGATATTACTGAGTTTAAGGTGGGTGATGATAAGCTGTATTTGTCACCCATACTTGATTGTTATAACAATGAGATCATCACCTATACGCTCTCAAAGAGACCCACTTATGACTTAGTTGGTAAGATGCTAGCTAGTGCTTTAGATAAGACAAAGGCGTGCCGTGGTAAGAGATTAATGCTGCATTCAGATCAAGGGTGGCATTATCAAATGAAACCGTTTAGCACGACGCTTAAACAGCATGGCATTAAGCAAAGTATGAGCAGAAAAGGCAACTGCTTAGATAATGCACTGATGGAGGGGTTCTTCGGTACGCTGAAGTGCGAGACGATTTATATTGAGAAACCGAAAACTATTGAGCAGTTAGAGAAACAGATTCATGAGTATATGCATTATTATAATCATGAGCGTATTCAACTTAAATTAAAAGGACTGAGTCCTGTGCAATACAGAACTCAGTCCTTGTTATAAACTAAACCGTCCAACATTTGGGGGTCAGTTCATTACGAGGGTTTTTTATTGCCTGTTATTTAAAATTGGCTGTCCTATCAAAAAAACCACGCTAATTAGCTTAGCGTGGTTGTTTTTTAACAGTAAACGATATATTCAATGCTACTCGGCTTCATCCAACAACTTATTAACCGCATCTGCCATGGCGTCATCTATGAGGCTGTCTTCTATATAGTCCACTAGCTCATGGATGGTGGTCAGATCCATTTCTCGAATACCCAAGCTTGCCAATTGCTCATTAATAGATTCCAAGCTCTCTGTAGCATCAGAGTTATCTAATAACTGCTCATCAAAGCTGTCACTGACAAACCAATACATTTTTTCTAACAAGCTATCTCTTTTGGTCAAGGTAGAATAACTATCGCCATGGATAAATAAATTAAAATGATAAGGCATCTCTATATCATTAATAAAAAAAGTACGCTTACACTCTAGGGTATAGGCTTGTACTTGTTCCTCTTCAGCGCTTTCGCTCTCTACTTCGCTTGCGTCTGCTTCAATATCTTCTTTTACCAATCCTTCTAATATCTCATAACGCCCAGCTTTGACTTTATGATTATAAATAATGCAAGAGTCAGCAATCGCATCGAAAATAATGGCGCTGACATCTAAGGTATGGTTATCAATATCATAAAAAGCTTTTAAAAAAGGCAAAAACTCTGTGAGTTTATCTTCTGGCACTTCGGTCAAAAACTGCTGCTCGTAAATGGTAATCATGTCTTCAGGTGAATAAGTATTGGCAGTATTGGTCTCATTTCTGCCCGTAGGTTGCAAGGGTATCAGGTTATATGGATTATTATGAGTCATGCAGGACTGCCTTTTTATTTAAGTAAAATGTATAAGATTACTGCTACTACAAAGCGTTAGTAGTGTCTAAATGCACATTTCTTGTTTATTTAGTGATTAGAAATCTATATAACCTATTATCTCTTATTCAGCCACTTTTAGATATATCGTTTAATGGTTCAAATTGCCCAAAAAAAACCACTCTAATCGGGTTAGAGTGGTTTTTTAGACCGCTAATGCTAGCTCAATTTATTTTAAAATAGCCTATCGTTAATTAGCAACTTGTGCTTTTTGGTGCTTACGGACATTGGTGCCATCTTTACGCGTGATGGTTATCCCTGTAAAGCCAAATAATATCGTTAATAGTAGCGATAAATAACAGAAGAAGGCATAAGGCAGATAATCAAGCACGGGAACGCCCAACGCTTGGCTGATAAACACGCCGCACACACTCCAAGGTACCAATGGATTAATCACTGTGCCGGCATCTTCAATGGTACGCGATAGGTTTTTTGGGTGTAAGTTTAAACGCTCGAACGTCGTTCGGAAGGCGGTTCCTGATAATAAGATACTCAAGTACTGCTCACCAATAAGTACGTTGATGCTTAAAGCCGACATGGCAGCAGCAAAAATAGCACGCCCTGCTGTCGTTAAATTGTCTTTAATACCTGATAATAATGCTGGCAAAATACCCAATGCCGTCAGCAAGCCACCAAGACTGAGCGCCAATATCACAATCGCTTGGGTAAAGAACATGCTTTGGACACCGCCGCGCGATAGCATACCACCTACCTCGCCCAGCTCTGATGACTCAGCAGGGGCATAACCTGCAAACAGATAACCACCCAACTGACCAAAGCTTGGCGAGCTGTGTAAGTAAGTAATAATCAATGCCGCAGCGATAGTACAGATGATGGTATAAATGGCATTGACGCGAAATATCGCCAGTCCTACTAGCACGACGAAAGGCAATACGGCATAACCATGTACCAAACCACTTTCGATTAATTGTCCTTGCAGCACCCTCACTTGACTTAAGTCAGAGCCAGCCGTTTGCCCAGAGAAAAACCAGAACAATATCACCGTCAGTATCCACGCCGGTACAGTGGTATACATCATATTGCGAATATGCTCAAACAAATCAATACCCACAACCGATGAGGCAATGGTACAAGTATCGGATAATGGCGACATTTTATCACCAAAAAACGCTCCTGATACCACTGCACCAGCGGCAATCGCCACATTGGCATCGAAGGCATTGCTCATCCCTATGAAAGCCACGCCAAGTGTGGCGCCAGTGGTCAAACTACTGCCCAAAGCAATACCGATAATAGAGGTCAATACAAAGGCTGAGATATAATAATACTCTGGCGATATCAGCTGAAAACCAAAATACATCAGGGTCGGAATAGCACCAGACATCATCAAGGCGGCGACCATCAAGCCAATAAAAAAGAATAAGTAAATCGCACCGATACCGCGCATGACGCCAGACGCCATTTGCGCTTGCATATCATCGAAGCTTAAACCTTTGAACAGACCGATGGCCAGTAGCACACAGATAGCGAGTATTAATGATAAATGCGGCACCCAGCCAAAGCCAATCATGGTAACGCCCATGATGGCGATGACAATGGCAGAAATCATAAACGCCAGTTGCGGTGAAATTTGGGTTAGTATTTTTGGCGGCATCACACATCCTTAGCTTGCCAGTGGATTCTGGCGTTGGGGTTGGCTTTGGGTTGGACAAGTTTAATGAGTTGCAATGATTATTGCTACCCTCATCACTTACCCAGTAGGCTATCGGTCTTAGCGGCCATGACAAAATCATTGCGATGCAGACCTTTAATGCTATGTGACCACCAAGTGACGGTGGCCTTGCCCCACTCTACCAAGATACCCGGATGATGCCCTTCTGCTTCAGAGATCTCAGCAAGCTCGTTGGCAAATGCCATTGCTGTGACAAAGTTTTTGAATTTATACTGGCGCTGTAGTTGCTTGATGCCATCGACTTCAATCAGCGACCACTCAGGAATTTGTGTTAATAGCTCGCGTGCTTCCGTATCGTCAACGGTCGGTGCGCCGATACGGCAGGCTTCACAGCTGGCTTGTGATAATGTAGTCATTATAATTTCCTTTTATGTTAACTATTACTTTTTAATAAACGAACGTCCATGTTGACGCTATTACTTCAGTGCTAAACCATTAGTACTAAACCATATAAATAGTGCAACCTCTTAAATACTACTAAGTTTTTCCGTCAATCGTTTAGGAGTTTTTTACCGCATAAGTGGGTTCAAACAATCCTAGTGACATCGCTTGCTTGACCATCCCCATGATATCGCTATCGACAATATCGAACAGCGTATTCAAATCATCAATCACATAATAAATCGGCTGAATATGATCAATGCGATAAGGCGTACGTAACACATCAAGCAAGTCAAACGCTCTATATTCGGGTTGTTGGTAATGGGTTTGCTCGTATTGAGATTGTGGCTGACATTGGGACTGCTGATGTTCTGCTTGCTTATCCGAAGTACCACTCAGCGCATAAAGGGTTTCAGAAGGCGAACTTAAAATACCGCCGCCATAGATACGACGATTGTCAGGACGACTACCAACCAAGCCAAACTCGATGGTAAACCAATAAAGTCGTGCTAAAAACCACCTTTCTTCTTTACTGGCATTCAAACCCAGCTGGCCATACGTCTCATTAAAAGCGGCAAACGCAGGATGGGTCAGCAGCGGACAATGGCCAACGATTTCATGAAAGATATCAGGCTCTTCGATATAGTCCATGTCTTCGAAGCGACGGATAAAGGTCGCCACAGGGAAGGATTTATTTGCCAACAGCTTAAAAAACTTACCAAAGCTGATAAGCGCAGGAACCGCCGCGGTTTGCCAGCCAGTCGTCGCTTGCAACACCTCATCGATATCATGTAGTTGCGGGATATGCGTCGATGGCAAGTTCAGTTTTTTAAGGCCATCTAGATAGGCTGAGCAGGCACGATTGGGTATTTGCGTGGCTTGACGTTCAAGCAGCGCCAGCCACATGGCATTTTCATCGGTACTATAATGAATATGCCCCTGACTGTCTGGCTGACGCGAGACGTAAGGCTGCTTTATATGAGTTGAATGGTCGTGATGAGATCCATCAGCTGCTCGCGGTGTTAAAACCACACTATTGGTACTGACGGTTTTACTATGAGACGTTGTCTGTGATAGGCGTTCCATGCCTGTATTCCTTTTATTACCGTGGGTTACATTAACCTTGCATCATTAACTTGTCTTAAAACCGCCTCAGTTAAACTCAATTAATCTTAGTTAAACTGAACCGATACTTTAAAGTGACTGTCGTAATAATGAGGGTTAATGAAGACAAGACGTTATCCTTTCGTCTTGTCCATTTTCTTGTTCTGAGCACTGATCTTATTGTGAGCACTGATATATAAGCATGGATACATAAGCATTTGTATATCAGCGCTAACAGATAAACTTTAAACTAAGTTACGGTGTTGAACTAAGTTACGGCGTTTCGGTCTCTGACTGACTAATCGCGCCGCGACGGACTTGGTCACGCTCGATAGACTCAAACAGGGCTTTAAAGTTACCTTCACCAAAGCCTTCTTCGTAATCGCCTTTACGTTGGATAAACTCAAAGAATACTGGGCTACCCAAGATAGTTTCAGAGAAAATCTGTAGCAGTAGACGTGGTTTTCCACCCTCAGTGGTGCCATCTAGCAAGATACCGCGCATCTGCAGCTCAGAGACATTCTCGCCGTGGTTTGGTAAACGCTCGCTTAGCATGTCATAGTAGGCCGCGTTTGGTGCGGTCATCAATGGAATGCCGGCAGCTTTTAGCTTATCGATACTGGCAAATAAATCATCACTGGCTAAGGCAATATGCTGAATACCTTCACCGTTAAAGTGCATCAAATATTCTTCGATTTGGCCGCCGCCGTGCTTAGACTCTTCATTTAACGGGATACGGATTTTGCCATCAGGGGCGGTCATCGCTTTACTGGTCAGGCCGGTGTACTCGCCTTTGATATCAAAATAACGGATTTCACGGAAGTTAAAGATGCGCTCATAGAAGTTTGCCCAATACGCCATACGGCCGCGGTAAACGTTATGCGTTAAATGGTCGATGACTTTAAAGCCATAACCTACAGGGCGTCTGTCAACGTCTGGTAAGAATTCAAAATCGACATCATAGATAGACTCGCCGTCTTTAAAACGGTCAATCAAATAGATGAGAGAGCCGCCAATGCCTTTGATAGCAGGCAGTCTTAATTCCATCACCCCTGTTGGCACATCTACTGGCTGCGCGCCTTTTTCAATCGCCAGCTCATAGGCTTTTTTAGAATCCTTGACGCGAAAACCCATGCTACAAGCCCCAGCGCCATGTTCTTCAACGAAATAACTGGCTTGGCTTTTTGGCTCACGATTGATGATAAGGTTGATATCACCTTGACGGTATAACGCCACGTCTTTTGAGCGGTGATTGGCCACATGGGTAAAACCCAGCTGCTCAAATAACTCTACAACAGCTTGTGGTTGAGGTGAGGCGAATTCAACAAAGTCAAACCCTTGCAATCCCATTGGGTTTTCAAATAAATCGGCCATTGTAATCATCCTTAATTTCAATTGGTGGTATAAAAAACAGTAAAAATATAATGCTAAAAAATAACTTCAATCAATAATTCTTATTGACGATGCATTTATATTAGATTAGCTTGATTTATAAGACTAATCGTATTTTTTGATTTATTTATCAGGTTTGCTTATGAATATCAGTATTCGCCAATTGACCGCTTTTATCAGCGTTGCCGACAATGGCAGTTTTACCCGTGCCAGTGAGCAGATGCATTTAACCCAATCTGCCGTCAGTGGTTTGATTAAAGAGCTAGAATCTAGCCTCGGTATCGTGTTGTTTGATCGCACCACACGCCAGCTTTCTTTGTCCGTTGTCGGGCATCATTTATTGCCACAAGCGCGGCGTATCTTAAATGAGATGCAGCTGTTTGAAAATGAAGCCAGTAGTTTGACAAGTTTGGCGCAAGGTCAGGTTAGGCTTGCGGTGTCGCAATTTGCCGCTTCCTCCATGCCAGCGGTTATTGCCCAGTTTGCTAAAGAATATCCAGATATTAGCGTGTCTTTGCTTGATTGTTCAGCTGAAAATGTTTTAGAACACATTCAAAACATCGAGGTAGATTTGGGCGTCGGGACTGAACTTGGCTTTATGGAATCTGAGGATGACATCAGCGCCGATTTGTTATATCAGCTGCCGTTTTGTGTGGTGATGCCTGATAGCCATGCGCTGGCGCAAAAATCAGAGGTCGTCTGGCAAGACTTGGTAGACATTCCGCTTATTACCTTGCAAGGGCCATTTATTGAGCAGGTGACCGCCGAGCTTGATGAAAGTATTGCCAGCCATATCCAGCAAGCGCGCTATAAAGTCAACTTTATGTCCACCGCCCTTGAGATGACCCGCCAAGGTTTTGGTATTACCTTGTGCTTGCCTTATATGCCGGAGGTGATAGATTGGGTAAGCGCCAATGGCTTACAGATGCGCCCCTTGGCACAACCGGTCAAAATGCGCCGCTTTTTTATTTACCAACGCTCGTCACGGGCATTATCACCCGCCAGCATTGCCTTTAAACAATTCTTGCAATCTTACTTTGCCAGTCACTTTGATGACTTACAGAGTATTTAAGTGTATTTAAGCCTCCTTTAACCAACTCATTACTTAAGTTTGGCAAAGGCTAAAATCTGTCCAAAAATTTGCCAATAAACAAAAAAATGCGTTAATTAATCAGTATCGCTGAATCTAACGTTGAGTTAATCGCCAAACTGGTTTATGCTTTTTAACGCCTTAACTCATCTCCCTTGTAAGGAAAAAAAATGTTTGAACGTATCGATTATTATGCCGGTGACCCGATCTTAGGATTGATGGACAAGTTTGCCGCCGACACCAACCCAGATAAAGTCAATTTAGGCGTGGGCGTTTATTATGATGAGGATGGCAAATTGCCCGTCCTTGAGTGTGTCAAAACGGCTGAGCAGCGTATTGCCGACCCAATCTCTCCTCGTCCTTACTTGCCAATGGCCGGCTTACCCGGACACCGTAAAGGTTGTCAGGAATTGCTGTTTGGTAAAGACGCTCAAATATTACAAGACGGTTTGGTGGCGACCATCGCCACTATCGGTGGTTCTGGTGCGTTAAAAGTGGGCGCAGAATTTATCCATGAATGGTTCCCGCAGTCTAAGTGCTACGTCAGCGACCCAACGTGGGGCAACCACATTGCTATCTTTGAAGGCTCTGACGTCGAAGTCGGTAAATATCCGTACTACGACAAAGCGACCAGCAGCATCAAATTTGATGAGATGATTGCTTTTTTTGAGACTTTAAATAAAGATGACGTCATCTTATTGCACCCTTGCTGCCATAACCCAACCGGTATGGACTTGACTCGTGAGCAGTGGGATACCGTCCTAAACGTCATTCAAGCGCGTGAGCTGATTCCATTTATGGACATCGCTTACCAAGGCTTTGGCGAAGATATGGACAGCGATGCTTACGCGATTCGTAAAGCCGTCGATATGGGTCTGCCACTGTTTGTCAGCAACTCATTCTCTAAAAACTTATCGCTATATGGCGAGCGTGTCGGCGGTTTATCGGTCGTTTGCCCAACAGTAGACGAAACTGAGCGCGTTTTTGGTCAACTAAATGCAACCGTACGTCGCATCTACTCAAGCCCACCATCACATGGCGGTCGTGTGGTCGATATCGTCATGAACGACGAAGCGCTGCATGAGCAATGGGTTGGCGAAGTTTATGCGATGCGTGACCGTATCAAAGCCATGCGCTTAAAGCTCAAATCAGTATTGGAAGAAAAAATCTCTGATCGCAACTTCGATTACTTAACTGAGCAAAACGGCATGTTTAGCTTTACAGGTTTAACGCCTGAACAGGTTGAAAAACTCCAAAGTAAGTTTGGTATCTACATGGTATCGAACTCGCGTATGTGTGTTGCCGGCTTAAACAGCAGTAATATCGATTATGTTGCCAATGCGATGGTCGACGTCTTAAAAGACTAATCATCTAACGCGATTTCATAAAAATTATGTGAATAAAAAGGCTGAGTTATTGCTCAGCCTTTTTTTATGCCTGATGTTCTCTTATTCTCTAAAAAACACTGCACAAAAAAACCTTGCAATCTGTTTGGCTATAAATTACATTATACGTAAGTAGTTAATTATAACGTAATTCAATATACGCTTTAGCAAGGAGCTTCCCCATGTCAACGATTGACAAAAACCTCACCTCATTTATCGATATCGCCACTGATTCTGACTTTTCTATTCATAACCTACCTTATGGCATTTTTAGCGAAACCAAAGACGCTGCTGGTAATAACAACCGTCGCGCTGGCGTTGCTATCGGTGAGCACGTTTTAGACTTATCGGTACTCGAAGCAGAAGGGTTGTTAAGTTTGGCTGGCGGCCCATATTTTGATCAGCCAACCCTAAACGCCTTTATTGATTCTGGTCGCGAAAACTGGACCAAGGCGCGCACAGCCATTCAAATGCTACTGTCTGCTGATAATGATACCTTGCGCGACAATGCAGACTTGCAGCAAAAAGCCCTGTTTAAGCAAGCAGACGTCACCATGCATCTGCCGGTGCAAGTGCCCGGTTTTACGGACTTTTATTCTTCTAAAGAGCATGCGACCAACGTTGGCACTATGTTCCGTGACCCAAATAACGCCCTACTGCCTAACTGGACTGAAATGCCAGTCGGTTATAACGGACGCGCCAGCACCGTTATCGTTAGTGGTACGGATGTGATACGCCCATCGGGTCAGCTAAAACCCAATGCTGATGACCGTCCTATTTTCTCGCCTTGTAAGCGTTTGGATTTTGAACTTGAAACCGCCTTTGTCGTCGGTAAAGGCAATAATATCGGTCAACCGATTGCAGTCGATGAAGCCGCGGATCATATCTTTGGCATGGTACTACTTAATGATTGGTCAGCCCGTGATATCCAAAAATGGGAATACGTGCCTTTAGGTCCTTTTAATGCTAAAACCTTTGCTTATGAAGTATCGCCTTGGATTGTGTCTATGGATGCTTTAGCACCCTTTAAAACCTCATGCCCAACGCAAGAGCCAAAACCACTGGCTTATCTCAATGAAAAAGCCTCTGATAGCAGCTTTGATATCACTTTATCAGTCGAGTTATTGCCTGAAAGTGCAGACGAAGCAACGGTGGTTTGTGAGACCAACTTTAAATATATGTATTGGTCAATGGCGCAGCAGCTAACCCACCACACCATCACGGGCTGTAAAGTAGAAGTCGGCGATATGATGGGCTCAGGGACGATTTCAGGACCGACGCCAGATTCTTATGGCTCGATGTTAGAGATTGCTTGGAATGCGACCAAACCTGTCACTTTAAAAGGCGGCGAGACACGCAGCTTTATCGAAGATGGCGATACCGTGATTATGAAAGGCTATAGCGAAAAAGACGGCATTCGTGTTGGCTTTGGTGAAGTACGCGGTAAGGTCTTGCCTGCGCTTAGCTTTGATTTTGACAAATAGTTCTAGCATATAAAGCACTTACAAATAAAACAGGCGTAAAAAAATTACTTAGGCTGTCGGACAATTATCACCATTTAGTTTAATACAGGTTTGACAGCTTATTAAGTAGCACGCTTTATCAAAAGGAGTTTGATATGAGTTTTAAAATTGAAAAAATCCATCATGTAGCCTATCGCTGCAAGGATGCTAAAGAAACCGTTGAATGGTATAAAAAATACCTCAATATGGATTTCATCTTAGCATTTGCTGAAGACCACGTACCTTCAACCAAAGCCTTTGACCCTTATATGCATGTGTTTTTAGATGCCGGTAATGGCAATGTCTTGGCGTTTTTTGAAGTGCCCAATCAACCGGAAATGGGCTTTGACCCCAATACGCCAAACTGGGTGCAACATTTAGCCATGAAAGTAAAAGACCGTGATGCCTTAATGGCCGCAAAAAAGCATTTAGAAGCAAATGGTATTGACGTGGTCGGTGTGACCAATCACGGTATCTTCCATTCTATCTATTTCTTTGATCCTAATGGCCATCGTATGGAGCTCACCTACGATGATATTACCTCAGAAGAAAAGGTCTCGATGATTACTGAAGAGATGAAATATGAGATGTTAGAAGAATGGTCGCGTACCAAGCGTGCACCCGCTCATACTCAGTTTTTACATGCAGAGGAACTGGCGCAAGCACGAGAAGTCGCGCCTGCCGGTGAGTAATAGCGTTAATTTATTGGATGGTTAAATTTTACTTTATTAAGAAGTTAAGTAGCTAAGTTAAGTAGCGAGTCTTGGCTACGCTATTTGATAACGCTGCGCGATTGCCAGTATTTGCTCAACCACGTTATGTTGCTCACTCATCGGCAACTGCTCGGTAGTACCAATGACAGTAATGGCATATTCTAATGGCAAATTATCAAAAGATGATTGGTTATTAACAGATAACTTGTCATTGGTAGCGGACTGAGCGGATTGAGGCACAATCACTGGAATGGTAATGGCATTAATCCCCATCAGCATATCGCCAGTGACCGTAGCATAGCCTTGGGTACGAATCTTGGCTTGCATCTGGTTAAAGTGCTGCCACTTTTCTGCGATGACTGCTTTATCTTCTATACGCCATTCAGCCTTCACCAATGGCTCGATAACGGCATCTGGCTGATAGCTGGCAAATAATTGCCCTGTCGCCGACGTTGTTAGCGGCATACGTGAACCGATACGAGTGATGATGCTGATAGGGCTATCTGGCTCAACCGATTGAATGATAATTGGACCTTCGCTAAACCATTTGGCAATTTGCACGCCGCAGTGTAGCGTGTCTTTAATCTCATTGGCGATATGGGTTAGCCGCTCCAAGATATTGTTTTGATTAAATCCAGTCTGCCCCAATGCTGCCAGTGCATTAACGCGCACGCCAAGTCCATAACGGCCATCGCTCAGCTGCCGCGCATAATTTTTGCGAATAAGACTGACCAAATAACGATGACACTTAGCCGGATGCATTTGCACATTTTGCGCAATATCCTTTAGCATCATAGGCTCGTTGTGATTGATTAGAACGTCTAATACTGACAATCCAATTTCAAGTGACTGCACGCCACCTTGGTTTTTATTGCTAGTAGGATTGTCTGTTAGGTTTTCAGATGCGGGCATGTTTTGCTCAATCAGTGGCTTGTTCAATTGATGGCTTACTCTATTAGTTATCTACGCTATTAATGTGTTATTTATGGAAATCTTATAACAGTACTATTTATAACATTACGACTTAACATTACTTATTTGGATTATATAACATAAGCATGACATCAATAATTATAACCACTTATGACACAAACAACCTACCATTATAAAGGGAATTGATAATGATGAAGTTATATAGTTACTTTCGTAGCGGAACATCGCATCGTACTCGTATCGCGATGAATCTTAAAGGTTTAGCGTATGAGTATATCGCGGTTAACTTGGCAAAAGATCAGCAGCTTGAGTCAGCGTTTAAAGCCATTAACCCACAAGGATTGGTTCCTGTATTGCAAGCAGATGATTTGCTGTTGTTTCAAAGCCCAGCTATTTTAGAGTGGTTAGAAGAGGTTTATCCTGAGACACCGCTATTGCCTAAAGACGCTGCCGGTCGTATGCAGGTACGTGCGCTAAGCGCCATGATTGGCTGTGATATCCATCCCATTAACAATCGCCGTATTTTACAGTATCTGCGCAATGAGCTATCAGTAGACGAGGATGAAGTCATAAAATGGTGTAATCGCTGGATAAGTGAGGGTTTTGCAGCGTTAGAAAAACGCTTAGCGCAAGATAAAGCTCGTGGGAAATTTTGCTATGGCGACAGCCCTACTTTTGCAGATTGCTATTTGATTCCGCAAGTCTCGTCGGCACGGCGCTTTAAAGTAGACTTAAATGCTTATCCCAATATCGCCGAGATTGACGCACATTGTCGCACGCTAAAAGCCTTTGCTGACGCCGATCCCATGGCTCAACCTGATGCAACCTAATGCACTAAGCGCTTATTGTTGACAAAAAAATAGCCTCTAAAAAAAATAGCCTCTAAAAAAAACAGCCTCTAAAAAAAACAGCCTCTAAATATGAGGCTATTTTATATAGGTGATTTACTACTTATCATGCTACTCAAACGTTCACCTCACACTGCGTGATTGCACTTATCTTGACTGGCACTGCATATGCCCAAGGTGTGCCGCAGCTACAATAAAAGTAGCCATCTTTAAATGATACGATATAGGCGGTAAAATCATTACCATCATGATCCATCATCGCTTGTTCATCACTTTCATCATCAACCGCACACCATATTGGTTTATCACTACGTTTAAGTAATGCGCGGGTCAAATCGCTCCCTGTTAACTCACCATTCATATCCAGCTCCCTAACTGTCCTGTACTATCAGTAAAAACCAGTGCTTTTCTGCTAATACCTTGCATCATTGCTCGTTCCATGAGCATGACATGAGCTATACAAACATCCATTTCTGCTGAAAAATAAAATCATCAAGTCGTACTTATTTAACAGCCACTAACCTCTTTGGATACTTTATTGTAAAACAATAGCAGCAAAACTGTAACATCGAAAGTACTTCTTACCGATAAACGGTAGGAATATTCGGATAAATGTTAAATGAAGCTGATTAATTTTGCCAAATATCCCATTGATAACGCCTACTATCGTGCTTAGCGCTACCTGCTCGCCTTATTTTAACAATAGTATTCATCTCCTTATAAACGATTTTATACCCAATAACAGAGACTAAAATTAAGAAGCCAAATCAGGTAAAATAGTGGTTATGACTGCTCTTAGCACACCCAGCCCTCGCAAGATTATTCACATTGACATGGATGCTTTTTATGCCAGCGTAGAACAGCGCGATTTTCCTGAGCTACGCGGCAAGCCGTTAGTCGTCGGTGGCGACCCCAATGGTCGCGGAGTGGTTGCAGCTGCCAGTTATGAGGTGCGTAAGTTTGGCGTACGCTCCGCTATGTCCTGTTATGAAGCTCGTAAACGTTGCCCCGATGTCATATTTGTTAGGCCACGCTTTGATGTCTATCGCGCGGTTAGTCAAGATATTCGCCGCATTATGCACAGTTTAACGCCGCAGGTTGAGCCATTATCGTTGGATGAGGCCTATCTTGATGTGACAGGATTAAGCGTACATCACGGCTCAGCCACACTAATGGCAAATTGGCTACGGGCGCAAATTTTAGAGCAAACAGGACTCAATGCCTCTGCGGGCGTGTCCTTTAATAAAATGCTCGCCAAGATTGCCTCTGATATTAATAAACCCAATGGCACGGCGGTGATCACGCCAGCAGATGCGGATGGGTTTATTAGTACATTGCCTATTGAGCGTTTTCATGGGATTGGCAAAGCGACAGCGAAACGCTTGCATGCACTGGGTATCAGTAACGGTGCTGACCTGCGGCGCACCCCTGCGGCCGTTTTAGTCAATGAATTTGGTAAACGTGGACAGTTTTATCATGACATCGCCCATGGTCGTGACGAACGCCCCGTTAAATCGCAGCGTACGCACAAGTCGGTTGGTTCTGAGACCACGTTTAGAGACAATTTAAGTCATGATGATAAGCTACGCCTACAAATATACGAGCAAAATGCCGATGCTTTTGAGCAGCTACATAAAAAGCAGCTAGTCGCCTATACCATTACCCTTAAAATCAAATACGCCGATTTTACCCAAGTCACGCGTTCGCACACCTTATCCACGGCTTTTGATAGCGCCGAATCTGCTCATTACTGGCTCGATAAACTCTTTTTAGATATTCCACGTCTGCTGCCTATCCGGCTTGTCGGTGTCACTTTTTCTTCGTTAACGCCTGCCACGCAAATACTGCCGCAGCTAAATTTATTTGAATAAGTCATTAAATCTTTGCAAACAAAGCTATTGGAAACAAAGCCATAACTTTGTCATACCTTAAGTTTTTGCTTAGGCTATTTTATTTGCCATTCATCATTTATGAACGGCTGATGCTTAGGAAACCGTTCTTTCATATCCGCATTTCTGCTACAATTACCTCGAAACTTCTATCTATTGAAAGACCGACTATGACTGACTCTCAACCTATAAGCCCAGATATTAACCTCACTGATACGACCAATAATAATACCGACAAAAACTTCAACAACAGTACTGATAAAAACCTAAATAAAGATATTAATAAGACCGATGACGTTTTAGACTATCTTAGTGTTGATGATTACGATTATGAGCTGCCAGACAGCTTAATCGCTCGTTACCCATTGGCGCAGCGTTCGGCATCAAAGTTGCTATATGTAGCTAAAAACAATCAAGAAAATACTGACAATCAGATTTTAGACAAACATTTTTCTGAGCTGCCCGACCTGCTAAACACGGGCGACCTAATCGTCTTTAACGACACCAAAGTCATGAAAGCGCGCTTGTTTGGGCAAAAAGATACGGGCGGTAAGATAGAGGTGCTGATTGAGCGTTTGGTTGAGCTATCAGATTTAGATGGCGCAACCTTACATTTACAAACGACAGACGGTGCAACCGTTAGCCAAGAGCATATTGCCCTTTGTCATGTTAAAGCCAGTAAAGCACCCAAACTTGGGCAACGATTGCAGATTGCCGACGGTCATATGCAGGCTGTGATGATTGGTCGCCAAGATAACTTATTTATTCTAGCTTTTGAGGCGTCTATTTTGCCTGATTTAGAGCGTTATGGTGAGCTGCCTATTCCGCCCTACTTTGAGCGCCACGCCGATGCGACTGACAATACCCGTTATCAGACGGTTTTTCATGACCCCGCCAAACTTGCCAGCGCCGCGGCACCGACCGCCAGCTTACATTTTGATGAGCTCGTGTTAGATAAGCTTGCCGCCAAAGGTATTAATACCGCTTTTGTCACCTTACATGTTGGTGCTGGTACGTTTGCCCCGGTAAAAACAGACAACTTGCTCAATCACACATGCA
>NZ_CAJHBF010000032.1:0-22540 GCF_904846565.1 Psychrobacter sp. CMS30 | reverse complement strand
ATTGTTGGTCCTATCGCAACTGTTGGCTTTGGGCTGGCTTGTACGGCGACTGGGGCTGGTATGGGTACGGCAGGTTTGGTTGGGGTGTTTGGCGTCATTGAAGCATCTCAAGGTATTATGAGTAGCGCTCAATTATGGACGGCGATTATTTTATTGATGTTTATTTTACCTGCGCTTATCGCCGGTGCGGTCGCTTATGTGATGCGCCGCCTTGGTTGGTTGGTCGATGGTGATATGAAACTGCCTTAAATTAATCAAATTATCCTAAGCATCAATAATTATAAAAAAGCCCAGCTACTTAAGGAGCTGGGCTTTTATATTATATAACTTATCATTTTTTTAATTAACGACGGACATCTTTTGGTGCATCGCCGTTCGGCCAATCTTTGTCTTTGTTGGCTTTTACAGGGCGTGGCAAGTGGGTAAAGTAGGCGGCAATATCGACCGCTTCTTGGTCACTTAGCGTATTACCTTGTCCAAATGGCATTTTACCTTTGATAAAGGCGGCGGCAGTATAAGTACGTGCCATCCCTGCGCCATCATTAAAGGATTTATCGCCAGCTACCGCAGGATAGATATAAGTACCATCGTCATTATACTGACCTTCGCCATTGTCACCGTGACAAACGCTACATTTTTCTGCAAATAGCTTTTCACCCGTTTCAGGGTTTGGCTCTAGCTCTTTATTCACTTTGACAAATCCACGACCTTCAGGAGATACGCCGACGGGCATATCTTGCGACAGCCAAGTCATATAAGAGATAATGGCGTTCATATCATCTGAGCCCAAATCAAGTGCTGTACCGTCCATTGAGCGCTCAAAACAACCATTGACACGCTCTTGCAAAGAGTTGATACGACCACCGCGCGAACGATAAATAGGGAAGATGCCCGGCAGACCATTCCATGGCGCCGCAAACGCTTCTGAGCCGTTACCTAAGTGGCAACTGGTACAGTTGAGCTGGTTACCAACGTTATTTGGCATCTCTTTATAAGTATGATTGACAATCTGTAAACCTCGACGAATGGCGGCACCGCGCTCATCATCTGGGATGGTAGATTCGTCTGGCATATTAATCACTGGTTTGCCGCCTGCTGCGCCTGCTGCATCACCGCCGCCTGCGCTAGCGCTCATATCACTGGCAGCTGGCATATTACCTTTTAGCGTTTCGGCACGGGCTTCGAGGGCTTTAACGCGAGCCAAGGCTTCTGCTTCTTCCAAACGGTCAACGGCTTTGGTCTCACTGCTATTACTACAGCCGGCCATACTGATGGCGCTGATGGCAAAGATAGTGGCTACTAACAGGGAGGAGGGCTTGGCACGTGGAAAGTTTATCATTGGAATATCCTTATGTTAGAAAATAATATGTAAATCTATATTTATATGATAGTTTAGTCGTCATGATGGCAAAACTTATTTTAAGATTTTAGCTAAATAAATGGCTCGGATTCCAGTATTGATCAATGTCAACATAGTTGGCGTCATATCATTCAGCTTATCGCTACTGCCTAATATTAGCTATTAATCCGCTTGATTCTGCCTATCAAAACTCGACCAGTAATTAATCTGTAATTTGCTAGTAACATAATTGTATCAAATACAAATACGTAAAGTGTTTTTAAATTGAAAAAGAACACTAAAGCGACAAATGATGCCAACAGATGGTGAACGTTCTAAATAGCAAGGCATACTGTTTTTACTAAAAAGCGCGTAAATATGAAAATATTTACGCGCTTTTTTTTGATGAAGATGTTTTTATATAGTAATTGCAAAATAAAATCGATACGTTAGTATTCTTGTGCTAATGGGATAGATTTTTCTTGCTTGCTGTTCGCAGGCGTGACAGAGGCTGCAAAAACCTCACCCCATTAGCACTTTGTATCGGTTTTAAATCGAATAAACGATAGCTGTTTAACTTATTATTGTTTATCTGCCGCTATATTAATTAGCAATCGCCGCTTTACGGTCAGCCGGTTTTGCGCGTTTTTTGCCTTTTAATTGACGCGATAGCTTATTGACGTCATTCAATACCTTGCTATAGCGTGCTGGGAATACGCGCTGGACAGCATCTATCATTTTGGCATCATTGCCAATCAAGCAGCGTGACTGATTGGTTGCGGCGGCCTGCAAAATAATCCAAGCGGCGGCGCTGGCATCAAACTTTAAAAATTTATTAAAACTACTGATGGCTTTGCGGCCGCTACGCATACCAAGGTCGCTGATACTGTCGTTACCACGGGCGCTATTGGCGATATTAGTTTTGATGCCACCGGGATGAATACAGGTCGCTGAAACGCCGCAGCGCTGAATATCTAGCTCTTGACGCAGACTTTCAGTAAAGCCACGTACGGCAAATTTGCTAGCATTATAGGCAGATTGTGACGGCTGCGCGGTCAAACCAAACAAGCTTGAGATGTTAATGATATGACCATGTTCGTTAAACTTACGTGCTTTGCTGTCTTTATTATTCTTAGTCGATTCGCTTTCTTTCACGCTATTTTTAATCAATGGCAAAAATGCCTTGGTGCCGTAAACCACGCCCCAAAAATTAATGTCCATCACCCATTCAAGCTCGCTAATGCTGCTACCTTCTACGCTTGAATAAAGCGCTACGCCTGCATTATTAAAGATAAAGTTTACTTTACCATGCTCCGCCATCACGCTATCCGCCCACGCTTCGACGGCTTTATTATCTGAGACATCGAGTACCGTGGTGGTGACTTTGACATCATAGCCGACCAGTAACTCTTTGGTTTGTGCCAATTGCTCAGCATTGATATCCGATAGCGCCACATGGCAGCCCATTTTTGCTAAATGAATGGCAAGCTCGCGCCCCATGCCAGAGCCAGCACCAGTGATAGCGGCGACATGGTTGCGGTAATAGGGGGTAATGTCAAGGTCTTGCTGAGAGGAAAAAGGCAGATGTTGGCGTAGTGAATTTGCTATTGCAGAGACATTTCCAGAAACATTATTAAGCATGATAAACAGTCCTTTGTATCATTAATAGTATTGGTATTTCTACTTTAGCATGATTGATGATAAGCACTGATAGCAATTAATAAACGCGGCTGTCATTTTTACCCACTACATTAGCTGCAAAAAATAAAATGAGAAGTAAGCGGACATAAAAAAAGTGTCTAGCATAATTTACACTAGACACTTTTACTTTAATTACCGCTTCAATAAAGCAGATAAGACCTTTTAAGCGTCTATCGCTATCTGTTCTGAGTCACCGTTAGAGAAGGTGATTTCAGGGATTTTACCGTCGTTGATTACTGCTTCATCAACGAGTACGGTCTTAGCATTTTCCATTGAAGGCAGCTCATACATGGTTTCAAGTAGGGCATTTTCTACGATAGAGCGCAGACCACGGGCACCTGTTTTGCGTGCCATTGCTTTTTTAGCAATCGCATCAAGTGCTACTTTGGTAAAGGTAATGTCAGCGCCTTCCATATCAAACAGGTATTTATACTGCTTAACCAACGCATTCTTAGGCTCTGTGAGAATTTGCACCAATGCATCTTCATCAAGCTCTGTGAGCGCAGCAAGCACAGGAAGACGACCGATCAGCTCTGGGATAAGACCAAACTTGATCAAATCTTCCGGCTCTACTTGCTGCAGTAGCTCTGAGCTACGTTTACTATCGTCTTTTGAGCTGACATCGGCATTAAAGCCAATACCTGTTTTTTCAGTACGCTGCTGAATCACTTTATCAAGACCGGCAAACGCGCCACCAACGATGATTAAGATATTACTGGTATCAACTTGGATAAGCTCTTGCTGTGGATGCTTGCGACCACCGTGCGGTGGAATAGCGGCAACCGTGCCTTCGATAAGCTTAAGCAAGGCTTGCTGCACACCTTCACCTGATACGTCACGGGTGATAGATGGGTTGTCGCCTTTTTTGCTGATTTTATCAATCTCATCGATATAAATGATACCTTGCTCAGCTTTACTGACATCATAATCTGATGCTTGCAGTAGCTTTTGCACGATGTTTTCAACATCTTCACCGACATAACCGGCTTCAGTTAAAGTCGTCGCATCTGCCATTGCAAAAGGTACATCAAGCAAGCGCGCTAGAGTTTGCGCTAGCAAGGTTTTACCAGAACCGGTAGGACCAATCAGCAAGATATTACTCTTAGCCAATTCAACCATGGCATCATCAGCACCGATTTTAGCTTTTTTGCTGTCATTAGCTAAGGTTTGGCTGACTTTTAGGCGTTTATAATGGTTATAAACCGCAACCGCCAAGGCTTTTTTCGCCGCATCTTGCCCGATGACATATTCGTCAAGCTTGGCACGTAGCTCTTTTGGTGTTGGCAGCTTTTTATTGACCCAAGAGGTATCAATATCGCTGTCATCGTCACCATCTTCTGCGCTATCGGCAATCAGGTCTGTACATAGCTCAATACATTCATTACAAATATTGGCGTCGTCAGCGGCAATCAGCTGCTTTACTTCACTTTTTTCTTTGCCGCAAAACGAACACTGCGGGGTGTTATCTTCTGCCATATACAGGCACTCCTAAAATTTAATACTGATCAATATTCTGATTATGGACATCGATGCAAAAGCGCAGGGCACTTAATATATTTTCTCTTACCCTATCGCGCTTAGGCATCTGATGTTTTAAAGTCTCGTAGACGGCTGCTATTAAAGCGCTTATAGAGAAGTCGGGCGACGCTCTAATACTTCGTCAACCAAACCATATTCTTTAGCTTCTTTGGCATCTAACCAATAGTCACGCTCAACGTCTTTTTCGATTTTTTCAACGGGTTGACCGGTACGCTCAGCCAAAATCTCGTTCAAGCGAGCACGCGTTTTTAGAATTTCACGCGCATTAATTTCGATATCAGTTGCCTGACCTTGCGCGCCGCCTGAAGGCTGGTGAATCATTACGCGAGAGTTGGCTAGGGCATAACGCTTGCCTTTTTCGCCAGCTGCTAGCAAAAATGAGCCCATGCTATAAGCGCCGCCCATACAAATGGTCGAAACTTCAGGTTTGATAAAGTTCATGGTATCAAAAATAGCCAAACCAGCACTGACTGAGCCGCCTGGTGAATTGATATATAAATGGATGTCTTTATCAGGGTTTTCTGCTTCTAAGAATAATAACTGCGCCACAATAAGATTGGCCATATGGTCTTCAACTTGACCGGTCAAAAAGATAACGCGCTCACGTAATAGGCGTGAGAAAATATCAAACGAGCGTTCACCGCGCGCTGACTGCTCAACCACCATTGGAACCAATGCGGCTTGGGGCGCGCTTTGGTTATATTGCGCGCTTTGGGCGGTATTGTGCGCACTCATTAACATATCAAAATGCGGGTTAGCAGTGATGCGATCATAATCTGTCATAAAGATGTCCTGTTTATAAGTACATAAAGTAAAGAGGTATAGGCTAGCTGTTGGCTAAATTTTTATGGTGGTTATCATTGTAAACATTGCCGCCTATGAATAAAAGCTGCCTGTTAATAAAAGCTGTCTGCTAATAAAACCTATTCGGTTCAATTAAATGCTTTAAATATCGCTAGCAAGTCGCCAATCATATTCATGATTTAAGACGGCGCTTAAAAGTTATTCCATCTACTTGCTAGAAATAGCAGCTGTCAAAAATAGTAGCTGCTAAAAATAATTGAGCTAATGGTAACTTTTTTATGGCGGCAATAGTAACTTTTTAATGTGACAAATGATAAATGACTCCCTATTAATAAGGCGTCTGTGCCCATTTATCAAGGGCAGTGGCAATAAACACCAGATAAAAGTAGCTAATAAGCCAGTAATTTATAAGCTTGCAATAAAAATGCCCTAACAAGATGTTAGGGCATTGTATTAGGGTATTGTGTTTAGCATTTTTGCAGTAAGAGTAGCAAATTGCCATTAATGGCAAGTTGCCAAGTTATCTCTTACTAAATTACATACCTTGCTGCTGTTGTTGCTGAGCAGCTAGCAAGTCTTGGTAGCTGACTTCTTTGTCAGTTACTTTACCTTGCTCGATTAGATAATCAACCACTTGGTCTTCTAGAACCACAGACTCAATGTTAGCGCGTTGCTGCTTGTCATTGGTGTAGTACTCGATGACTTCTGCTGGATCTTCGTAGTTTTCAGCGGCTTCTTTGATAAAGCTTTCAACACGCTCTTGATCTACTTCTAAGCCTTTGGTGTCGATAACGCGAGCAACGATGATGCCAAGACGGGCAGCACGTAGCGCTTGCTCTTCGAACAGCTCATTTGGCAGCATGTCTTTATCAAAGCTATCAGCATTGGCACCGAACTGCTGAGAAAAACGTTGCATCATCATGTTGCGTTGACGCTCGATTTCTTGCTCTAGCATGGCGTTTGGTACGTCAAACTCGTTCTTTTCTAGTAGCGCATCAAACGTTGCTTGTTTTACTTGGCTACGCGCCGCATTTTTGATTTCGCGTTCCATGTTTTTACGCACGTCTTCTTTTAATTTCTCAACGCCGCCTTCTTTAACACCGAATAGCTCTAGGAACTCTTCGTTGATTTCAGGTAGTTTTGATTTTTCAACCAATTTTACGTTGATTTTGAACTGGGCTTCTTTACCAGCCAAGTTTTCAGCTTGGTAATCTTCTGGGAAAGTCACGTCGATGACTTTTTCTTCGCCAGCTTTCATGCCTTTGATGCCATCTTCAAAGCCTGGAATCATCTGGTTGCTACCGATAACCAATTTGAAGTCTTCAGCAGAACCGCCTTCGAATTTTTCGCCGTCGATTGAGCCTTCAAAGTCAAATGTTACTTGGTTGTCTTTGGCCGCTTTACCTTTTTTCTCAACGAATTCTTCACGTTGTTTTTGTAGGTTTTCAATCATGGTGTCAACGTCTTCATCGCTAACCGTCGCTGTGTGACGCTCAACTTCGATCTCATCAATACCTTGCACGTCGATTTCTGGGAAGATTTCAACAGTCGCTTGATAAACCAAGAAATCATCTTCAAGTTTTACATCATCAATGTTAGGCATGCCAACCGCGCGGATGTCTTCAGATTTGATCGCTTCAAAAACGGTATCACGGATTACATCGTTGATAACTTCTTGTTGAATGCCAGCACCGTACTGTGAACGGATATGTGACATAGGGACGTTACCTTTACGGAAACCGTCAATCTTGGCAGTTTTCGCAACTTGGCGAATACGGCCTTCAACTTTGTTTTGAATTTTTTCAACGGGTACTTTAACCGTTAGCTGAGTTTCTTTGTTAGATAGCTTGTTGGTTGTAACTTGTAAATCTGTAGCCATGTTCATTACACCTTTAGGATTTAATAGTACGTTTGATTAAATAGTACTTAGGGTTAAATAGTAATAGACAACCGTGCCTCAAAATACGGGCGGGTGTGACCGATTGCCGTTGGAATAAATAGGGGATATTGATAGCGCGCAATTTCGCAGTCCGTGCCCGTAGCAATCGCTGCTGACACAAAAATGTGAAACGCTTTATCTGAATAGACGCTATCTGATATCAATATTAACCGTAAATAGGTCGCATAATAACGCTTTTTGCGCAATTATACAGACAAATAACGGCTTTCAACAAAATTTTAAAAGTAGAACAGTATAATCCATCTGTTTATCAAAGTAAAAATTATCTGTTTGCTGTCTATATAGGGCAGCGCTGCTATCGTCCGTTCAAATAAAATCGCTGCGTTAATATTGTCGTATTATCGGTATTAACTATTATCGGTATTAACATAGCAAAGCAGTAAACGCTATGGATCGACGATAAGTTAGGACTGCTGTTATTCGGATTGCTTTTATAAGGCAGAATTATTTTTATAAAGACAATAAAGGCAGTTGCGCCAATAATTGCTCAATCGCCTGACCACGATGACTGATGCTATTTTTATCCGCCGCGCTGAGGCTTGCCGCCGTTGCTTGCAATTCTGGCAACCAAAACAGCGGGTCATAACCAAAACCGCCATCACCATGCGGCGCCGCCAAAATCTCACCGTGCCATAAACCTTGGGCGATAATCGGTAGCGGGTCATCGGCATGACGTACCATCGCCAATACACAAACAAACATGCCTTTAATAGGAGCATCTGTCTGTGCTGCACGGATAGGCTGCAAGTCGGCAACAAGCTTGGCATTATTTTTACTGTCATTGCCGTGCTCGCCTGCATAGCGGGCAGAGTAGATGCCGGGTGCATTGCCCAATGCTGGCACGCATAACCCTGAATCATCAGCAATCGCAGGTAATCCGCTTGCTCGGCTGGCATGACGGGCTTTGATAATGGCGTTTTCAACGAAGCTTAATCCATCCTCGATTGCATCGTCGATATCAAGCTGACCTTGCGGGACAATCGTCACATCCAAATCTGCCTCAGCAAATAGGCGGGTAAACTCAGCAAGTTTGCCTTTATTGTTACTGGCGAGCACCCATTGGTTTTGCGGCGTGTCTGGATTTGAATCATTTAAGGTGGATGCTTGTTGATGAGTCTCTGTGGCGCTGGCTTGATTCATATTCTTTGTCCGTAATTGAGTCGCTTATACGCGCATATTCTAGGCTAGCATCGGCTAAATTACCAATTAGCATAACGAATCGCTGATTCATAACATTTGGTAACTGATATTTGTCGTCACTATTGCTATAATAGGCAACAAGCTACAGTGAATTATATCTTATAGCTTGTGAACTTAAAGTTAATAATAGCTTTAATCGTTAGTAAATAGTTTTAAACGCTAATAATGGTTTTTAAGTCCATGTTTTGGCATTTGACGGTTTTGATGTTTAATGACTTGGTATTTAAAAATTCTGAGTGTTTAAAATTTCTCGTATTTAACGATATAATAACTATTGAGTGCTGCTCGCTTAAGATAACTTTCAAATTTAGCGCTTTTTTAGGTTTACCGCATTATGTGTTAGCCTAGTGAGTGTTAAATTTCTCTAACAATAAACTAAGCCAATTTAGTCTCATAATTTATAGCGTTCGTTTTAAGCTATACCTAATACTAATGGCTAAACCAGCAAGGATAAAATAATATGTCAAAGATTACATTACCAGAACTACCGTATGCAAAAGACGCGCTAGAGCCACATATCAGTGCCGAAACGCTAGAATACCATCATGACAAGCATCACAACGCATATGTGACTAAGTTAAACGAATTGCTACCAGGTTCTGGTCTAGAAGACAAAACTTTGTCAGAAATCATCGTAGCAACCGCTAAAGATGACAGCAAGCAAGGTATGTTTAACCAAGCAGCCCAAGTATGGAACCACACGTTCTATTGGAACTGCATGACGCCAACAAACGGCGGCGGCGAACCTACTGGTGACTTGAAAGCGAAAATCGAAGAAGATTTCGGTAGCTATGACAAGTTCCGTGAAGAGTTCAAAAACGCAGCGACTTCACAGTTTGGTTCAGGTTGGGCTTGGCTAGTTGCTGATAAAGTTGGTGGCAAACTATCAATCGCCAAAACTGGTAACGCTGGTACACCATTAGCAAACGGTCAAGTAGCGGTATTGACTTGTGATGTATGGGAACATGCTTACTACATCGATTATCGTAACCGTCGTCCTGACTATGTTGACACGTTCCTAGACAAACTAGTGAACTGGGACTACGCAAACGCGAAATATAAAGGTCAAGATGCTGGTGTTGAAGAGTAATCTTTAGCTACTAAGTATTTGATTTCAAAAAAAGGACGCTGAGAGGCGTCCTTTTTTTGGTTTGGATTTATATAAAAAATGGCTATTTTGGGATTGTCTAATTAGTTAGGTTCTTTCTCATCTAATAGTTGTATTTTAGTGGAACTTAAATCAATAAAGTTTGCGATTTCTCTTACAGAAATTAATGATAGCTTTTTAGTATTTAATTCATAATAACGTTGGTTATTTTGCCAGCTAAAATTGTATAAAAGCTCTTGTCTATCAGAATATAGGCTTTCTAGTCTTGCAGGCTTATCATTGACTTTATCGTTCAAGAAATCCTCAATCACTGTTAGCCTGACGGAACCGTTTTTAGGTATATAATGTTCTGTGAGCTCAATAACAGATTGACCATTATTGATATCGTAGACCCGATAAAATATATTGTATTTGTTATTAGCTAATATGCCAGAGCTATTCAAACCTACCAACTTACTATTATAAAAATTATCTAAGAGAACTGGCTCGAATGTTAATTTATATTTAGCTTTATTGATATCTTCATCTAGGGCTTGGAAGTTATTCTTAGCCTCACCAATCATTGTCTCATCAAACTCTGTTGTCTGTATGCCACCACTAAGGCTGCCAGTAGTTTTCAAATTTTTTAATGCAGTTAAGGCTTCGTTTCTTTCAGATTCTATTAGGTTAGATAGTTTGATGTAGTGTATGCCCATATCCTCTTCTTCTAAACCAAAAGCTTTGTAGGCTTTTTGCTGATTATTTTCACTATCTACGTCGATAATATTCGCTACATTAGGGTTTATCAGAAATAAATATATAATAAGAATAAAAGAAATTGTACCTAATCCTAAAAACACTATAAGGTTTTTTCTCATAAGAACGACTCTTTACTATAGTGATAAATGGCAGCTTTTTACAGCAGTAAAAGGGTGGATTTAAGTTCCCAAGCTAACTTTTCTACTATGTTTCTAAGAAGCTACAATAACCTAAAAATATAGATTTTCATCTAAACTAGAGTTAGTCAAACCCTCTGATATACAGCGTGGGGAGTAGTGCTACAACACCTCAAACCCAAACTTACCCAACGCTTCCCTTAACATCGCAATATTATAATAAGCATGCGCGTTGACGGTATTTTGGAAGAAAATATACAGCGTATCAAAATGCTGACGTTGATTGGCAATCGCTTGCGCCCAGTCCTGCATTTCCGCCTCGCTGTAGCGATAATCATGGCGGTCAGCGGCACTCATCGCATCCCACCAGTTTAGATTATTACCATGCATGCGCAGATAGCCCGTGCGCTGCGTAAATATTAGCCGTGACGGTGGTAGACCGCTGACTTTTGGATAATCGACGCTACACCAAATCAGCCCTTGTTTGACAAAACTATCGACCACTTGCGGGGTATGCCAGCCATTATGGCGAAACTCAACGGCTAGTGGATAATCTTGAAACCAACTGACAAGGTTTGCCAGATATAGACGATGCTCGCGGGTACGATCAAAGCCGTGTGGGAATTGCAGCAGTAGTGGCGCGAGAGCGTTGGCTTCGATAAGTGGCGTGAGAGCAGTAATAAATGCTTGCGCGTGATCGCTAGTGCCTTTACGTGCATGAGTAAAGTCTTGATGCAGTTTGACCGCGAACTTCAACTCACTGTCTGCTTGCACGTAGGCTTTATCGACCATGCCAGCAAAGGCTTTTTGTCCGATGGGCGCGTAGAAGGTGCTATTAATCTCTACCGCGCCGTATTGCTTGGCGTATTCGCGTAAGAAGTCGGTTTTTTTGGTACCGGTTGGATACAGCGTACCAAGAAGATCGGTATCGCTATAACCGCCGGTGCCAAGATAAATACGCGGAGTAGGGGTACTGTCCATGTTGACCACCCTTTGCTATTTTTAATTTATCATTAATAAGCTTACTTTTTACGCGACCATAGCCATTCAATGAGTGCCAATAGTGCGTTGTTGTCTGCACTGTCTTTTTTGCCACTCAGCTCACGGCTGCTCAACTCGCGAATAATGGCTGCGCGTCCGTCATTAAATAGCGATTGCGCATAGCTGGTTGCCTGCTCAACGCCCATCAATTTTACATAGGTAGATTTATCCAATTTTTCATCGCTGCCAGCAGGTTTGCCAAGCGTATCGGTGCTAGTGGTGACGTCTAAAATATCGTCTTGTACCTGAAAGGCTAGACCAATATGCTGCGCACACTCTTGTAGAGCCATACGCTGTGGAGCGGTCGCGCCAGCACAAATACCACCCATCAGCATAGCCGCTTCAATCAATGCGCCCGTTTTATCACGGTGGATAGCTTCCAAGTCGCTTTGTGTGATGTCTGTACTGGCTTCGGCATTAAGGTCGAGCATTTGACCCGAAACCATACGTCTGGCACGCGGTGCAAATATCGCGATGAGCTGGCTTGCGATAGCTGAGTCAAACGGCGCAAAGGTTGGCAGCTCTGCGGTCAATACTTCGAAAGCGAGCGTCTGTAGCACGTCACCTGCCAGCAGGGCAGTTGATTCTTCAAAGACGATATGCGCGGTCGGCTGACCACGGCGCAGCTCGTCATCGTCCATACATGGCAAGTCATCATGTACCAATGAATAGGTATGCAACAGCTCTACTGCCAATGCCGCACGGCGACACATATCATAATCGGAGTCGTTTTCTAGTAGTGATTCTAAATCGCTATTATAAGTGGTTCTTCTATCAGTGCTTTTATCCGCGCTTTCATCGTCATTACTAACATTGTTATTAGCGCTGTCATTAACATTAACATTGTCATTAGCGCCGTCATTAGCATTGCTTTGATTGACACTATCAAAGGCGCTGGCGACCAATAATGGACGTACCAATTTACCTTGACCGGTCATCACATAACGGCAGGCATCAATCAGCGGGCTTGGCAGCTCAGCATAAGAAAATAGCACTTCGATATCTTGCGACAGTTGCGCGCGCACGGCGCTATGAAATTGCTCGGTGTTGTTATCAAAGCCAGCAAAAGATACGAGTCTTGCAGGCATCAGGCTTGGCGTATTAGTAGAAGAAGTAGAAACAGTCATAACCCAACCATCTATCAGGTGAATAATAAAAATAGTGCTAGTGTAGCATGATAGATTATATTCCTTAGCGAGCGGGTATTATCAATGACACATTTTTGGCGCTTTAATGTTAAAAAATTGGCTTAAAAAAGCTGGAAATAATACAACAAGCCCTCGTTACGTATGGGCGATGTATCTTGGCGGTTGGATATGTTTTGATAAGGGATAGCGCTTATCGATAAATAAGCGCTATTTATAAGCGTTAAAAGCATGATTGTCAGTATATAATCTCAGTATACAAGCAGTCACTTAAAGCACCTTGGCAGCAAGGTAAAGGGCTAGTATCGACTTAAGAGTGACTTGCGAGTATGGTATTAGCTTGTGACAGTCGGGGGCATAATCCCCTACACTAATTGGCGTGAAAATGGTCTGGTGCTTAGCAGGTGGGTTTTTAGCCCTTATCTATGTGACATATCAGCTCAATATTCAGTCAGTATTTATACGACGGGTATTCGCACCATTAGGATTTATCACAGCATACCGGCAACAATCGTATATAAATAAAGCGCCGTATTCAGTTGTGCTAACGCGGTAACATTCGGCATAGAACATGAATATATAAGCATGAGCGCTGGATAATAAAGACACCTTCACTGCTTACTTTATACTGACTTTATAAGGCAGTAGGTTGGCAGTGTTATTACTCGTTTTACTAACAATAACTGGCTATGTGCTTTAATTTTAAAACTTTTAATTTTAAAACGTAGCTTTCGTTATATAGCAAGGAGTTTCAAATGGTATACCAAGGAAATCGCATCACGGTGACAATGCTAGAGGATGGCATCGCCAACATGCAGTACAACGCCGAAAATGAGAGCGTGAACAAGTTTGATGCTGAAACCAATAAGCAATTTGGCGAAGCGGTTACTGCTTTAGAAAAAGCGGATAACGTAAAGGGTCTTATCGTGACGTCGAGCAAAGGCGTGTTTATCGCTGGTGCTGATATCACAGAATTCGTCGGCTCTTTTAAAAAGCCAGAAAGCGAAATCAAAGATTGGGTTGTTAACATCAACGACGCCTTTAACCGTTTTGAAGACTTGCCGTTTCCAAAAGTAGCCGCTATCAATGGCGCAGCGCTTGGCGGTGGTTGTGAGATGACCTTGGTTTGTGAATACCGCGTCATGAGCGACAAAGCCATCATCGGTCTACCAGAAACCCAATTGGGTATTTTCCCAGGTTTTGGTGGTACGGTTCGTAGTACGCGTATTATTGGTATCGACAATGCGCTTGAATTGATTGCCACTGGTACACCAAAGAAAGCACTTGATGCGTTAAAACTTGGCTTAGTGGATGCGACTGTTCCTGCCGATGATTTACAAGATGCAGCGATTGATTTGGTCAAAAAATGTATCTCAGGTGAGCTTGATTGGCAAGCAAAGCGTGAAGAGAAGCTTGCGCCTGTTAAGCTAAACCAGCTTGAGCAAGCGATGGCATTTAACAGCGCAAAAGGTATGATTTTTGCCAAAGCCAATCCTAAGCAGTACCCAGCGCCAGCAATCGCTATTGAAGCAATTGAAAAGCATGTAAATCTGCCACGTGATAAAGCAATCGAAGTGGAAGCAACTTACTTTGCAAAAGCTGCGAAAACCCCACAAGCAGAAAGCTTGGTTGGTCTGTTCTTAAACGATCAGTTGGTCAAAAAATTAGCTAAGCAGCATAGCAAAAAAGCACATGAAATCAATGAAGCGGCCGTACTTGGCGCGGGTATCATGGGCGGCGGTATCGCTTATCAGGCAGCCAGCAAAGGCTTGCCAATCATCATGAAAGACATCAAGTCTGAGCAATTAGACCTTGGTATGGGCGAAGCCAGCAAGCTACTTGGCAAAATGGTTGAACGTGGCAAAATGACCCCAGCAAAAATGGGTGAAACCTTAAGCCGTATCCGTCCGACTTTGAACTATGGTGACTTTGCTGAGACTGATATCGTTATCGAAGCCGTCGTAGAAAATCCAAACGTTAAGCGTGCGGTACTAAAAGAAGTCGAAGGCTTGGTAAAAGACGATTGTATCCTAGCGTCAAATACCTCAACGATTTCTATTACTTATCTAGCGGAAGCACTTGAGCGCCCAGAAAACTTCGTTGGTATGCATTTTTTCAACCCAGTAAACCGTATGCCGTTAGTAGAAGTTATTCGCGGTGAAAAGTCTTCTGAAGAAGCTATTTCAACGACCGTTGCTTTGGCCACAAAAATGGGCAAAGTGCCTGTCGTCGTTAACGACTGCCCAGGTTTCTTAGTAAACCGTGTATTGTTCCCATACTTTGGTGCCTTTGACTTGCTCCTCAAGCAAGGTGCGGATTTTGCTCATGTCGATAAAGTCATGGAAAAATTCGGCTGGCCGATGGGTCCTGCTTACCTAATCGACGTCGTTGGTTTAGATACTGGCGTACACGGCGCAGAAGTCATGGCAGAAGGTTTCCCTGACCGCATGAAGCCTGATTATAAAGGTGCTATCGAGCATTTATATGAAAACAAACGCCTAGGTCAGAAAAACGGCATTGGTTTCTATAAGTATGAGATGGACAAACGCGGCAAGCCTAAAAAAGTTGCTGATGAAGCCACTTATGAGCTCTTAAAAACTACCACTGATAGCGACAAGCAAACGTTTGACGATCAAGCCATCATTGACCGCACCATGCTAGCGTTCTGTAATGAGACCGTACGTTGCCTAGAAGACAACATCGTCAGCACGCCATCTGAAGCCGATATGGCGATGATTATGGGCGTTGGTTTCCCACCATTCCGCGGTGGCCCTTGCCGTTATATCGACCAAATGGGTCTAGATAACTACTTGGCGCTATGTGAAAAATACGCATACCTTGGCAAAGCCTATGAAGCCCCGCAAAAGATTCGCGATATGGCAGCAGCAGGCGAGACCTTTTACGCCACGGCGTAATGGGCAGTCATTACTAGGATGAAGTGCCGTACGTTTACTATTGAGGCTGAGAGAAAATTAGTTATTTATGCTCTTTAATGCCAATATTCTTTAATAGCAAACGTACGATTATAGTTGGTTGAATTTAGGCTAGTACAAGAAAATCGAGCGCAGAGGTACCTATTGTACTTTAAGCGAGATTGACGCAGTCATAGCCTAAAATCAACTGACTACACTGACAATAAAAATTGAAAAGGAAGATAGTATGACAATTTTAAGTCCAAAAGACGTGGTCATCGTAGATGGCGTACGCTCAGCAATGGGTAAATCTAAAAACGGTATGTTCCGCCATGTTCGCGCTGATAGCTTATCAGCTGAGCTGGTACGTGCCTTGGTTGAGCGTAACGACTTTGACCCACGCGACGTCGAAGACATCATCTGGGGCTGTGTAAACCAGACTTTAGAGCAAGGTTTGAACATCGGTCGTAACATCGGTCTGCTGGCTGGTATTCCAAAGACTGCTGGCGGCCAAACCGTTAACCGTCTATGTGGTTCATCTATGCAGGCGCTACACACTGCTGCCGCGCAAATCATGACCAACCAAGGTGAAGTTTTTATCATCGGTGGTGTTGAGCACATGGGTCACGTTGGCATGATGCATGGCGTTGATCTCAACCCTGAAGCGTCAAAGCACTATGCAAAAGCCTCAAACATGATGGGCTTGACTGCTGAAATGCTTGGTCGTATGAACAATATCACTCGTGAAGAGCAAGATGCCTTTGCTCTTGAGTCACATCGCCGCGCATGGGCTGCAACGACTGAAGGTCGTTTTGACAATGAAATCATCGGTATCGAAGGTCATGATGCTGCTGGTCGCTTGCAACTATGTACCGTTGATGAAGTGATTCGTCCAGATGCAACGATGGAGCAAATGCAAAAGTTACGTCCAGCCTTTGATCCTAAAGGCGGTACGGTCACTGCTGCGACCTCATCTGCACTATCTGACGGTGCGTCAGCAATGCTAGTCATGAGCGCACAAAAAGCCAAAGACTTAGGTCTTAAGCCTCGCGCTCGTATTCGTAGCATGGCTGTTGCTGGTTGTGATGCCGCTATCATGGGTTACGGTCCTGTACCTGCTACCCAAAAAGCACTTAAGCGCGCTGGCATGAGCATCGATGATATGCAAACCATCGAGCTAAACGAAGCGTTTGCAGCGCAAGGCTTGTCAGTACTTAAAGCCTTGAACTTGTCAGACAAGCAAGACATCGTCAATATCAATGGTGGCGCGATTGCACTAGGTCATCCACTAGGCTGTTCAGGTGCTCGTATCACCGTTACCTTGTTAAACGCCATGGAGCAGTCAGATACTGAAATTGGTCTAGCAACCATGTGTATCGGTCTTGGTCAAGGTATCGCGACGATTATTGAGCGTGTTTAATCGAAGTAAGTAAACTATTTTTCTGAATATCTTGTAAACCGAATGCCTCTAGCGTAATGTTAGAGGCATTTTTTGTGGGTATGTGTTTATAGGTGTGTCATGGAAATATTTATAATAATAATTGTATTTTTGATTATATGGTTTTTTACATCGACATCAAAATCTAAAGACGTTAAAACTGCTATCAAATTTGCTAAAGAAGCTAAAGATGGGACTAATAAATTCCTTGATGAAACTAATAAATTTCTTGATGAGTTGAGTAATAATTTAGATAAGTTTAGCAGCGAATTAGAAGAAAAAAATATTGAAAAATTTAAAAATAGATTGTATGAGCTTTCTGAAAGAGAAGGCATTGAAAACCTTAACGAGCTTAATAAAAGTTTAGGGTTAACAGATAATTTTGATGAAGTAACATGGATGGTTGATGCTTTTAAAAGAGCTGGACGTTATGATGAAATATCCCATTTAGTTATAAAGAAAAATGATGTTAAGTCTGGGTTTTTTTCTTCTAATGAAGAGAAGTATTTTATTAATCGTGAGTATGGTGAACTTAGAAGAGAGAAAGCTACAAGAGATAAGCTAGCCCAAGATAAGCTAGCCCAAGATAAGCTAGCCCAAGATAAGCTAGCCCAAGATAAGCTAGCCCAAGATAAATTAGCCCAAGATAAATTAGCCCAAGATAAGCTAGCCCAAGATAAATTAGCCCAAGATAAATTAGCTAAAGATAAATTAGCCCAAGATAAATTAGCCCAAGATAAATTAGCCCAAGATAAATTAGCCCAAGATAAATTAGCTAAAGATAAATTAGCCAAAGATAAATTAGCCAAAGATAAATTAGCTAAAGATAAATTAGCTAAAGATAAATTAGCTAAAGCTTCCAATGATACAGCCAGTATTGAAGATATTAATAAGTATGCAGGAGAGGTTGACAGCTACTTAATTGATTTCTTAAAGATACGTTTCTATCTTGCAGGTAAAAGAGGTTATCCAGACTTACAATGTGTTGATCAATACTTCAATTCTAAATTCTCAGATCTTGATAAAAGTTCTTATAGTTCTATATGGCAAAATATTGTCAGCGCGACAGTCTTTGATAGTAGTAAGTGTAAGGATATTGATGCCATATATCATTTTACTCACAAGTCAAACCTCTCATCTATATTAGAATATGGGATTTTAACAAGAACAAACCTTAATAATATGAACCTTAGGTATGCGTTTAATGATCAGATGAGGTTAGATGGAGTTTTAGATTCTATTTCATTATCATTTAGCCATCCAAATTTTAAGATGTTCTATAAATATAGAAAACAAACTAGTGATGATGATTGGGTAGTGCTTAAAATTTCACCTTCGCTTATATATGGAAAAGAGCCGCAAACGTCTAATAGAACTGAACACCTTAATTATCTTAATAAAGCAGTTTTTTGCAATACAAATGCGGCGTCTAATAAGATGAGGAATCTGTCTATTGAAGAAAGGATGACATGTAATGCTTTTTTAGATATGTTTGAATCACCAATAGGTAGGGCATTACCAACTTATACTTACGACAACCAAGCCGAAATATTATACCTAGGTGATATTCCGGTAGATTTCATTGAAGAGATATATACTAATCATCAGGATGAAAGTCTGAACTGGGTTAGAGAGCTTGGGTATAAAGTTACCGAGAATGATGTCGTATTCGATCAAAGGAGATATAGAGATGGCTAATCGTCCCGTATTCATGGCTAGTGATTCAAAAGACGAACTAGTTATCGTTGATAATTTAGATTTTGAATGGTTCCCTGGGTTTAGTGTGATACAAAAGAAAAAGTCAGTTGAAACGCTACATCAGGCATTTATAGAAAAATATCCTAGTAAAAAAATATTAGAGATATCATCTAAATCTGAGTCTGACTTAGGTGTCATGCTCAGCGCTTTTAATCTTCAAATTGAGCTTCTTAATGGTCATAAAGCTAGTGTTGAGAGTCTTTATCAGTCGTCAAAAGTGTTTGAGCAAGGTGGACCTTATAAAGATATAAGGTATAAAAGTCCATTAGAAGCGAAAAGAGATGAAAGACTAAAAGTTTCGGGTGATGTTATTGCCTTTGAGCATAGAAATGATAGATGGGGTATTGAGCCAAAAACCGCTTTTTATAACTGGCTATATTTGAA
Organism: Psychrobacter sp. CMS30; assembly: GCF_904846565.1. Taxonomy (NCBI): domain Bacteria; kingdom Pseudomonadati; phylum Pseudomonadota; class Gammaproteobacteria; order Moraxellales; family Moraxellaceae; genus Psychrobacter; species Psychrobacter sp. CMS30. The sequence goes on along the minus strand of NZ_CAJHBF010000032.1, from coordinate 3,336 downwards.
TGTTTTGAACTTAAATGGTGATCTAAAAAATCAAGTTTTAGAGTATGATGCTTTTACGGATATTGAGTTTAATCCGAAAAAATCCTTTAGTTGTCAGGCAAACGCTATTGCTTTATACGTATCACTTAGACGAAATAATTTTTTACAAGAAGGTGATAAGATACCTAAAAGAGCTGAGTTTCTCGAGTTGATTAGCAGTTCTAATCATGGGAATGAAACGCCAGATTTATTTAGTTAGGGTGTATTTAGAAAATTAGGTTGTTACTATCGCTTATCTTGATTGACGCATCAGCCAAACTATGACTAAATAAGGGAGAGACTAAAAACTATAAATCGAAGCTCAGCCTTCCTGTGGTTCTCTGCCACAGTCGTACAAGGAGTGTACTATGTCTACCATGATTACCGATCGCACTTATCGTATCGCCCGTGAAAATACCCAAGCGATGATTATCGATGTTCAAGAACGCTTAACGCCGCATATCTATGACCATGAAAATATTGTCAAAAAGACCGTCACGCTAATCAAAGGGCTGCAAGCGCTTGATATTCCGATTATGCTCAATGAGCAATATAAAAAGGGACTTGGCGATACCCTGCCTGAGATACGTGATGTGCTAGAAGGTGATAATGCCAAAAGCTTTGAAAAAGTCACTTTTAGCGCTTGTGATAATGACGATTCGTGGCATTATTTAGCCCAACAAAATCGTAGCATTGTTCTATTATTTGGGGTGGAGGCGCATGTCTGCGTCATGCAAACGGCGCTTGATTTGCTCGATAATGGCATGCAGCCAGTGATTATTGGTGATGCGGTTGGCTCGCGTTTTCCTTATGATAAAAAGCAAGCGATTCGCCGTATCCGCCGCGCTGGTGGCGTGATTAGTACGGTAGAATCCATTCTTTTTGAGCTTTGTCGCAGTAGTAAAGACCCTGCTTTTAAGACCATTAGTAATTTGATTAAGTAACTTAATTAAGCGGATTGATTGGTTATAAAACAGTTTTTTGATGGTTAATAACAAAAGATAGCGCTGAAGATTTAGGCGCTATCTTTTTTAAATACTGACTTTTTTCGCCTTTAAGTAACGATTTGAAATAGCGCTTTTAAAAAACGTTTGAACTTGGTTTAACAGTAGATTTAATTGCTGGCTTATCCTGTATTTTTAAGACTAAAAAAGTAGCTGAAGCAACGGCAATAATGAGTACCCAACCAGTCGGCGTCCAACTGCCAGTCAGTCCTTTCACGCCCTGCATCAGCAACACCATCATAACGCCACCTAGATTGCCCATCATCATTAGCATAGCAACTGCTTTAGCCGCTTGTGAAGCGTGTACGGTATCTTCAGCGGCGGCAATCAGTAATGGATAACCTGCCAACAAGAAAAATCCTAATATAAAGCTCAGCAATAATGTTGTGGTTCCTGTGGTTAAATATAGTAAAGGATAGGTGGCGCTCGCACCAATTAGCGTTGCCAATATTAAAAAAATGCGCCGTTTTTGCAGGTAATCTGATAATAGCGGAATCAATAATGCCCCTAAAATACCGCCGACGATTAGCATGGCAGTAATGATGCCCGCCGTCGCTTCATCAATACCGCGCGGCGCAAGAATAGGCGCAATCCAGTTACTTAATCCATTAAAATAACCCATCGCAATAAACACCGCTAATGAGATAAACCATAGGCGCTTGTTTTTTAATAGCGATTCGATTTCGTGCAGTGAGATAGCGCTATCTTGTTGTTTGGGTTTTTCAGCGACCACTAATAAAAACCCTACTACCGCCACTGCCGTAATAATGACATTGATGAGTAGCATACCAGAGAAGCCAAATGCCTCGATTAATGGGGCAGGGGCAAAAGCGCCAAGGGCAGTCGCCAAAAACATCCCACCCATAATCACGCCCGTTACGGTGGCGATTTGCGACTTATCAAACCAGTCGGATGTCACTTGATTGATAGCATTGGTGATATACGGCTGAGCGATGGCAATCAGTAATTGCCCTGCAAATACTAGCCAATAATGATCAGCGCCCAACCAACGTATTATTGAGCCTATCAGCATAAGCAGCGCCGCTAAGCTGACGATTTTTTTATAGCCGATGTTATCGAGCACCTTGCCAGAGTGGATGGCAAGCAGCACAAAAACGATAGGGAACATCAAGGTTAAGAGATTGGCAAAAAATTCATTAACGCCAAAATGTGCCTCGGTGCTAATTACGATGGTCGCAAAGGTTAGCCATAAAAACTGATTGACCCCCAGTAAAAGAGAGAAGCCTGCGATAATAAGCCATTTATTAGGCGGTCTTTGCTTGGAAATAATTGAAGTTGTAGTTGATGAATTAGCACGCGTTGTGGCGTCAGTGGTGGGTGGCATCGACATATCCTTGTCTGGTGCAGGTTATTATCCATTATTTTTTGCATAGCATTGTCCATAGTCTTATGCATCGCCTTTCGCCTTATTATGAGCATTAGTTTAGTTTTAAACAATAAAAAATTAAGACACTTGCCATTATCGCCCGCTGAAAAAAATTTAGATTGCTAGTAGCACGCGTAAAATATCTACTATAATAAGCACCTTTGCATAAAGATTAGAGTTAGATAAAGCGCTAACCATTCACCGATTAAAGCAGAGCAAGCCATGCCGATAGAAACCATTTCAGCAAACGCCAAATTAGCAACCAAGCAAACACCATTACCCAATCCAAAGCTTGCTGCAAATATCGATATTGATGGCGTGACGCATTTTTTATTAGAGCTTGATGCCCTTAAACGTATCAATCGGCGCAGCTATGTGACGGGTACAACTCGCTTAGAAAATTCCGCCGAGCATTCTTGGCATTTGGCGATGGCATGTTGGTCAATCGTTGAATTGTTTGAGCTTGATGTTAATCATGAGAAATTGCTCAAAATGGCATTGATACATGATTTGGGTGAGATTGATGCCGGCGATACTTTTCTATACGCCGATAGCCGTGGTGATGCGCACGTTGATGAGCGTGCCGGAATTACTCGATTACAAAGTGAGCGTGGCAATGGGATTGCTGATTTAAGTGAGGTTTGGGAAGAGCAGGAAACGGGTCATAGTAAAGAAACCCAACTGCTGAGGGTGGTTGATCGCTTGTTACCGTTTTTGCTTAATTTAAATACCAATGGAAAAACCTGGATTGATGCTAACGTTACGCGCTCGCAAGTGGCTGGCGCGCATGAATTTATTAAAGACAGCTTTCCTAGTATCCATGATTGGCTAGCAAAACAGATTGATTATGCGACTAAGCAAGGATGGTTGATTGATGCTTAGATAAATAGAACTATAATTTACCATTTAAATGCTTACAAATAGCCC
>NZ_CAJHBF010000031.1:0-23540 GCF_904846565.1 Psychrobacter sp. CMS30 | reverse complement strand
GATATATAACGACCATAGTAACGGTTTTTGCCTAATACCACGATGATACCAGCCAACTAAGCGTATGATGTTGACCACCGCCACCCCAAGTGCACTGATGGTCAGCAAGTATTTATTGGGATAAAACATATCAGTGATAAAAAAGGCAAAGAAGAACAATAAGCTTGCGATATCCTGCGCTTTATTATTACGTACCGTTACTGCTTCAGTTTCACCTTGAGCATTTGGCACACTTAGACCACGCTCAATAAAGAACGGCACTACGCGGCGACCGATGGTCAATACCAAGCCGATAATCAAATAAAAACCTAAATAAACACCAACCTTGGTCAGATTCATATTGGCGCTGATAATGCCCCAATAGCACAAAGCATTGCCCACTGTTAATAATGCAAGCTTGGCTAAAATCCCCATTTGCTTATATTGCTTAACTTGCAATACTGCACGGAAAATCACAAACGCCATCGTGCCGATGAACAATAAATCAAATACCGCCGCCGCATATAGTAACGCCGCGCTGCTACCAGCAATCGTGATACCTAAGCCAAATCCCACCCAACCCAAACGCGCCAGCAACCAACAGACAAAAATACCGAGCAGCTTGTAGCCATGCGGCATCATAACGCCCGTCCAAGTCTTTACCGCGGTCAATAAAAAACCCGCCACGATGGCTAGCGCATAGCCGTAAATCATTTCATGACCATGCCAATACAGCGGATTCAACGTTTGCGCATCGATATCTGTATGGCCGGTAAACACAAATGCCCACAACGCCATGGTTATAATGGCAAATAGTGCCCCTGCGCTAAAAAATATCCGAAAGCTCAAATTGAGTATGGGATGCGGCGAGCTTGGTGGCTTGCTAGGTAGATTAATTGATTGCATAGCAGACTTCTTATAATAAAAGTTAGAAGGTATGTCTTAAAGATTCATTTTATATGAATGTTAATTATAATGCCACCTAAACTATATGACTGCTATGATTCATTCAAGTAGTGAGTCATTCAAGTAGTGACTCATTAAAGCAGTTATCATATACAGCTATAATTGATATAAAGCGCTAGAATGGATAGTGTTATTTTAGCCCAATCTGTATTTAATAACTGATATTCGATAAGTGATATTCGATAAGTGATATCCGATAAGTGATATTCGATAACTTACCTTCTATAATTTACAGCGGCATAAAACTCTAAAGTCACACATAGCTTGATATTTGCCCTCACCATTACCATCATAGGTAATGAGCACAGTTAATTTGACTGCGTAAATGGTTCACTTTTAGGAGATTGTCATGACAGAAGCGCATGCACCGATTGAAAAACGTAAAATCGTTAATAGGTTTTTGACCCTACTGACCAAAGAACAGCCGCAAATGTATTATGCAACGACATCTGAGATCTCTCGTAGCATCCATACCATGATAAAAGAGCATACCAACCGTCTGACAGTAGAAGAGCAAGCATTGGTTCGACATATGACTATCGAAGAGATTGAAGCATTACTAGGCTTTCATTCTAAATAACATTAGAACTATAAAACTTTAGAATCATTGCGTATAAATAAAAAAAAGACCACCATTCAGGCGGTCTTTTTTTATATCGAAACATTTATCTAACTACATCTAAGTACGTTTATCCATAATGCACTGATTAGAATGCACTGATTAAAACGGATATTGACGCGGTTCGTTTTGCATTGATATCCAATGCGTTCTGGTAAATTCTTCCAGTATCCACTCACCATTAAAGCGACCAATACCTGAGTTTTTCTCACCGCCAAATGGCATGTTGCTCTCATCATTGACTGAGATATCATTAATATGGGTCATGCCCGCTCTGATACCGCGAGCAAAGCGCAGACCTTTCTGCATATCTGCTGTAAATACCGCACTCGATAGACCATACATGGAGTCATTGGCTATCGATAACGCATCCTCTTCATCTTTGGCACGAATAATCCCGACCAATGGCCCAAACACCTCATTACGTGACAAATCCATCTCACGCGTCACTTCAGTAAAGATATGCGGCGGTACTACCTGACCTTTAATCTCACCACTCAAAATCATTTTGGCACCTTCTTGCTGTGCTTTAGCGATTTTTTCTTGCAGCGATTTGACTTGTTTTTCATTAATGATTGGACCAACTGCCGTATCTTGCTTGTTCGGATCACCGACGTTTAAGGTTTTAACATGAGCTAAGAAGCGCTCAACAAAATCATCATAAATCTCATCTTCAACGATAATACGGTTAATAGCGAGACAGATTTGACCTTGATGCAGGAATTTGCCAAAGGCGGCGGCTTTTACCGCTTGCTCAATATCCGCGTCCTTTAATACCACAAATGGGCTATTACCGCCGAGCTCAAGCGCAACTTGCTTGATGTAGTCGCCACCATTGGCCAATTCGCCAATATGTCTGCCCACTGAAGTTGAACCGGTAAATGAGACAAAGCTTGGGACATCATGAGTGACGATGGCGTCCCCTATCTCACTACCCGCACCGACGACGACGTTAAGCAGTCCTTTTGGCAAACCCGCTTCTTCGAATATTTTTGCTAACAGTAAACCACCGGTAATCGGTGTGTCACTGGCAGGCTTAAGCACGACCGCGTTACCAAGTGCTAACGCAGGCGCGATAGAACGTTGAGTAAGATGTAGCGGAAAGTTCCATGGGCTAATAACGGCTACCACACCGATTGGCTCACGGTAGACGAAGTTTTCTTTACCGGGGGTGTTTGATGCGCGAATCTCACCATGCACACGATTAGGGAAACTGGCCGCTTCAAGGGTAATTGCACGCGCACTACCGAACTCTACCATTGCTTTGATACGCGTACTACCCGACTCTTTGATGAGCCAATCGACAATTTCGTCTTGACGCTGATCTAAGACATTGACGACGTTATACATTAAACTGGCACGCTCAGCTGGCGTCTTTTGCGCCCATTGTTTTTGTGCCGCATTTGCTGCTTTATAGGCTTCATCAAGCTGTTCTTTCGTCGCCTGTTTAATCTCGACCAGCGTGTCACCATTATATGGATTGACATCAGTATTGACGCTATCGTCTTTACCCTGTTGCCATGAGCCTGCGATATATTGCAAATGAAAATCGCTATATACGCTCTGCTGAGTATTCTTAGTATCAGTTGACATAATAATCCTTATTTATTTTATGCTTGTTATTTAAAACGTTTGGTTCATTAAAACGCTTAGTTAATTAAAGCATCGAGCTGCTACATTTGGAATAGGTACACTGCAAAACAGTTATGTGCAATGGTTATGTTGGGAAATGATGGTTTTATGAAACGATAGTGTAAAATAACCATTCGCCATTAACCATCGATAACAAACGTAACTTGCTAGACGACTGGTCTAATGCTAACATAGTCAGCATAAAAATAAGAATCATTTATCACTAAGTATTGTTGAAAAAACGTAACACTCAAAATTATTATTTTTCTTTCGATTAAAAAAGTACCTTTAAAGCCCTGCTTTATCTCACTTAATTTAACGACATCACCATTTAATGACATCACCAAATAAAGATCTAAGGAGAACATCCTCTTCATGTCCGCTATTACAACCACTGCTCCATCAGATACCAGAGCGCACCTGTTAGCCATCGGCTATCAACTCATTGCGCAAAAAGGTTTTACCGCAGTCGGTATCAAACAAATACTTGATACCGCTGGTGTGCCAAAAGGCTCCTTTTATCATTACTTTGCATCAAAAGAAGCCTTTGGTGAAGCCATCATCGAGCACTATTTTGACAACTATAAAAATCGCCTCGAGGCGATTACTGCTGAAAAAATCAGTGCACAACAAAAGATTTATAACTATTTCCAAAATTGGTATGACACCCAGCAAAAGGGCTGTGACCATGAGAAATGCTTGGTAGTAAAACTCAGTGCAGAAGTGGCTGATATCTCAGAAACCATGCGTAAGGCTCTGTATGCCGGTTATCAACAAACCATCAACTGGATTGCTGTGCAAATAAAAGCAGGCTGGGCAGATGGTTCTATACCTCACCCTGACAATATCGCCGCCGAAAGTATGGCCAAGCGTTGGTACTTTGCTTGGTTGGGTGCCAGTTTAGTCGCTAAAATCAGTCAAACCGATACGCCATTAGCAGAAGTTTGGCTGATGACCACCTCGCAACTTGGTCGCTAAACGCTGTGTAAATAAAATTAATGCTAATAAAATCAATATACTAAAACCGATGTCAATAAACTTGATATCGCGACTATCTAGGTTGTTAATGCTGAGCTAGTAGCTACCGCCTTAGCTTATTAGCTACTCCCTTAACCATAGCAACCTAGCCATTAATACCTTCTCATTAATACTCAACTGTTAGCACTAACGTATAACGCTGATTGAGGGCTTTCAATCGCCAATAAGCAATTATTAATAAAATACTAAGAACTTTCAGTTATACGATAGTTTTGTAAAATTAATAAAAAAATAACTAGACGACCGGTCTAATTCATGTACAATGCGCACAGATGGCAATAATCGCTATGACGCATATCCGATATAAAAGACGTCATTCATTAGCACTTACATCACAACTTATCTCTTTATCATTAGAAACTAGGAATATTATGAATAACTTTCAATATTACAATCCCGTCCGTATCGTCTTTGGCGAAGGTCAAATCAAACAACTATCAGAGCTCGTGCCAACAGAGGCACGCGTGCTAATCACTTATGGTGGCGGTTCAGCGCAGCGTACTGGTACGTTAGATGAAGTAAAGAATGCGCTAGCAGCAAATGGCAAACGTGAAGTATTTGAGTTTGGTGGTATTGAAGCCAACCCAGAATTCACCACCTTGCTAAAAGCCGCTGATATGGTGAATGAGCATAATATTGATTTCTTATTGGCGGTTGGTGGCGGTTCAGTCATCGATGGCAGTAAATTTGTCGCGCTTATCTCTTCATTAACTGAAGATGGCAGCACCGATGGCACGGTTTCTCGTGAAAAAGCATGGGATGCGCTGACCAGTTATTGCAAAAATATCGATTCAGCGATTGATTTGGGCGCGGTTCTGACCATTCCAGCGACAGGTTCTGAGATGAACTCAGGCGGCGTGATTAACTATAGCGAACGTCAAGCAAAACTACCATTTGGTAACCCACTTGCCTTCCCTAAATTCTCAATTTTAGACCCTGCTAAAACCTTAACCTTACCTGAGCGCCAAGTAATGAACGGTGTTGCGGATGCTTTTGTCCATGTGATGGAGCAGTACCTTACCTATCCGGTTAATGCGAAAGTTCAAGACGCCTTTTCTGAGAGCTTACTTAAAATTCTGATTGAGGAAGGCGCAGCGGTTAAAGCAGATCCAGAGAATTTAGAAACGCGTAAAAACATCATGTGGACAGCAACCATGGCGCTGAATGGTCTGATTGGTACTGGTGTGCCGCAAGATTGGACGACGCATATGATTGGTCATGAACTGACCTCACTGCATGCGATTGACCATGCCCGTACGCTAACGATTGTATTGCCATCAGTATTGCGCGAGCTTAAAGACAGCAAAAAAGACAAACTGCTTCAGTATGCGCGTAACGTTTGGGGTATCAATAATAACGATACCGGTACACAACTAGACGATGACACCATCATCGAAACTGCTATTGTTCATACTGAGAACTTCTTCCGCGAGCTTGGATTGCCAGTTAGCTTAGAAGATGCAGAATTAACCGAGTCAGCCATTGACCCTATTATCAAGCAACTTGAAGCACATAACATGGTGAAACTGGGTGAGCATGGCAAAAATGACTTAGCTGTATCACGCCGCATTTTAGAACGCGCCGTTACCAGCAAAGCTTAATCGTCAAAAAACTTATAACTTTTTATTGTCACAACAATCGGTAGCCATTCACTTTGGCGTGGCTACTGACTTTAAAATCTTAAAACTTTAAAACGAAAATGAATAACTACAACCAATAACTAGAATAAGGAGCTTTAACATGAGCTTTGATAATAATTTTAATGCCCAACAAAACCAACAACAAAACCGTCAAATCAAACTTGCCAGCCGTCCTAATGGCGCGCCAACCAGCGATAATTTCGAGCTAACCACCAGCGACATCCCTACTCCTAACGACAAGCAAATGCTACTGCGTACGGTATATATGTCACTTGACCCGTATATGCGCGGACGTATGAGTGCTTCTAAAAGCTATGCTGACCCATTAGAAGTCGGCGATGTCATGCTAGGCGGCACGGTTGCACAAGTTGTCGAATCTAATATCGATAAATTCGCTGTTGGGGATTTGGTCGTATCAAATTCAGGCTGGCAGGATTATAGCGTCAGTGATGGCGAAGGCGTGCTAAAACTTGATAAAAATATGTCCAACCCATCTTATGGTCTTGGTGTCCTCGGTATGCCTGGTTTCACCGGTTATATGGGTTTAACCGATATCGGTAAACCAAAAAAAGGCGAAACCTTAGTCGTGGCAGCAGCAACTGGTCCTGTAGGCGCAACGGTTGGACAAGTCGGTAATCATTTAGGCTTACGTACGGTCGGTGTTGCAGGCGGTGCGGAAAAATGCGCCTATGCGGTCGAAGAATTAGGCTTTGATGTCTGTATTGACCACAAAGCCGACGACTTTGCCGAGCAGCTTAAAAACGCTTGCCCAGATGGTATTGATATCTATTATGAAAACGTCGGTGGCAAGGTATTCGATGGCGTATTGCCACTATTAAATGCCCATGCGCGTATCCCAGTATGCGGCTTGGTTTCACAATATAACGCCACCGAGCTTCCTGATGGCAAAGACCGCCTAGGTATGTTGATGGGTCATATTCTCAGTCAGCGCCTGACCATCAAAGGCTTTATCATCTTTGAAGAATACGGCGACCATTTCCCAGAATTCTTAAAAACCATGGGCGAATGGGTTGAGTCAGGTAAAGTCAAAACCAAAGAGCATATCGTGGATGGCTTAGCACAAGCACCACAAGCTTTCTTTGATATGCTAGAGGGTAAAAACTTCGGTAAAACCGTGGTTAAAGTTGCTGACGTTCAGTAGTTCATATCAAGCGACTTATATAAAGGTATAAAGTAGCCAGTTTTAAATAACTTTCAGATAACCACTTAACAACATAATACGTTAAGACAGCTACTGAAAATAATGCTTAAAACATTAATACTGTTAGCAGCCAGTTTTTAGCAAAGATAGCTTTATCATGGTCTTTGCATAGCTTTAGCAAAGCTGGCTGCGACATATCTGAACTTGGTATTAAATTAGCATTAAAACCTAGCAAACAATACAAATAATAAATAAGGACAATTATGAATATTTTAATGGTACTAACCTCACACGATAAATTGGGTGATACAGGCAAAAAAACCGGCTTTTGGCTAGAAGAATTTGCCGCCCCTTACTATGCTTTCTTGGATGCTGGCGTCAATGTTACTCTAGCCTCTCCTGCTGGCGGTCAACCACCACTTGATCCTAGTAGTGATACGCCAGATGCACAAACCAAAGATACCAAACGTTTTAAAGAAGACTCTGAAGCTCAAGAGCGTCTTGCCAATACCAAAAAGCTTGCTGAAGTAAAAGCCGAAGACTTTGACTCCGTCTTTTATCCAGGTGGTCACGGTCCATTGTGGGATTTGGCAGTTGATAAAAACTCTATCGAGTTAATTGAAACCTTTGTTAAGCAAGACAAGCCTGTTGCCTTTGTTTGCCACTCTCCTGCCGCGCTTAAAAACGTCAAAATCGATGGCGAGTATTTGGTCAAAGGTAAAAAGGTCACTGGCTTTACCAATACTGAAGAAGAAGGTGTTGGCCTGACTGACGTCGTGCCTTTCTTATTGGAAGACGTATTAAAAGCCAATGGCGGTCACTATGAAAAAGGCGCGGATTGGGAATCGTATGTCGTTGAAGACGGTCTATTGATTACCGGTCAAAACCCAGCGTCATCAGAAGAAGCCGCTAAACGTTTACTTGCTAAGCTGCAAGCATAATAAGCATAATATAAAAATATCGTAAAAAGGCTAATATCATGATTCGCTTACATCATCTTAATCAATCGCGCTCACTGCGTACGCTATGGCTATTAGAAGAATTGGGGCAACCTTATGAGCTGATTAGCCATCAGCGTGATACCAAAACGCATCTAGCACCAGACAGTCTAAAAGCAATCCATCCCCTCGGTAAGTCTCCGGTTATTGAGATGGATGGCGAGCTTTATGCTGAATCAGGGGCGATTATCGAGATGTTGATTGAGCGTTTTGCCCCCGAGCGCCTGCGCCCTGCTACCGATAGTGCAGAGTATGGTCATTATTTGCAGTGGATTCACTTTGCTGAAAGCTCACTTATGTTGCCGCTACTGCTTGAACTGTTTACCACTAAGGCAGGCGTTGGCGATAATGAATTCTTGGCGGGTTATATCAGCGCAGAAAAGCATAAAGTACTGAGCTACTTAAATGATGAAGTCAGAGACAAAGCATTTATCATCGGCAACAAATTAAGCGGTGCTGACTTTATGCTGGCATTTGACTTAATCATGCTCGCGCATCGTGGGGCGTTACAAGACTATATGCATATCAAGCAATATGCGCTACAACTGGCGAGTATAGATAGCTATCAGCGTGCGATGCGTTTGGAAGCCAATTACGATGACTCCATAAAGCGTTAAGCCAAATAATTTTTATTGTTTAATATAAAAAAACAGCTCTTTAAGAGCTGTTTTTTTATGCCTGATTGAAACTTAAGCCATTTATAAATACTTTAAATACAAAATTTTTGCTCAAGCCAGCTATTCATAAAGACATTATCAGGGTCAAACTCTCGGCGAATCTCTAAAAAGCGATTGAGCTTTGGATACAGATTTTGTAGCTCCACATAGTTCAATTTATTTACTTTACCCCAATGCGGTCGACCCTGCCATTTTTTCATATAATCATATAGCCATTTAAATAACGGCTCACAGTCCATGCCTTTATAGACATGGAATGACAATACCGCGCAATCCTCTCCCTGTGTGGGACTGAGCATACCGGTCTCGCCTTTATGTGTGCGCACTTCGATGGGAAAGTGCGAGCCTTTATTGTCTTTTAATAAAATATGATTGACCTCCGAGATACATTCATCAAAATCAGATAGCTTAATAAAGTACTCAGACTCATTAAACTTGACGCCGCGCGGTGTCGGAAACACCTCATAGCTATAGCCTTCACGCTTGGTATTAGGGATAGAGTTTGCGGAGATTTCACTCACCTTTTGGGTTAGCGACGGCTTCATACGAGCCAGCTCACACAGCACATAAAAAGCGCCGTTAAGGGTAACAACGCTATCAAAATGGTCTTTAAGCTTTTGTGTGCCCGTCATGGCTTTGGGCGCTATCACCGACAGCGTCTTTTGCTGAATTTTATTGGTACCGGGAAATAAAAACCATTCTAGATGGCGATGGCTATGCGCCGTTTCATGGAAGCGCGCCAATCCTTCTTCAAAACCTAACACTTCGTTGGCTTCTTTAAGCCCATATAGGTCGACTACTTTGAGGGTTAATTTGGTAAAAATACCAAGCATACCAAGGCTTGCATGCAAGGCATTACCCAACTCATCGGTTTTCGGATCGCCGCGATGATGGGTATGTACTTCTCCTTTGCCATCGACCCACTCCCATGTCACTACTTGATTGGCAATGGAGCCTAAAGTAATTCCTGTGCCATGGGTCGCCGTACTGGCAGCACCAGCGATAGTTTGCGCTTGCACATCGCCCATATTTTCCAACGCCAAACCATGTTCTTTAAGTGCGGCGCCAATTTCATATAAATAGGTGCCAGCATGTAAAGTAGCAAGCTTCGCTTCTTTATCCACCGAGATAAGACCGCGCATATTATGCAGACTGACGGCAATTTCTTCAGGTTTCGCGCAACCACTAAACGAATGCGCCGCGCCCGTGACTCTAACGCGCTTTTTATTTGCCCGTGCGTTTTTAACGATATCTTGTAGCTCTGCAACTGATGAGGGAGTAAGTTTTTGCTCAGGTGTAGCACGTTCATAACCGACCCAATTTTGCCATTCATTGCTTCCTTGCCACAGTCTTAATGAAAACATTTGCCCTCTCCTCGGTAGGTTGTCATTACTTGGTTTTTGGTTTTTGTATTTATTATTGGACGCGTTCCTTCGCTTCTTGCAAAACCATCTGTTATAGATTGAGCAGACTGTCGATAACAAATAAGCTCATTAAAATGCTCACACAGCTCGCCTGCCTTTGCATGGCGGCACCAAACCACATCACCGATACTAAGACGAGGTGCGTTGCCATCTTTTTTAGCTTTAGAGATGGCCATCGGCGTTTGTACTTCGCCAAAGCCTTCATCGTTTAATAAGGATAGATATTCGGGATAATGTATCACAGGCGCTTTGTCCGCGCCTGTCGCACCTGAGGCGATAAATCCACCGCTATGACATGTGATGACATTTTTTTCAGGCTGACGCGTCACGGGCAGCACAAATCCAGCGGCTGGCTGAAACTCATGCATGCTATCCATATAATCGAAATAAGCCGGTTTATAATACGCAGAACCCACGGTTATCTCGCTCACTTCAGGCTGGCTTGAAGTAAAATCCATACTACCGCTACCGCCACCGTTGACGAGCTTCAAGGTATAACCTTGTTTATTGAGATATTCAACGATGGAGCGGCGACGTTTACTAACTTGTTTTTGTGAGCGACTTTTTAATAAGCGGATGGCTGGCGACAACAAGGCTTTACCCGGTAAATGCTCAGGCAAACCAGCGATTTGTGCCTCATAACCCATTGCCGCACTGACATTAATACGGCTGTATTTTTTGATATGCTTTAGGAGTTTTTTAACGTCTTTTATAGTCATCAATGCCGAGCGCTTGGTACCGAAATAGAGCTTTGGCAGCGGCATCGACATATTGATATCGAGACAAACATCAATAACAACATCATGAATTTTGCCGACTTCATTAAGTACATCAACATGCTCAGGGCGATCAACCATCCAAATCATGGTCGCGCCCTGTTTGGTATAGTCAAACGTTGCCGCGACGCTCGCCATATCAAGAGTTGGATAAGCGCAAAGGATATTATCAAAGCCATTTTCTAACAAATACAGTGACTCATCGGCAGCATAGGACATCAGACCGATAAAGTGAGGAGAATTGTCTTTGATATAGCGCAGAACATCGAGAGAACGAATAGACTTAGTCGCCAAGCGCAGTTTGACGGCTTGGGTTTTTTTATTGACGAGCGCAATATTATGATCAAGCGCGTCCATATCTAGCCACGCACTCGGGGTTTTTGGCGCAATAATGTGGGCAAAATCCATTTTACTTTCCTTGTAACGACGATTAAACACAGCCCTGTGTCTTTTATTATTCTGTCATTATGACTCTATAAAAGAGCATAAATCAGCACCATAGTTTGAACCGAGAGCATAAGACAGTCAAGCACCATATCTATAAAAATAGAACAATTGTTAGGATTATAAGATAAATTATACTTATGAGCGCATAAAAAAGCCCCTCTAAATACCTATAACATCAGGTTTAGAGGGGCTTTTTCTTTATCGGTAAAACAGTACACTATAACCATTGGCTATAAATGCATACGCATTATGGTAATAAGCGTTTGGTTGTCCAGTTCGCTGCGCCGTCTGAGCCAGTCTTATCTAAGCTATATACAATACGGTCATGCATACGATTGGCACGACCTTGCCAAAACTCAATCTCATTCACTGTAATCTCATAGCCACCCCAAAACTCTGGGGTCGGTACCGGACTGTCCGCTGGATAATCAGCCTGCAATTGCTCAAAGGTTTGCTCCATCACAGTGCGATTGGCAACTTCACCACTTTGCGGTTGGCTAACCCATGCGCCTACTTGACTGTCGTGCGGACGTTTTTGAAAGTAAGCGGCCGATTTATTGGCATCGATTTTAGCAATACTGCCACTGATACGAATCTGACGCTCAAGCTGATGCCAAAAAAACAGCGCTTCAGCATTGGGGTTTTCAGCGATATCTTGACCCTTGGCGCTTTCGTAATTGGTATAAAACACGATACCGGTATCGGTAATTTCACGCAGCAAGACAATACGCACGCTAGGCTTATTGTCCGCCCCGCACGTCGCTAAACTCATCGCATACGGTTCTGGTACTTGCGCTGCTATAGCCTCATTCATCCAAGCGTTTAACAGCTCAAATGGCGACGCGGGCACTGACTGCTGGTCAAGCTGACCTTTCTCATAGGATAGGCGCTGATCGGTAAAATCCATACTCATGCTGGTTTCTCGCTATACTTTTAAATACAAACTATATCCGTAAATACTATCAATTTGGAATTTTTAATCCAAGATTTTAGCCCAAAACTGTTTTTATTTTATCAGCCAAGTCATTAGCCATCACATCGCATTCTATCTCATCATCTGATTCAACCATGACTCGAATCATCGGCTCTGTACCAGATTGACGGATAAGCAGGCGGCCACGACCTTCTAAAGTGGCGCGGGCTTTATCAAAAGCGGCGACCAACTCTTCATGTTCAAACGGATCTTGCATTTGCGATAAGCGCACATTGACCAGTTTTTGCGGTAATACTTCAAAACCTTCGGTCAAATCACTAAGCGCTTTACCGCGCGCTTGCATGACTGCGAGTATTTGTAAGCCTGCGATAATGGCATCACCGGTACGGCTTTTATCCAAGCATAAAATATGACCAGATGGCTCACCGCCCAATATCCAACCATTGGCTTCAAGGTCTTGCATGACATAACGATCGCCCACTTTTGCACGGGTAAATTCAATATCAGCGTCTTTTAACGCCAATTCTAAGCCCATGTTACTCATCAATGTCCCAACGACGCCTTTGGCTTTGGTTTGACCTTGGGTAGCAAGCACGTACAAAATACCATCGCCATCGACTAACTCGCCAGCTTCATCGACCATCACAATACGGTCACCATCACCATCTAAGGCAATACCGACATCGGCTTCATGCTCGAGTACGGCTTTTTGCAAACTTTCAGGATGCGTTGAGCCGCACTTTGCATTGATATTAATGCCATCGGGTTTGTTGTTAATCGCAATGACATTGGCGCCAAGCTCACGCATGACACGCGGGGCGACACTGTAACCTGCGCCATTAGCACAGTCGACGACAACGGTTAAATGGTCCAAGTCGTATTGATAAGGAAAGCTGCCTTTGCAAAACTCAATATAGCGCCCTTTAGCATCATTAATGCGATTGTTTTTACCCAATTTTGCTGGATCTAAAATAGGCATCAGAGCGTCGTTACTGCCCGAGGCAGCCATGATAGCGGTCAATTTATCGTTAATGGCATTTTGCAGCTCATCGGTGAGTTTTTTGCCATCACCTGAAAAGAATTTAATACCGTTATCAAAATAAGGATTGTGCGAGGCTGAAATCACTACGCCAGCATCAGCATTAAAGCTACGCGTCAGATGCGCAATAGCAGGCGTTGGTAGCGGCCCTAGCATATGGACGTCGACACCTGCGGCATTAAAACCCGCTTGCAGCGCCCCTTCAATCACATAACCTGATAGACGCGTGTCTTTACCAATGACCACACTGGGTTTACGAGCAGGATTATTATTATTTTCTATCAGCACCAACCCCGTGACATAGCCTAACTTTAAAATAAAATCAGGGGTAATGGGTAACTCACCAAATTTTCCGCGAATACCATCAGTGCCAAAGTAGCTCATTATTATTATTCCTCAATGTTAAAAAGTAAAAACCAGATGTGCGCACAGGCATAGCCGTAGATACAGATACGCTTAATCCAATCTTGTATTTTACAAAAAAAACAGCCAACAATAACAAGGCATTGTTGGCTGTTTGTATCTCGACGTCACGACAACGCTACTAAGCCAGAAATTTGCACTTAGGCAGCGTTAAAAATGCTATTAGTTGACACGGTAGTTAGGCGCTTCTTTGGTAATCTGCACATCATGGACGTGTGATTCTTTCATACCCGCTGAAGTGACTTTGACAAACTGTGGCTTAGTACGCATCTCTTCGATGGTTGCACAACCGGTATAACCCATTGATGAACGCAGACCACCCATCATCTGATTGACAATGCCAGAAACTGGACCTTTATAAGGGACACGGCCTTCGATACCTTCTGGTACCAATTTTTCCACACCATCTTTGGCATCTTGGAAATAGCGATCTGACGAGCCGTTTTGACCTGACATCGCACCCAAGCTACCCATACCGCGATAGGCTTTATAATAGCGACCTTGGAACAGCTCAACTTCACCCGGCGCTTCTTCGGTACCCGCCATCAACGAACCAACCATGATGCATGACGCGCCAGCAGCAATGGCTTTTGCCATATCGCCTGAATAGCGAATGCCACCATCAGCAATCAGTGGAATACTGTCTTGTAGCGCGTTTGCTACGCTATCAATCGCAGAGATTTGTGGCATACCAACACCAGCGATGATACGCGTGGTACAGATAGATCCTGGACCGATACCTACTTTTACCGCATCTGCACCAGCATCACGTAACGCCAAAGCGGCATCACCAGTGGCAATATTACCGCCGATAACTTGAACGTTTGGAAAGTTCTTTTTAATCCAAGAAACTTTATCAATCACGCCTTTTGAATGTCCGTGCGCCGTATCAACAACGATGATATCGACGTCAGCTGCAATCAAGGCTTCAACACGTGCTTGGGTATCAGCGCCGGTACCAACAGCCGCACCAACGCGCAGACGACCGTGCTCATCTTTACAAGCATTGGGATTGTTTTCTGCTTTGGTAAAATCATTGACCGTAATCAGACCACGCAAACGAAAATCATCATTAATCACAATGACTTTTTCGATACGGTGCTCATGAAGGAGTTTTTTGATATTCTCATTGCTCTCACCTTCTTTGACGGTGACCAGCTGATCTTTTGGCGTCATGATATGACTGACTGGCAATGACAAATTGGTCTCAAAACGCCAGTCGCGGTGGGTGACGATACCGATTACTTTATCAGTACCTTTCTCAACCACAGGCACACCTGAGATATTGTTATCTTGGGTCAATCTTAGTAGCTCACCAATCGTCATCTCTGGATGAACTGTGATAGGGTCAACCACCGTACCTGCTTCGAATTTTTTGACACGGCGTACTTGCATGGCCTGCTTATCGATATCCATGCTCTTATGCAAGATACCCAGTCCACCAAGCTGTGCCATGGTAATGGCCATATCAGACTCAGTGACGGTATCCATCGCAGCAGAAATCATTGGTAAGTTTAGCGTAATATTTTTGGTTAGGCGGGTCGTTAAATCAGCAGCTTTTGGTAGGATTTCAGAATAAGCTGGCAATAATAAAACGTCATCAAAGGTTAAGGCTTCATCGACAATTCGCAACATACAGACCCCTAGTGGTGGTTATTTTGATGGGTGGGCAATGCAGTATCAAGTCGATAAACGAATGTTTTGTCAAAACCAGCCGGCTAAAATGCAAATGAAGATAAAGCCATCGGATTGTGATAAAACCATGAGGAACAAACACTAAATACCAACATTCGCTCGGCACGTTATCTATTTATCAGCGCTAATAAAACGATTGGGTAAGTAGATTTGCCAATACAGCGCCTCTAAACATCCTAAAGTCTGATTAACGATGCTTAATAACTGAATTATCCCTTAAAAATAACGCCATATTATAACAAATAAGGCAAGCCTTCGCATAACATATTTGTCAGCTTATTTTGCTATAACCGCAATCCTGACCAATCCTCCCAGCTTATTTATAAAACCACTCTTTAAGAAGCTTAAAATACAATCGAATAGCATTGTTATAGACCAAAATGTTAAATTTAAACCTTTATCAAAAAACTCATTCATCACCTGCTTTGACAATCAAACGCTCAGCCGGTAAATACTCTTTTTGTTCGTTATATAAATAGCCTAGCATCTGCTCACGTACTTCACACTCGAGTGTCCATGCATCAATAGGGCTATTAGCCGCTTGGCTACAGCGTAGCTTAATAGTGGTTTCTGATACCGAAACGGTAAACAGCTCAGGCTCAGTTTCACCGTCCCATAGCGCATTGTCTTTTACCAGCTCGATGTATTTTTGTCGAATGGCGTCAATATCAGCGCCATAATCGACATACAAATAAATCACTGAGGTTTGATGCGATTCGGTATGCGACCAGTTTTCGACAATCTCAGTGATAAAATGCCGCATAGGCACTATCAAGCGGCGCTCATCCCACGTTTTTAGTACCGCATAGGTGTAGCCTAAATCCTCAATCGTACACCATTCACCCTCCATCATCACCGTATCGCCGATACGCACAGGCTGGGTAATGGCGACCTGCATCCCTGCGATGATATTGCCTAAAATGGGCTGGGCGGCAATACCTATCACCGCGCCGGCAATCCCAGCTGAAGTGAGTAAGGTCTTACCCAAACCATCGATATTGGTAAATTCACTCAGCCCTATCCAAATTCCGCCTAAAATCATCACAAATATAAAGACGCGGCGAAAGATAGACACATAAGTGCGACGGCTGCGGCCTTTATCAAACTGCTCTTCGCTTAAATTTTCGATTTGCAAATCTTTATAACGATTGGCAAAGAAATTAATGGCGCGAATGCCAAGCCACATGGCACTAAATACCAAGCCAATCCAAATAATGGGTCGTGTCGATGAGGCTAAGGCATCCAAATAAGGAAAGCCGCCTGATACCAAGGTATAAACAGATGAAAAACTGATGGTGAAAGTTAAGGGTACGGTCAGTTTATTGACTAAATCTTCCACCCCGTTGTGATGAACAGTACCAAGTCGGTTGCCTTCTTTGTCTAAAACATACCAATTGAGCAGTTTACCGGCCGCTTTACTTAATAGCCAACCGGCACCCATGGTAAAAGAAAAGAACATAAATAGTGCTATAAATTCCCAAATCGCAATACCAAAGACTTTTAACTTGGTCCAGTCGGGCAAATAACGCTCAAACTTTGCGGGCTGATATTGCTCGTATAGCTTATCGATATTGGCCACCGTCTGCGCAGAAAATACCCAAAAAGGCGCGCTATCATCGAGGCGAACGCGTTCGAGATGTATCGGTATGCGGCGCTCGCGATAGTCGATATAGCCTAATTGAATCGAACGCCTAGGAATGCCTTGAATACTATTCGTGCTACCAAGCGGCGGCTCTATCAAACCATCTGGGCGATCTGGCAGCTTGTCAAATACATAAAGCTTTTTTTCTACCAATAAAAAATCAAGCTGTTTGACTAGTTCCATTGCTTGGCTGCTTTGTTGCTTTTCATCAATCAAGTTCATATTGAGCGCATAAGCGGCCAAGTCATACTGCTGCTTTATAACCGCTGATTGAAAAAACTCTAACGTTGCCAGTGGTGTCGATAAATTCGGTGGCTCAGATAAGGGCGGCAAGCCTGCATTGAGAGTACTTAATGCATAATAGCCTTCGTTATAATCGCCCGTCAGACCAGAATCGCCTTGTAGCACGCCCGCTTGCTGCACGGTTTTTTTCTCAAGCGGACTAATCATCTCTTCGGCAATAGCAGAGGCGCTAACCCCTTCTCTTTTAAGCTTATCAAGCTGTTGCTCGGCATAATCAACGATGTTTTCTGGCGCAGTATTATCGGTACTAGCAGCATTAGCAGGCAGATAAACAATGCTTAGGATAATAACGGCCATGCTGAGAATAAAATGACGGATACTTAAATGCTTATTAAATCTTTTACCATTAGCCATAATAATATTCACACTCTCAAGTTTTTTGAAAGTCTCAAATTTTTCACAATTATCAAAACCAACAATATCAGCATCACCAATATTACCAGTATTGCCAGTCTTTAGAATTTGGAGGTTTTGAACAATCAAAGACCAATGAGAGTGTTTCATACGATAAGGCTCTGCTGCATTAAGTATAGGATTAAGCTAATGCACTGGGCAAAAAAAAGCCAGCGCTAAGCTGACTTAATTTATGGGCAAACTGTTAATCAATACAATTGGTTATATAGAGAATATGATTTAAGCGCGGCGCCAAGTCGTACCCGCGCGGCTGTCTTCAAGCTCAATACCAGCATTCTTTAACTGCTCACGTATCTCATCAGCACGGGCGAAGTTTTTATTGGTTTTGGCATCTGCGCGCTCGATGATTAATCCATCAATAGCCGCATCGCTTAAACCGTCAGCTTGCGCCTCACCGATGACCGCTTGTAAAAATTGCTGTACTGGCAGCTGCAATATATTTAGCGTCTGCGCCAAGGCTTTAAGCTGCTGCGCCAATTGCCATGCACCCTCTACGTCTTCCACTTTAATCGCTTTATTGATATCACGTGCCAACCCAAACAATACACTAATAGCCGTTGAGCTATTAAAGTCATCGTTCATGGCTTTGATAAAGTCTTGTCCCGCTGTACTGTCATAAGCGGCTGTTATCAGCTCATCATTGATAATAAGCGCTTGCCCTTTTTGTTGTTCGGCAGCTTTTAACGCTTGATATAGCCTGCTTAGGCTATTATGGGCTTCATCTAAAGCGCTATCGGAGAAGTTTACTTGACTGCGGTAATGGCTTGATAATAAGAAAAAACGCAGCGTTTCAGGATGGAAATGCTTGATGACGTCACGAATAGTGGCAAAGTTACCCAAAGATTTGGACATTTTTTCGCCATCGACATTAATAAAGCCAACGTGCATCCAATTACGCGCGTACTCGCAGCCCGTCGCCGCTTCCGATTGTGCTATCTCATTTTCATGATGCGGAAACTGTAAATCATGACCGCCGCCATGAATATCAAAAGTATTGCCAAGGCATTTGGTCGACATCGCTGAACACTCAATATGCCAGCCAGGACGTCCTTGACCCCATGGCGATGCCCATTGTGGCTCACCAGGTTTTGCCGCTTTCCATAGGACAAAGTCAAACGGATTGCGCTTGTCATTTTCGACATCAACACGCGAGCCCGCTTGCATATCGTCCAAATTGCGCTTGGATAATTTGCCATAATCAGGGAAGCTATCGACCGCATAATAGACATCGCCATTATCGCCAGCGTAAGCGTAATCATTACTGACCAAATTGCCAATCATCTGCTGCATCTCATCGATATGGTCAGTCGCACGCGGCTCGGCATCAGGCGATAAGCAACCAAGCGCCGCAAAGTCTTCGTGCATCGCTGTAATAAAACGCTGGGTTAATGCGCCAATCTCTTCGCCGTTTTCGGCAGCACGGGTGATGATTTTGTCATCAATATCGGTGATATTACGCACATAATTAACGTCATAACCCAATTGTTTGAGCCAGCGTACCGCCATATCAAAGGCAACCATCATCCGCGCATGACCGATATGACAATAATCATAGACCGTCATCCCGCACACATACATGCCGACTTTGCCCGCAACAAGCGGTTTGAATGACTGCTTGCGCCCAGTAAGTGAGTCGTAAATGGCAAGCTGAGACATAGCGTCTGCAAGAGGTGTGGTCATAGTAGAAAAGCCTTTTGATTAAAAGTATAAGAAATAAACGAGCATACCAATACTGCATCCTGTAGTCATAAAAACGTCTATCTATAAAAGATTTTAACGTGATGATTACCCTAAGGAGCACAGCAATATAAAACTTAACCCATTATCTTAGCGAAAATGCTCGTAAAATACTACAATGAGCGCACAACTAAGACTCGCAATGATAAAAAACACCGACCGCTAAGGATGCAAACATGGGCAATCGTTTAAGCAAAATATATACACGTACCGGAGATGACGGCACCACCGGCATGGCAGATGGCAGCCGCGTGAGTAAAGCGGACAATCTATTTAGCGTCATGGGTGATGTTGATGAGCTCAACTCACACATAGGTTTAATCCGCGCGCAATTGACGCAAACTTCAACTGACGTAAATAAAGAAGCCGATTTTGCGCAGGCATTAGTCATTATTCAGCATTTGCTATTTAATATCGGTGGCGAGCTTGCCATGCCAGAATATGAAGGCGTGAACGCCGTCCATATCGACTGGTTAGAGCAGCAAATTGATGCGATGAATAGTACCTTACCAGCGTTGAAAGATTTTATCTTACCGACAGGCTCAGTGCTTGTCAGTCAACTGCATGTGGCACGTACCGTCTGTCGCCGCGCTGAGCGTCAAGCAGTATTATTGCAACAGCAGCGCCCACAAGCGATTCGTCCAACAGCGGTCAGCTTTATCAATCGCTTATCTGATTGGCTGTTTGTTGCCGCCCGTTTCTGTACGGACCCTGAGCAAGTTTCTGAAGTATTATGGGACAGTCAAGTACTACAGAAATTCGCTGATAATAAATAGCGTAAGCTTAACCATTATATTATTAGCCAAAGGCTTAATCTAGCAAGCAAAACGCCCGCAACTTACGATGGTTGCGGGCGTTTTTATTTCAAACTCTAGGCTTAAACAGTAACTACTGACATTTTATTAATAAGTGGCGTTTTTATCTTCAATAATTACCATGTCGATACTTTCATCTTTAGGTACTGACTTAGGTGTAGCTGGAGTCACAGGCGCTGACGTACTAGGCGTTGCGGCCGCTTGGTTACTGCTTTGACTGTTCTGACTATTGCTACTCTGACTACTATTGCTTTGACTGCTGCTATCTTGGTTACTTTGCTTTACAGTCGGTGGCGTAGCAGGTTCAGTTGGGCGCACAGGGGTTACTGGCGTGACTTGTCTTGGCTGACGTGGTTGGCTGTCGTTGTTATTTTGCGCAGCTTGACGGCGACGTTCAGCTTGCTGGGCAGCGCGCTGAGCACGCTGCTCTTCTAGCGCCGACTGAAAGACTGAGCCTGCCACCACTTCTGATACGACTGTAATCAACGCCGGCTGCCCTGCGATACGCGTACGTACTTGACCACCTTGCGTACCAACGACATAAGTAAAGGCATCATCAACTAGCATATTGTTATTGATACGGATATTGTCATTGGCTAAACGAGACTGCAAGCTTGGCTGATTGTTGGCCGCTTGCAGCTGGCTCGCTTGATATAAATCTTCACTTGGCAAGGTCATGCTAACGCTCGCCTGACACGTGGTCATGCCATTGGCATTGGCTGCTTGTAAAACTGCGGCATTTTGGACATCGATGACGATACCATTGGTTTTCTCAGTGACAGCGCCGCCGTTTAGACCAATCTCAGCATCGTTGGCGTAGCTTGCAGCCAGCGTTTGTCCTTGTTGATTGAGCGTATTTTTTAAAGCGGATTTGAGGCGATCTTGTACCATCGGGTCATCACAGCTAACCGCAGTAGCAGCAGCGTTTTCGCTAGCAGTGGTGTCTTCGGTTAGCTCTGCTGTCTCCGTCGTTTCTTCTTTTTCTGAGCGGTCACAGCCAGCCAGCGCCAAACTGCATGCGATGCCAATACCAGCAACCTTATACCATTTGCTCAAACTCTTATTTGCTACGCTCATCTTTACTTTGCTCCAATTTACTGATTCGTACCGCCACTGATGGACATTGTTTAACATTCAAAGACTCACACTGAAACCATCACGCTAAAATCGTAACAATTAGCAATCGTAACAATTAACAGTCATCGTGCAAGTTTTGAAAACCACATTATTATACGGTGTTTGAATTAAATGGTCATCAGTGTAGCCTATCGATATACAAATAACGCCTAACATTAGGGCTAAAATCGAGGTTTGGTTGCAAAAACGCAACAAATACCTAGGGAAATAATAGCGTAAGTTATTGGCGCATCTCATATAAGTGATGAATCTGCTATCCTGCAAATATTTTATTAGACCCAGTTTTCTAGAGGCGATATGATGGCGGTAAAATATTTGATAGTTATTGATAATGATAAATTTTAAAAACACGCTTTTATTAGGCCATCGCGGCGCGCGCGGTGAAGCAGTAGAAAATACCGTAGCAGGTTTTAAGCTTGCGCAAAATCTGCAAACAGCGGGCTTAGCCGGTGTGGAATTCGATGTGCAGTTGACTGCGGATGGTCACTTAATGGTCTTTCACGATGACAATTTACAACGTATGTGCGCGCAGCAATCACGTATCGATCAGTTAAGCCTGGCTGAAATTGAGCGCTACTCGCAATTGGATCATAAGCAATCTGGCCATAAGATTACGCCGTTAGCGCATATAGCAGCTGCATTAGAAGGCTTTAGTTATATTGAGCTTGAGATTAAGACTCATGAGCGCACGGATTACCGCAAGCTAATTAAGGCTTTGATGACGGATTTAATCGACAGTCCGCTTGCCAACCTACCTATCGTGTTGACCAGCTTTGATGTCGAGCTACACGCCGGACTGCAACGCAATAATCTATTGCAGCATATACCACGTGGTTTATTGATTCGGACGCCTGAAACCTTGATATCGGCATCTAATACTGCGCTGCAACTTGGCTGTGTGCAACTCGGTATTCACTATCCGCTGCTGAATCAAGCAGTCATTGCCCACTGTCATCGTTATAACTTGCCTATCAGTGCGTGGACGGTCAATGATAGCAACACGATTGAACAATTGATCGCGTGGCAAGTCGATGTCATTATCACTGACTATCCAACCTATTTACTTACATAACCTATTTGCTCACATCACCTATCTATTCATAGATAGAAGGGGTTATTTATGCTCATGCAACCTTTTGATACCTATATATAACCCACGCCTCTTTTAACGACTACCATAGTTTAATACCCTACATATCTACCATCGTACTTACACTTTTACTAAATTGCTGATAAGTCTTGGGTTATTTACGATAATACATTCCATAACTCATACAAGTTATTGTTATTTAGCAATATTTTTCTAGTGTATAACTGTTCACTTTGTCTTTCTTTTCAGGTAATATGGGGTCTAAAATTAATACCGTTAGGAATATTACATGATTGCTAAAAAAGTAATAGGCTTACCACTTAAGGGCTTACGTTTGGCCATGAAGTCGGGTGATACGCTTATACAGCACGCTGGCACTCAAGCACTGCGCGTAAAGACGTGGCTTGATACTAGCAAAAGCAAAACTGACGACGCTGCCGATACGCAGTTTGCGACCACCAGCGGCTATAAAAATGCCAATGCAGCGAGCAACGATGAAGGCATCGATCCTCTGGAGCTAGAATTCCAAAAATCGCCGATTAACTTGGTACCAGCGATTTTCCTTATTACAACGCCTATTGCTGCGGCAGTCATTACGCCATGGTACTTACTGACCCATCAGGTTAGTGCGCCTGTTTGGGGTGTGTTTGGTGCCTTTATGGTCTGGACAGGTATTAGTATTACCGCAGGCTATCATCGCCTACTGTCGCACCGTGCGTACAAAGCCCATCCTTTGGTAGAAAACTTCCTATTGCTAGGCTCAACCCTTGCGGTTCAAGGCTCAGCCTTTGACTGGGTGTCAGGTCACCGTACCCATCACCGTCATGTTGATGATCGCATGGATGACCCTTATTCAGCACAGCGTGGGTTTTTCTTTAGCCACATTGGCTGGATGCTACGTAATTACCCTAGCGGGCGCTTTGACTATAAAAACATTCCTGACTTAACCAAAG
>NZ_CAJHBF010000030.1:0-26928 GCF_904846565.1 Psychrobacter sp. CMS30 | reverse complement strand
TACTAGCTTTTACGCGAAACTGTTCACGTACTTGACGTTTAATTAAATTTCGCGCAACAGCAGTAGGCACTTTACGTTTAGTAATGGCCATACCGACTCGAGGCTGCTCATGGGTATTGGTACGCACAAACGCCATTAGATGGCTCTGATGAAGCTTACGCTCAGGTGCATCAAACACCTCACGAAAGGCTGCAGGCGTGAGTAAGCGCTGCGCTTTGGTGAAGCGAGCATTAGGTGGCGCTGAAACAGTATTAGACATAGTACAACCTAGTATAAGAGCTGATAACAATAGCAGAAATAGTAGCGTAGAAATAATCATAAAGTATAGAGACAAAAAAAGCGCCGATGTGGGCGCTTTTAATATATGGCTAAGTGTCAGTTGTGATGATTGACGATCGCAATCTATAAATAATAGAAACACAACAAGCACTATGAGCCATGCTTATCGCAATCTACTGATTATACAGTAAGGCGATGACGTCCTTTAGCGCGGCGACGAGCTAAGACCTGACGGCCTTTTTTAGTTGCCATACGAGCACGGAAACCGTGAGTACGTTTACGCTTGATCACGCTTGGTTGGAATGTACGTTTCATAACTCACCTATCAAAATAATGGACTAAATTCGTAATAACGGAGGATTATACCACCGCATAGTATCTTGGTCAATAAACTAATTAAGTCTGTGTTTATACAGATAAGTTTTATAACAGAGAAAATAGTCTTTTCAATGATTCATTGTTAAAAAACACTGATTTCTAATACCAATCTACCTACTGAAAACATCTATTTTGATAATTGAATTTTAAAAGTTATCCACAATTTTTGTCAGTCTCTATAATAATTAACTATTAATATATATAAGTATTGTTGTTATTGGGAGCCGTATTATCTGTGGCTAACTCAGATTTTCCGTTTAATATCAAAATATTAGACTCTGGGTAAGGTTGTGGATAACCTGTGGGTGAAATATGGATAACTCGTGTTGTTTACTTATCCACAAAACTATCCACAGTCTTATCCACAAAAAACAAGGTGTTATCCACAGGCCGTTTGTGTTAGATTAGCCCCCTAGCTGATGTATGGTTTTAAGTAATCTCACCATAGAGTCTCTTAGGTAAGAAACGATTCACTCTATAGGTAAAGATTCAGTGATTTTAACAATAAAAAGTTGTTCTTTTGACCAATTATTTTGGACTATGGGGTTAGTACTTTTCATGATTGATACAGCAACTATTTGGGATAAATGCCTAAATGACTTACGTTATCACGTTAAAGACAACGTCTTTACGATGTGGTTAAGACCATTATCGGCGCATCAAGAAGCCAATAGCTTGATTATTCTTGCTCCTAATGATTACTTTGTGACCTACATTAAAAAGAATCATCTGCAAGATATCCAACAGCTGGTCGCTAAACATAGCCAAGGTAGTATCGAAGAGGTGATTGTTCGTGTTGATAATGCGGGTCGTGACATGGATGACAGCCATCAATCACAGTCAGGCTCATTGTTTGAAGACGATAAGCCCTCCCCTCCCAGGCAGATCACAGTTTTCAAACCACGCATAATAATATTGCTAGAGCAGATATTGATGCCAATATGCGTCATGCAGAACTGATCGAGTCTGCCGATGCCAAATCATTGAGCTATCTAAATCCTGATTTCACCTTTGAAACCTTTGTCACTGGTAAGTCCAATAACCTGGCTTACAAGGCCTGTTATGAGCTTGGAAAACGCCAATCAAAAAATCGGCACAATCCTTTATTTATATATGGACCTTCTGGTTTGGGAAAAACGCATTTAATGCATTCTGTAGCGCACCGCTATTTAAAAATAATCTAAGTTTTTATTATTTCACTTCTGAGAAATTTATTAATCAATTAGTTTATTCATTAAGAAATAATAAAATAGAAGATTTTAAAAAGAAAATAAAAAAGTAGATTTATTAATTGTAGATGATATTCACGTATTAGCAGGAAAGACAAAAAGTAGTAATGAGTTTTTGACTTTATTTGCAGATTTTACCAGTGGTGATAAACAGCTGATTTTGGCATCAGATCGCCATCCATCACAGATGACGGAGTTTGATGAACGTTTTAGGTCGCGTTTTCGTGGGGTTTGACGGTTGCGGTTGATCCTCCTGAGATTGATACACGTGTACAAATCTTACAGAGAAAAGCGGCATCGTACGGAATGAGTCTCCCTAAAGAATGTGCCTTATTTATCGCTCAAAATGTGGTTTCTAACGTCAGGCGTTTAGAAGGTGCGCTCAATCAGGTATTTGCCAATGCCAATCTTACCGGTGCGCCCATTACGCTTGAGATGGTGCAATACGCGCTAAAAGATATCGTTGCGATGCGCGTGCAAGCCGTGAATATGGACAATATTCGTAAAGTGGTTGCTGAATATTACGATATTACAATCAAAGATATGATGGGACGCAAACGTACGCGCAGTATCGCAAGACCGCGTCAAATTGCGATGGCATTGTCACGCGAGCTAACGAGTGAGAGCTTTCCTGAGATTGGACAGTCATTTGGTGGACGCGACCATACGACCGTGATGCATGCTTGTGATAAAGTAAATGAGCTACGCGCTGCCGATCCGGCGTTTGATAAGGATTACAAAACCTTGGCTTTGATGCTGCAAGCGGGTTAGAGGCTTGTGGTATCGCAATGTTGTCATAAGCAGATATGGTTTATAATACTTTGAGTAGCAGTAGACACAAGCTGTATGGATTATCGTTAGTAGACAGGGTATTATTAAGCCATTATTTTAAAATTATATAAATTAAAACCCTATAAAAAATCCTTTTAATAAGAGCAACTAATAAACAAGAGTAACTAAGCATGCAATTATCGATTAATCGAGAGTCGTTACTAAAAGCTATTAACTTGATCGCCAAGGCTGCTGATAAGCGCCATAATATGGTTATCTTGGGTAATATTAAGCTACAGTTGTCTGAATCAGCGCTGATTTTGACCGCATCTGATTTAGAAGTAGAGCTGACATCGACGTTGAAATTGCCTGCCGGTGCTTGTATTGAAGCCGGTACGACGACGTTGCCTGCGACTAAGCTCAAAGATATTTGTAAATCACTGCCGTCGCAAGCGCAAGTCAATCTTACCACGCAAGAAAACGAGCGTTGCTTGTTGACCAGTGGCAAAAGTCGTTTCACTTTAGGGACATTACCTAGCGAAGACTATCCAAGTCTTGGTAATCCTGAAAATATCACACCTTTAATCATTAGCCGTAGCCGTTTGACGGATTTGATTCATAAAACCCAATTTGCAATGGCGATTCAAGATGTCCGTTACTATCTAACGGGTATGTTGTTTGATGTTTCACAGCAGCAGCTGACTACGGTTGCCACCGACGGCCATAGATTGGCGTTAGCGCGTAGCGTTATTGACGTTAGTGCTGATTTGAATATGCAGGCGATTTTACCGCGTAAAGCTGTGATTGAGCTTGAGCGCTTGGCTTCTGAGCTTGGCAAGATGCTGGGTGATAAAGACAATGCAGTCACACTAAGCTTTGGTCGTGAGTTCTTGCAAGTAAGCTTGCCGTTTGGTGATGTCGATAGTACAGGGCAGGTGAGTGATAACTTAATGGTGACCTTTACCGCGCGTCTTATCGATGGCAAATTCTCGGATTATCGCCGCGTTATGCCAAGTAATACCGATAAATTGGCGTTGTTTAACCAAGAAAAATGACCGATGTGCTGCGCCGTGTAGCGATTTTGAGTAATGAAAAGTCTCGCGGCGTAGTATTTAACTTTGCTAGCGATGGTATGGTAGAAGTACGCGCCAATAACGCTGAACAAGATGAAGCAGTCGAGATGATACAAGCGAAGTATCAAGGCGAGCCGATGGAGCTGTCTTTTAATGCCGCTTATCTGCAAGATGTCTTAGGTGTGATTCAAGGTGATTTGCAAATGCATATGAGCCAATCAAATGCCTCGGTACTGGTTAATCAGCTCAACGATGAGTTCCACCAGTATGTCATTATGCCAATGCGTATATAGTGCGATTCTATTATAAAATTATTTTTTAATAAACTTTTGCCTACTAATTAATAGGTGGTAATATAGGCGGCTGTCACTGTTATGATTGAACGTCTACAAATCTCACACCTGCGTAATCTAACCCAAGTGAGTCTGCAGTCCGCTGCTTGCAACGTCATTATTGGCGCAAATGGTAGTGGTAAAACCTCTTTACTTGAAGCGATATTTTTGCTTTCAAGAGGTAAAGTTTTCGTCATCATCAGCCTAAACGCTATATTCAACACCATCAAAATGCAGCAACGGTGCATGCTAGGCTCAATGATAGCATTACCTTAGCTATCCAAAAGCAAGCTGATGCGACAACGGTTCTACGTCTGAATCAAACCACGGTTTATAACCAAAGCATCTTAACCGAACAGCTACCCACGCTACTGATAGATCCCTCGACGATGGATATGTTAGAGCAGGGTAGTGCCAGTCGCCGGCAGCTCTTAGATTGGCTAGTGTTTCACATGAAACAAGGGTTTCATCCCCAATGGGTAGCTTACCAACGCCTGCTAAAACAGCGCAATAGTTTACTAAAAAGAGCCGCCATTTAACCCAAGTACAGCTTGCTGAGCTAAAATCATGGGATAAAGGACTCAGTAATCATGCTGCGCTTATTCATCATTATCGTGAGCGTATCTTTACAGAATGGCAGCCTTATTTTGCTGACAGTATTGCGCAATTATTGCCTGCCTACGCTGAGCAATTAAGTCTGAGCTATAATGCTGGCTATGACACCAGTGTGGCGCTTGAGGTGCAGCTTAACGAGCGCTTAGAACAAGATTTACAACTGGGTTATACGCGTATCGGTAACCACCGCGCTGATATTCATGTGCATTGGCGCTCTAGTGATGTATCAGAAACGACCAGTGACGATGAAAAGGACGCTAATTCGAATCCCACCGCAAACACAGACCTCAATACCAAACTACCAATTTTAAAGAACAAGCGGCCAATGTATTGTCTCGCGGTGAGAAAAAGCTGTTAATCACCGCCTTACGTTTATCACAATTGCCGTTATTGCTTAATGACGAAAAGCCCCCGCTTGCTATAGGAAAAGACGGTAATAGTGATACCGTGCTCAACAGCCATACCAAGTCGAGAGCCACGCCAGTGGTGTTGCTAGACGATATCACGGCAGAACTAGATGAGAGGACGATAGATATTTTATTGTCGACGTTAGCGCAGCTGCCATGTCAGGTATTTATGACCAGCTTAACCGAAGATATTCTACCGTTGGTGCATCAATATTGGTCAGAACCTAAGATGTTTCATGTGAAACAAGGAAGTTTGACAATTTTATAAACAACAATTGATAAAAGTCGTTTTTAATGACCAATATTAGCTGAATTTGCGCTTAATTCTTAGCGCATGTTACTTATATTCCCCCTCAATTATCATTATATTGCTTATATTTTTAGCAAAGTAATGACCATCCCAAAATACTTGCTCAATATCGATAAAACTGTCAGTAAACAGTGACTTAGCGCCGAAAAATGCTAAAATAGAGCTTTATTTTGTCCTATTCTCAGCAAGTTATCTTACAAATTTTTATCAGTATTTTTTAAAGACTTCTTAACACTTATAAGAATATAAGTGTTTGATAAATATACGCTTAATTTTACTCTGCTTTAATGATGGGTAAAAAAAAGTAGAAGCGAATATGAAAAACGGTGATTGAAAAACAGATTGTGTTTAGAGCTGCTTTTTTAACACGGTTTTATACGCCTTTAACCGACATCTGATAACGTTTTAGCGAATACTATAACTAAATATTTCAACCCTAAACGTTAACTCTAAGATAACGTCATTCAGTATCGCCGTCGTGGTGAGCTGATGACAAATAGCTGATGATGGCTAGATTAAGGAATGCACATGAGTGATTCATTACCTACCGACCACGAGCAAATGATGCCAGACAACGCTCTAGATACTATTGCCCCCGCTGCCGCCCCTGAAGGATTACCCTCTGATTATAGCTCCAAAGATATTCGTGTATTGCGCGGGTTAGAAGCGGTGCGCGTACGTCCTGGTATGTATATCGGTGATACCGATGATGGTACCGGCTTGCACCACATGGTCTTTGAGGTGGTGGATAACTCGATTGATGAGGCGTTGGCCGGTCATTGTGACCAAATTGACATCATTATTCATGAAGATGAATCTGTTAGTGTCATGGATAACGGCCGCGGTGTCCCTGTGGATATCCATCCAGAAGAAGGGGTGTCGGCAGCACAGGTTATTATGACCGTACTGCACGCCGGTGGTAAATTCGATGACAACAGCTATAAAGTATCGGGTGGTCTACACGGCGTCGGTGTTTCTGTTGTTAACGCCTTATCTAAAAGGCTTGAGATGAATATCTGGCGTGAAGGCTATCATTATCATCAAACTTATACCGATGGTGTACCAGACGGCGATATCCAGCAGATGGAAGCGACGGATCAAACCGGTACCCAGATTCGTTTTTACCCAAGTAAGGATGTCTTTACCGGTACTATCTTTGAGTACGATATTTTAGCCAAACGCTTGCGTGAGCTGTCTTTCTTAAACTCGGGTGTGCGCATTGTCTTAACGGATGAGCGTATCGATAAGCGTCATGAGTTCGAACATAAAGGCGGTTTATCAGAATTTGTCAGCTACATCAATGCCGGTAAAGACGGCATCAATGATGTCTTTCATTTTGTCAGTGAGCAAGATGATGGCATCAGTGTCGAAGTGGCGCTACAGTGGACAGATACCTATAACGAAAAAGTATTGTGTTTTACCAATAACATCCCGCAGCGCGATGGTGGCACGCATTTATCTGGTTTCCGCTCAGCATTGACGCGTGGTCTAAATAGCTATATGGACCGTGAAAACTTATTTAAAAAAGAAAAAGTCGTTGCTACTGGTGATGATGCCCGTGAAGGTTTGACGGCGATTGTTTCTGTGAAAGTGCCTGATCCTAAGTTTTCAAGTCAGACTAAAGATAAGCTGGTTTCAAGCGAAGTAAAATCCGCTGTTGAATCAGCGATGCACGATAAGTTTAACGATTATTTGTTAGAGAATCCAAGTACTGGTAAAGCTATTGCCAGTAAAATTATCGATGCCGCCCGTGCCCGTGATGCGGCGCGTAAAGCTCGTGAAATGACCCGTCGTAAGACCACGTTAGATATCGCAGGTCTACCGGGTAAATTGGCAGATTGCCAAGAAAAAGATCCCGCACTGTCAGAGCTTTATATTGTGGAAGGGGACTCTGCAGGTGGTTCAGCAAAGCAAGGTCGTAGCCGTAAGACCCAAGCAATTTTGCCATTAAAAGGTAAAATTCTTAACGTTGAGCGCGCTCGTTTTGATAAAATGCTGTCTTCTGCGGAAGTTGGTAACTTGATTACTGCGCTTGGTTGCGGCATTGGTCCGGATGAATATAATCCTGATAAAGTACGCTATCATAAAATCATTATCATGACCGATGCGGACGTTGATGGCTCGCACATTCGTACGTTGCTGTTAACCTTCTTCTTCCGTCAAACGCCTGAGTTGATTGAGCGTGGTTATATTTATATTGCTCAGCCACCACTTTACAAGGTGAAAAAAGGTCGTCAAGAGCTGTATCTAAAAGACGATGAAGCCTTAAAAGCGTATTTATTATCATCAACGATTGATAATACCAGGCTGCATATCAGTGCCGATGCGCCTGCCATTACTGGTCATGCGCTAGAGACGTTGTTAAACGACTATAACCAAACCCAGCTTATCAAAGCGCGTTTACAGATTCGTTATCCTGCGGTGTTATTGGATGCGTTGACTCATACGCCAAAGCTTAGCACCGATATGACCTATGATAAGTCGGCGATGGAAGCGTGGAAAGCATCTTTACAGACGCAGCTTGAGCACTTCGGCAGTGATTTAAATCCTGAGATTGAACTGGTCAATATCCATGCGCCGCAACCAAAAAACATGGATGCCGCTGCTGCTGATTTATTGGGTATGAAACCTGTCATCGAGCCTGAAGCGGGCGCTACGTTAGATAGTGACGGTGAAGCACAGCCTGCTAAAGCCCAATGGTTGCCACGTATCACCGTTTATGTGCATCAATTGGCGCACCATTATCTGCTCGATGCCAGCTTTATCAATTCAGGCGAGTATACCAAGCTGCTGCGCTTATCAGCTGAATGGAATACGTTACTTGCAGAAGATGCCTTTATCCGCCGTGAAGCCACCGCAGGTACCACTAAAGACATCCCAGTACGCGACTTTGATTATCTCTGGCAACAGATGATGCTTGATGCGCGTCGTGGTCTGGCGATTCAGCGCTATAAAGGGCTGGGTGAGATGAATGCTGATCAGCTTTGGGATACCACGATGGATCCTGAAAACCGTCGTATGTTACGCGTCACGATTGAAGATGCGATTGCTGCTGACCATATGTTTACCTGTCTGATGGGCGATCATGTCGAGCCACGTCGTATCTTTATTGAAGAGAATGCGTTGACAGTATCTAATTTAGATATCTAAATAGGCTATAAAAAGTTGCTTAATGACTATTAATTGATTAATAAAAACCACCGCCTTGGCAATCAAGGCGGTGGTTTTTTAATGTTAGAGTTGTTTCACGTGAAACTTATGACAATAAGCAAAAAGAAGCGAATAATAAAATGATTGAAGTTGTATTACTTGCCATTGCTCTTGCGATGGATGCGTTTGCTGTTGCGATTGGGCTAGGGGCGAAATCACAAAAACAGCATCGTCATTATGTGCTGCGTTTGGCGATTTATGCGGGTTTGTATTTTGGTATTGCGCAGGGCGTGATGCCACTGATTGGTTATTTATTGGGCGCAGCTTTATTAGGCTGGTTGGCTGCTGCTGCACCTTGGATTGGTGGCTTTATTCTTATCGGTCTTGGTAGCAAAATGCTTTATGAAGTGTTTTTAGGAGATGGAGAAGAGGCGGTAGATAAAGCGCTGCATATAAATAGTGAGACAATGTCTGTAAATGACAGCCTAAAGAAAAATATCAATCATCGCACCATGTTTACCCTTGCGATTGCCACCAGTATTGATGCCATGGCAGCTGGCTTTACGCTGAATTTGTTGGCGCTTAATGCGTGGTTAGCCTGTTTAATTATCGCTATTATCACTGCTGTTTTTAGCGTTTTTGGTGTGTATTTGGGTAAGAAATCAGGGACGTATCTTGAAGATAAGGCGGAAGCGCTAGGTGGATTAGTGCTTATACTTATTGGCTTAAAGGTGATGTTCTTTAGCTAACTTATTAACCTTTACCTTTTACACTATAAAAAAACACCGCCTTGGACCAAAGCGGTGTTTTTTTGTTTCACGTGAAACTTTAAATAGATGTTTTTCAGACAGTCATTTTTTATTAATTACGCGTCGTCAGTATTAAAGCGCCACGCTAGAACACGGGTATTCTTTTGCCCTTGGCTCATCTCGATGATGCGCATTTGGGCAACATCAAGCTGTTTTAATAATAGTTGTAACGGTTTCACGTTCTCTGACTTTGACACTAAACTGGTAAACCAGCCAACGTGCTCGGCAAAATCCTGGCTTTCTTTCATCATTTTGGTCAAAAAGGCAATCTCGCCGCCCTCACTCCACAGCTCTTTATGCTGACCGCCAAAGTTTAGATTTTGCGCAGCGTTACCAGCCTTGGTTGAATGTCGGCTGATTTGCTCGTTTTCATTCTTACCGCGATGTCGTTGCAAATTATGCTGCTTGCGAGTATTGGCTTGCATCGCTTCTTCTAATGACGCATGGAAAGGAGGGTTGCAAATAACCACATCAAAGTAATCTTGACGACCGATGATGTTTTTAAAGATAAATTTAGGCTCAGGTTGCAGTTTTACTTTAACGGCGCTTTTTAGCTTCGGGTTAGACTCGCAAATAAGCGCGGCGGTATTGACCGAAATAGGGTCGATATCACTCGCGGTAAAACGCCAGCCATAGCTTTGGCTACCGATAATTGGATAAATGGCACTGGCACCGGTACCAATATCAAGGGCGTGAATTTCTTTACCAGTCGGCGGGGTATTGTCGTCATTAACGTGCGTGGTTTGCGCCAATAAGTCGGCAATATAATGGATATAGTCTGCGCGACCCGGTATCGGCGGGCAGAGATAGCCTTCTGGAATGTCCCAAAATTTAACACCATAATAATGAGCGAGTAACGCCTGATTTAGGACGCGTACCGCTTCACTATCAGAGAAGTTAATGGTCGGCTCGCCATTCGGGTTGGTGATGGTGTGCTTGGCCAATTCGGGCAGGGCACGGGTTAACAGCGCAAAGTCATAGCGACCTTGATGCGGATTGCGCGGATGTAGCTTGCCGAGTTTTTTGGCGGTCTCAGGTGAGCGGTTGCGATGATTATTAGCACTTGCTCTACGGACGTTTGATGTATTGGCGATGGGCTTACTGGTCATAGTTTCGGACTGCAATGTTTGAATATAATCATCCAGTTTAGCAGATTTCGCGTCCCTCTATCTGTTTATCCATTGCGACCGATTTACCTATGGCTAATAAAAATAGCAATCTGCCTGTGCGCTTATATCTGTCCTTGCGTTATAGCATAGGGGTGTCTATATTGAAACTAAGCTAAATGAACATAAAGCGGCTATTTTATAAGCGCAGCAGATGACAATAATACATTTAAAAGGATAAAAATATGATGACGGAAAGTAATAACCATAGCACTGATAACCGCATTACCTATGAAACCGACGGCTATATCTGCCTGATTGGGCTCAATCGTATCGATAAACGCAACGCCTTTGATAGCCATATGATTAAGCAGTTATCCGAAGCGCTGACGCGTTATGAAAATGACGATAACTTACGCTGTGCCTTAATATTTGCCCATGGAGAGCACTTTACCGCAGGACTTGATTTAATGGAGCTACAAGATAAATGGGATAAAGGTGCGTTTGATTTTAATGATAATGAGATTGACCCATGGGGTATCGGTGGTAAATTACGCAGCAAACCTGTCGTCGTCGCGGTACAAGGAACGTGCTTTACCGCGGGGATTGAATTAATGCTGAATAGTGATGTGGTCATCGCAAGTGATAACTGTAACTTTGCACAAATGGAGGTACAGCGCGGTATCATGCCGTTTGGCGGTGCAACGGTACGTTTCGTCGCAGCAGCAGGTTGGCAAAAAGCCATGCCGTATTTGCTGACTGGTAAAGCCTTTAACGCGCAAACTGCTGATAGACTAAATTTGGTCAGTGAAGTAGTGGCAAATGGCGAAGAATACGAGCGGGCAATGACTATTGCAAAAGAGATTTGCCAAGCTGCACCGCTTGGCGTACAAGGGTTACTGTCCTCAGCACAAGATGTCAGTCGTAGTGGAACTGCCGCCGCATTGGCTAATATCCATAGCTATTTGCCACATTTATTTCATTCAGAAGATGCGAAAGAGGGTGCGATGGCGATGGTCGAGCGACGTGAGGCTGATTTTAAGGGGCGTTAATAATTCAAAGATCTATGCTTTAGGAGATTGATGGTGCAATACAATTTTGATGAGATAATAGATAGACGTGATACAGGGTCAGTCAAATGGCATTATAACGATGACACGATTCCGCTATGGGTGGCGGATATGGATTTTAAGGCTGCCCAGCCTATTTTAAAGGCGATTGAGCAAGTCGCGCAGCATGGCATATTGGGTTATACCAAACCAACTGAGGCATTGTACGAGGCGATTATTGGCTGGCATGGCAGTCGTTATGATTTACAGCTAAATAAAGAAAATATCTTGTTTTCCCCCGGTGTTGTGCCAAGTTTAGCGCTGATGATGAACGTATTTACTGAAGTAGGTGATGCGGTACTGGTTAATGACCCCATTTATACGCCTTTTATGACTAAGGTTGAGCAAAATGGTCGCACGCTTGTGATGTCAGCGTTAAAAGAATACGACGGTAAATATCAGTTAGATTTGGCTGATATCGAAGCCAAAATAATCGAGCATAAGGTTAAGCTATATTTATTATGCAATCCGCACAATCCGGGCGGGCGCGTATGGACGAGGCAGGAGCTTGAAGCGTTACTGGCACTTTGCAAAAAGCATGACGTGGCGATTGTCAGTGATGAGATTCATCAAGATTTAACCTTGAGTGCTCACACCTTTACGCCTTTTTTAAAACTAGCAGAAATAGAAGGTTACGCGCATAAAGCCGTCAGCCTGACCTCAATGACCAAAACCTTTAACGTGGCTGGTATTAAAGGCTCGATGATATTTGCTAAAGACGATGCATTAATCAAAAAAATCAGTCAGCAGCAGCAGTTAAATGATGAGTATGAGCTCAATTTATTTGCTTATGAAGTGATGCGTAGTGCTTATGAAGAGGGCGATGAATGGCTTGAGCAGGCACTTAATTATATCGAAGCCAATATAGAGTTAATTATTAGCTTTTTAGAGCAGTATCTGCCCGATATTAAGGTTATGCATCCAGAAGCCTCGTATTTGATATGGCTAGATTGCTCGGCTTATGCACAAGATAATCAGAAGCTCTATGATAAGTTAAGAGAGGCGAAGGTTGAGCTCAATGCGGGTATCAAATACGGCACTGAGGGACATCTTAAAATGCGCCTGAATGTGGCGTGTCCTGAGGCACTGCTGCGTGAGGGGTTAAATCGAGTTTCTGCGGCG
Source organism: Psychrobacter sp. CMS30 (assembly GCF_904846565.1). NCBI lineage: Bacteria > Pseudomonadati > Pseudomonadota > Gammaproteobacteria > Moraxellales > Moraxellaceae > Psychrobacter > Psychrobacter sp. CMS30. The sequence continues at coordinate 14,238 of NZ_CAJHBF010000030.1, read as the reverse complement.
TTTAGTGGTTAATAAGGCTTTATAAAGCGAGACGAGATTTAATGTTCTCAAGGCTCTATTTGACCTAAATTCTCTAAGTCTACAAACTCCTTTTTGCCATGGATAGTATACATTCTGCGTTTGATGTCTGGATAATTACAGATATCAAACGCTGGTCTGTTGCCTCCCATTAAGTAGGTAGCGTCCGTATCACTATTATTACGCATAGAATGCGCTGCACCGTGTGCGGGGAAACCGACAAAATCTCCTGCATGTAGTTGATAAACTTCATCGCCATAATGTAGTGAAAGCTCGCCAGATAGCATATAAATGAACTCGTCTGAATTTTCATGATAGTGGTGTTGCGTGGTTTCATCACCCGACTCAACACGTACGAGATGCAGACCGAATTTGGTAAGACCGACAATATCACTTAATGAAACCGTATGGCGAATGGCATTGTCGTTAAACTGATGGACGTGTTTGGTTGCAGGGGTGTTTTCAATATTGGATTTGGTTAGGACGTAATGCTGAGTGTTTTTGAGTGCAGACTTTGGTGTAGTCATAGCTTAGTCTCCGTTATTATTATCTTAAGCTTGAGTCTATAGAAGTAATAAAGTTAACTTAGAGGGTTAATTCACTTTGCAGGATAACCGGTAATATCTTGAATGCTTTGATATAAAGGTTTTAGGCGCTCATACATTTTTAGATAAACCTCATTATAGAGGCGCTTGTAGAGTTGAACATTGGCCTCAATAGGCAAGAATTCATCGCCTAAATGGGTCATTGCCTCACTTGCAGTCGCGTGATTAGGATAGACGCCGATTCCGACTGCGCAGTTGATGGCAGCGCCTAATCCTGAAGCCTCATAAGTGTGGGGGCGATAAGCGGGCATACCAAAGATATCGGCAGTAAGCTGCATCGCTGAGTCACTTTGAGAGCCACCGCCTGAGACACGCAGGTGTTTGATGGTTTTGCCGGTACGCTTTTCAATGGTATCAAAGCCAAGCTTAAGCTCGTAAGCGAGCCCCTCTAAGATAGCGCGATAAACGTGCGCCCGCGTATGCACATCGCCAAAACCAATGAGCGCGCCTTTACCTTCAAGTCCCGGATGACGGACGCCGGGTGACCAATACGGCTGCATCATCAGCCCCATACAACCCGCCGGAATATCTTTGACTGCTTGATCGAGGAGTTTTTCGGTATCGATGCCTTGTGTCTTTGCTAGCTGCTCTTCATAGTGAGCAAATTGCTCTTTAAACCAGCTAACCATCCAAAAGCCGCGATAGATCATGTACTCATGATTGTAGTAGTTCGGCGCAGCAGCAGTGTAGGCGGGCATGTGCTTAAGGATTTCGACGTAATTGCTCGACGTGGTATTGATAGTCGCAGTAGTGCCAAAGCTTAAACAGGCAGTATCTGCTGCCAGACCGGCAGAGCCTAAAGCTTCACAAGCTTTATCGCTAGCAGCAGCAATCATCAGCGTACCTTCTAAAATCCCCGTGGCTTTAGCTGCCTTTGCGCTGATATGACCTAGTGGCTGACCTGGCGGCACTATCTTAGGCATTTGCTCAGGTCGACAGCTAAATAAACGCCATTTAAGATCTTTAGGTTTCATCCACGTTTGGGCTTTATAGTCATAAGGCAGATAGCCTAGGGCGTGACCATTGGAATCGGCTAATTCGCCTGTGAGCTGATAGGTAAGGTACGCTGATAGATTGACGTAATGAGCGGTCTTTGCCCACATCTCTGGCTCATGGTGTGCAAGCCAATTACAGCGGGCTTTTTGCTGTGCTTCTTTTACCAGTTCGCCCATACCAATGATTTTGGTTAATGGACTAAGAAAGCCGATATCGTTGGTTTCGCCGCGGCGCAAATCCATCCAAACAATAGCAGGGCGCAGCGGTTGCTTGTCTTTATCCAGACATATCATGGTATAGCGCTGGGTGGCGAGGCTGACGCCTGCGATTTGCTCAGGGCTTATAGCGCTGGTTTGCCACAACTGCTGACAAGCCTCGCTTAGCTTTTGCCAATAATAATCGGCATGTTGCTCGGCAAAATTGGGCTGGAGAGAGAAATACGGCTCGATAGGGACGCGAGCTTTGGCAATCTCAGTGCCAAACTGATTAAAGATAAGCGCTCTAACACTTTGGGTACCATTATCAATGGCTAAGAAATAAATAGGGTCATCAAGGTTCGTGGTCATAGTCGTCCTTAACTATGTAGTCATATAAATTAAGCCGCAGGCAAATGGTAATAGCGCTGCCACAAGTCCTGATAGCGAGCAACTTCTTGTTGCCACTTTTGCTCATCCCAGCCGAGCTCTTGCTGACATATTTGCTTTAGTCTTGTGCTGATAAGCGGCGTCATTGCGCCATGCGGTAGGATTAAACCCAAGCGTGTACGTCGCAATAATAAATCATCTAAATGAATAACCTGCTCATGGCGCGCGGCAAAACGAATCTCTGCCCAAATGGTATTGCTGTCGGTGATATAAGCCAAATCTTCGTCATGCGCTAGCTCTAGGAGAGTATCAAGCTGTAAGCCGTAAAACCCTTGCAAGCGTTGCTGCAAGGGTGGCGTTAGGGTTGAAAACTTGGGATTGGTTGGCGGCTGATTACTAAAGACTTCAGTGTTAAATGAGCCAAGATTTTTGGTGTCAACCTCATTAAATGCCAGTACCTGTTGGCAAATCTTTAGCACATCAAGGGCGATTAGACGAAAGGTCGTTAGCTTGCCACCGCTGACGGTTACCAGATTATTATCCAACCACACGCTATGGTCGCGTTTTTCTTTGCTTGGGCTCACGCGCTTGCCATCGCTGCCTTCTGAAATCAGCGGTCGCACGCCTGCCCACGTACTAATGACATCCTCTCGGTTTAGATGAGCATCGTTAAACAGCGTGTTGGTTGCAGTTAATAAATAATCGACCTCTTCATTCGTGATACCAACTTCACTATCATCCAAAGGCGGATGATCCAAATCGGTAGTACCAAGGACGGTACGGTTTTCCCATGGGAAGACAAATACCGCTCTTTTATCGACAGGATGCAAAAAGGTATAGGCTTGCTTAATTGGCAAACGCTCTTTGCTCACGACCAAGTGACTGCCACGTGACGGACGAATTTGCTTATGAAAACTTTGTTCGGTTTGCTTACTGGCCTGCATACGTAAGGTATCCGCCCAAGCGCCTGTGGCACTGACCACCACTTTGGCGTAAACATCGTAACTTTGAGCATTACTATGAGCATTGTCTTCAGAAGAAGTATCTTTGAGCGTTGCGCCTACCACCAAGCCTTGTTCATTGGTAATCAACGATTCTGCTTTTAGGTAGTTAATCGCCTGCGCGCCGTCGTTAATTGCCTCATCAAGTACGCGCATCACCAGCCGCGAGTCATCGGTCACCGCATCGCTAAATTGACTGGCTCCCAAAAACTTATCTTTCTTGATATGCGGATTTAGACTTAGAAAAGCTTCTCTTTTAAAGTAGGTAAAATAACGCTTACCCGCAAGCCTATCGTAGACTCGTAGCAAGGTATTGAATATCCATGGCGGTGGAAACTTGCCTTTATAATGCGGCATAACATAGTGCATCTCATTCACAAGGCCACTCGCTTCACTGAGCATACGTTCACGCTCACGCACGCTAAGCAAGGTGGTTTTATAATCACCTGAAGCAATGTAACGTAGCCCGCCATGTACCATTTTACTAGAGCGGCTGGACGTGCCCCAAGCAAAGTCTTTTTGCTCAATTAACAACACCGCTAAGCCGCGCCGTGCCGCTTCGCGAGCAATTCCAGCGCCTGTGATACCGCCACCTATAATCAGCATATCCCACGGTTCTACTTGAGACGAGCGATGAGATAAAGGCGCTAGTGCTTGCTGGCGTTGCTGATGGGGCGGATTGGGCTTAGTAGGGTTCATAAACGGTCTATCTCACATGACATTTAAATGAATCAATGACTTAAAATGGGTAAGTCATTTAATGGTACTAAGGCTATCTTTTAATCTTCGATTAAAACGCCGGGGTTCATACGCTGCTCAGGGTCTAAGCTTTTGAGCATATCATGAGTTACCTGAATGCCGAGCTTACCTTTTTCAGCCGCTAGGTAAGGCGCATGATCACGACCGACACCATGCTGATGCGATATCGTCGCCGTGCCATTCGCTAGACTTAAACTGGCCGCCTGTTTGATTTTTTGCCAGCGTTTTAAGGTTGTGGCGTGGTCTTTAGCTGCGCGAAAGAAATAGGTGGTATAAAGGCTGGCACCTTGTTTATAGACGTGTGAGATATGAGTAAAGGCCATGACATTTTCGCCTTCATCTGCCAAAGCGTTTTGCACCGCTTCTTGCATCTGCTGCATTTGCTCGTCGATGTTGTTCCAATTGGTTGCCGTCTCAAAGGTATCGACCATGATGCCTTTGTCCCATAAAGTGCCACGCAAGTAAGGGAATTTAAAACGTCCATGCGCCCACACGCTACCCATAATATCGGTGATTTTACCAGTGACACTACCGTGCTGCTTCAACAGCTTATTAAACTGCGTTAGCGCCAATTTATTCTGCGCTTTATCGCCTGATACGCCGTAAGTGAGCATAACCTTATCTGAGCTCAGCCCGCGAGCTTTTAGATAAGTGCTGATGGCTAAGAATTGGCTTGGTGACGTGCCTAAATGTATATGCGCATCAGTCTCGACGGCATTACTTAAACGTAGCATAGATAAGCGAACATTTTTTTGCACAGCTTGTCTAAGAACTTCTTTACCTGCTTCCCAATTGGGCAGGAAAGCCACTTTAAACAGTTCTTCCTCAGGCTGCGGCTGTACACGCATTTTGACCTCGGTAAAAATACCAGCACGGCCTTCGGTACCCATCATCATCTCGCGTAAATCAGGACCTGCTGATGACGCTGGAATATCGGCGATGTTGAGTACACCCTGCGGCGTGACCAACGTACCGCCAGCAAACATCTGCTCGATACGCCCGTAGCCCAATGACTGCTGACCGCTAGAGCGCGCGGCAATCCAACCGCCAAGCGTTGATAGCTCCCAAGACTGCGGATAATGCCCTAAGCGGTAACCCTGTGCGTCCAATTGTGCTTCAACCGCTGGCCCTTGTGTACCCGCGCCAAAGGTTGCAATTTGGCTCTCAGTATCTAAATCGATAAGCTGATCCATCTTGCTCATGGCAATGGTGAGTACCGGGCGTGAGCCCTTTTGCGGATTGATATGACCAACGACTGAGGTGCCGCCACCAAACGGAATGACAATTAGGTCATGCTCACTGGCGAGCGTTAATAAAGTCTCGACATCAGCGGTCGATTCAGGGAAAGCGACACCGTCAGGGAATACTTCAAAAGCGCCGCTGTGCATGGCTATCCAATCTGGGAAGCTTTGACCGCGTGCGTGTCTGAGTCTCACTTCTTTATCGATAGATACGGTTGCAAGCTTAGTTATCGCAGCAGGCAGGCGTGATTTTGGTACAGTTTTGAGTACCTGTTGTAAGCTGACAGAGGATAGTTTTTTTGTTTTGCCGATATGTGATTTGATGAGCTTTGCGCCATGCGGCGAGACTTTTTTATTGATACTGATATTGCCCCAGCCATTCCAACGCGTCTGCTCAATAGGTGTATTGCCGGACGTACTATTGGATGTATTGGCAGAGTCATTATCTTTTGCAGCATCTAAAGCGCTGCTGTCAGCATCATTGATGGCTACTGCGGTAGGGGCGGGATTTTTACCAAAAAGGGATTTTATTTTGCTCATAGGGACATACCTGTCAATTTATTATATAGTCAAACTTTATATAAATCGGACACGGGTCACACGCGCGCAGTCTACTATCCTGTAGTCATTTCACTCGTCTTCCCTGTATCCAAATTATCTTAAACCGACTATCACTTTTATTTAGGGTGAGATTTAGGTCTGGTTTTCATAATTAGGAGCAATTTAACGACAGCTTAACAGAAATAACTAGCTTGAGCTAACCATGCTAAATCTATCGTATTAAAGCCAAATTGCTTATCCTTCGAGCATAGCACAATATAAACGAAAAATTTATACAGACTCGTCATTTGTATAATAAAAATTCATACGGTAAGCATGATTGTTGCATTCTGATGAATTAAAAAAACTCTCGTTATGTCCTTTATTAACTCTTAAAATTGCTACCTTTCTCTTTTGACTCTTGCCTTGGTAACATTCAAATAATCATAAATATTTGCTATTCATTATCAATAAATATTCATAACCCTCAATAACTCGCAAAAAACGTGAATAATTAACCATCTAATAGCCATTAATGGGCGCAAACTTGTTAAAATAGGGCACTAATTTTTTCTTGATGGACATCGATTTATGACCACTGCCGCTGCCACTTCTGCATTACCTACTATGCCTACTATCAAAGAAGACCGCATCCTCATTCTCGATTTTGGCTCGCAGTACAGCCAGCTAATCGCTCGCCGTGTGCGCGATTCTGGCGTTTTTTGTGAGATGTTCCCTTATGACATCGACACTCAGCGTATCCATGATTTTGGTGCCAAAGGCGTCATCTTATCGGGCGGCCCTGAGAGCGTTCATGCTGAAAATAGTCCGCGTATCAACGATGCGGTATTTGAGCTTGGCGTACCAGTATTGGGCATTTGCTACGGCATGCAGGCAATGGCGGATCGTTTCGGCGGGCAGGTTCATGCCAGTGATATCCATGAGTTTGGCGCCGCGACGATTGAAGTTAATGGTCAGTCGCAGCTCACTGATGGTATTGAAGATAGCGTGACGGACAGCAACACTGCCAAGCTAGATGTGTGGATGAGTCATGGCGATAAGGTCATTGAAGCGCCACAAGGTTTCAATATTATCGCCAGTACACCAAGCTGTCCGATTGCGATTATGGCTGATGATGCCCAGCAGTACTATGGTCTGCAGTTCCATCCTGAAGTGACGCATACCCTACAAGGTCAAGCGTTATTGGGTCGTTTCGTACATCAGATTTGCGACTGTGCGGGTGATTGGACGCCAGACAATATCGTTGATATGCGTGTGGCACAGTTAAAAGAGCAAATCGGTGACAAGCAAGTATTGCTTGGTCTATCAGGCGGCGTCGATAGCTCAGTGGTTGCCGCACTATTGCATAAAGCGATTGGTGATCAGCTCACTTGTGTGTTCGTCGATAATGGTCTGCTGCGTCTGCATGAAGGCGACCAAGTGATGCAAATATTTGCTGAAAACATGGGCGTAAAAGTCATCCGTGTCGATGCCGAAGATTTATTCTTAAACGCCTTAGCAGGCGAGTCTGATCCAGAAGCCAAACGTAAAATTATCGGTAAAACCTTTATCGATGTCTTTGCCAATAGCGCCCGTGAAATCAGCGAGCAAAGCGATGGTAAAGTCATCGAGTTCTTGGCACAAGGTACGATTTATCCTGATGTCATCGAATCAGCGAAATCGCATCAAGGCAAAGCCCATGTGATTAAGAGCCATCATAACGTTGGCGGTTTGCCAGATGATTTGGCGTTTGAGTTGGTCGAGCCATTACGCGATTTGTTCAAAGATGAAGTGCGTAAACTTGGTATCACCTTGGGTCTACCAGCAAAAATGATCTATCGTCATCCGTTCCCAGGTCCAGGTTTGGGCGTGCGTATCTTGGGTGAAGTGAAAAAAGAATATGCCGATATCCTACGTCAAGCCGATGCTATCTTCATGGCAGAGTTAGAAAAATCAGGCTGGTATGACAAGACTGCGCAAGCGTTTGCGGTATTCCAACCAATCAAATCAGTCGGCGTGGTTGGCGATGGTCGCCGCTATGCGTGGGTGATTGCGCTACGTGCGGTTGAGACCGTCGACTTTATGACCGCGCGCTTTGCCCATCTGCCATATGATTTGATTGAGACGGTATCAAATCGTATCATGAATGAAATCGCTGAAGTATCACGCGTGACTTATGATGTATCAAGCAAGCCACCAGCGACGATTGAGTGGGAATAAAATCCTAGTTAGACCTTAGATGAAATAAAAAAACACTCAACTTAGCTGGGTGTTTTTTTTATTTACTAGAATGTATAAAATTCAATTTTAGTTGATTAAATAGTTAGAAGCCCTTAGATACCTAATTAATCAATTTTTAAAATTAGATAAAAGAGGAATAATGGCGAATGGATAAGAAGAAGCTTGAAGAAATGCGTGAACCGCCAGCTATGAAGATGGCTAGGGAAAATCAGGCGCGATTAGATAAGCTTTCTTTAGCTACTGGAGCTACGGACAATCTTTTGAAAATAGCTAAGGATTTAGATTATTTTAAAAGTTTGACTGGATATACGACAAGTCAAGGCTTGTTATCTCAATTGTCTCAAAGTAATTTAGCTATAGATGGCTCAATATCAGGAATGTTAAACACTTTATCTGAATCAAGTTCACTAAACCCATCGTTATTTGAGTCAAATAAATTTAATAAAGCCATTATAGATGCTTTTAAAGCAACTCATTTGGGTTTAAAACCTCGAACACAGTTCATATTGCCAGAAGGCTTCACTTCTAAAGATCAAATAGGTGAGTTAAGTAGTGTTATATCTAAATCGATAGAGCTTTTTACACAGCTTGAGCAATTTAAGAAATATTCCTCATTTGGTGTCCTTTCAAGTCTTAATGAAGATTTTTTTGGAGAAATTTTAAAAACCACTCTAACTACGGATGATGTAGAAGAGTTTTCTGAAATCTCAATAGCTGAAATTGATGCTGAGTTAAGTGATGAAATAAAGTCAGGAAAAGATTTTAGTTCGTATTCAGAGAAAGCTAAAAAGATTTTATATTTCATTTGCACCGTCATATTGTTACAGTACCTAATTGGTATAGCTAGCAGCATAACCGCTAATCATATTCAGCAGTTTCAAGAAGTATCTAAAAGTTTAGAGACTTCGAGAGAGGTGAAATCTTTGACTAGGTCATTTCCTCCAGTGATTGATCGACAAGCACTAAAAGGTTATCGAGTTACAACAGTAAATACTTTAAATTTTCGTGATAATTTCGGTATGAGTTCAACGATAGTGGATACTATACCTATTGGCACTATAATAAGAGTCATAGATAAGTCTAATAAGACTTGGTTATTAGTTGAAGTTGAAATTGATGATGAGCTAGAGCAAGGTTGGGTTTTAAGACGTTATACGACTTATTTTAAGTAAGTTAATTATAGACAAAACTATTTTTAAAATTTATTTTGTGAACGCAAATGAACGCAAATGAACGCAAATGAACGCAAATGAACGCAAATGAACGCAAGTTTTATCTATAAAATCTTAAAAAAAGGCAGCGTCCCGAAAGGGATACTGCCTTTACGTATTAATATCAGTTGTTCCAAACCAAAAACTTAACTCCGAACATTCACCACATAACGCCCAACCGTCTGACTCGCCATAAAGCGATCTAAGTATTCGGGTGTTTGCTCTAGGGTAATCTCTTCGGCATAACTCTCTAGATTAGGCAGTTTCATATCGGTCGAGACCCGCTGCCAAATGGCCTTTTTATCGTCCAGTGGAATATAGACCGAATCGATACCGAGTAGGGACACTGCGCGGGTGATAAACGGCAGTACCGTCATCGTAAACTCAGCGCCCCCCGCCAAGCCGCAAGAGGTAACCGCACCGCCAGCTTTGGTTTGTTTGAGCAAGTTTGCCAAGTAGTCGCCGCCGATTGTATCAATAGCGTTTGCCCATAGCTCACGACCGACAGGTTTATTTCCGACCTCGTTAATGGTATCGCGATGACGGACTTCGTTTGCACCAAGCTCTTTTAGATAGTCGCTTTGCTCCGGCTTTCCAGAGAAGGCGATGACCTCATAGCCAAGCTGACTTAATATGGCGATACTGATACTACCGACACCGCCGGTTGCACCCGTGACCGCGACTGGACCGTCTTCAGGTTTTGCGCCCATTTTCTCTAACTTTTGCACACTTAATGCTGCGGTTAAGCCACCCGTACCATATATCATGGCTTCTTTTAGCGTTAAAGAAGACGGACATTCGACCGCCCAATCGGCAGGGATAGATATCATCTGACTGAGACCGCCATCGGTATCCATGCCCAAATCATAACCAAAGACCACGACTTCTTGGCCTTCAGAAAACGTGCCAGACTTATCACTGACCACCACGCCTGCAGCATCAATGCCAGGAGTGTGCGGGTAGTTTTTGGTGATTCTTTTATTACCTGATGCTGACATGGCATCTTTGAAGTTTAACGATGAGTAATGCACTTCGATTAATAAATCATTTTTGGGCAAATCACTGACGTTACGCGTTTGGATGCTTTTATCGAACGTACCGTCGCTGGTTTCTTCGACGACTAAGGCTTTAAAGGTTTTGTTATTCGACATTGTCTGAATCCTTTTGTATTGCTTTTTTATTTGAGTGGATTTATAACGAACTATATTAAGGTTTTAACAACACTTTGCCTTTTTTGCCAGATTGCACCTTGCCAGATACCGCTTCTTTAATATTATCCAGCGTATAGATGCCGCCTGTTGGTAGCTTTAATTTACCGCTGGCAGCGCGCTCGATAAGCTCTTTTATCAAACGGCTTTTATTATCCGCATCCATCTTTTGCATCAATGCACCACCCCAAAACCCCTTGAGTGTCGCTTGCTTAAAGATGAGATGAGTAGGATTGAGCGCGAGTGGCTGACCAGACATCGCACCCACCGCTGCAATGATACCGCCATGACCGAGTAAGCTTAGTAAATCACCGCCAGATTGACCGCCGACAGAGTCGACTGCGCCGCTGATTTTTGCATCACCGATAATGTGACGGACTTGATCTTTCCAGTCGTCATCATCGCTCACGACGTTGTTTTCGGTAATACCAATCTCAGTCAGCTCGTTTGCTGACTCTTTACTACGCACGACATTGATGGTATTGATGCCGCGCTCAGCAGCCAACATCGCAAGCGATTCGCCAACTGCGCCATTGGCGGCGTTTTGAATGACCCATTGACCTTTTTCTAATTCTAAAAACTCAATGAGCATCAAGGCGCTCATCGGCATGGCGATAAGCTGCGCGGCCATTTCATCATCGATGGCATCCGGTATCGGGATGACGCTGCTAGCAGGGGCGGTGAAGTATTCGGCCCACGTGCCTTCGACACCGGTGACCACCACACGCTGACCCGCTTCCATACCTTTGACGTCAGCGCCGATAGCCTCAATAGTACCCACGGCTTCGCTGCCAGCGAGTGCGGGCAGTTTTGGCTTGGTGCCATATTGGCCTTGAATAGTGATGAGGTCGTGGTTATGGATAGAAGACAAAATGGTTTTGATACGGACTTCGTTGTCCTTTGGCTCTGGCATTGGGCTGTCAGTTATGGTTAGTACGTCTGACGGTTTGCCAAATTCGTTATAGGTTATGCTGCGCATATTTATATCCTTTTTTATTGTTAGATAAATATCGTTAATTGTTCATTTTGAAACGATGATGATTAATCACTCATCAACCTTAACAAGCAGGCCTTCATGCCCGCAACCTGACTTTGGTAAATGAACGTTGCCAGCTGTTTAGAACCGTAAAATGTTATAGGGCTCAGAGTTATAACCGCAAAATAAGCCATAAAAAATGGCAGCGTTCTTATTAGAAAGAACGCTGCCATTATCTCAATAAAAGGAAGAATAAAACGAAAGCTAGCTAAATGAATGATAGTTTAAGGCTTTAGCAATACCTTACCTTTTTTGCCTGACTGCAATTTGCCATCGACAGCTTTGGTGATATCAGCTAAATCAAATACAGCTTCGACAGGCAAATGCAATTTATCACTGGTTGCCCGTTCGATAAGCTCATCGATTAAGCGCTGTTTATTTTCGACACTCATCTCTTGGCTAATTTTACTGCCCCAAAATCCTTTTACGATGGCTTGTTTAAAGATTAGATGCGTCGGATTAAGCACCATTGGCTGACCTGACATGATGCCAAAAGATGCCAAAGTGCCACCATGACCGAGTAGCGATAATAAGTCACCGCTTACTTCCCCGCCGACAGAGTCGACCGCTGCGCTGATGCTATCATCGCTGATGGTTTGTCGGACTTGGTCCTTCCAATTGTCATCTTCGGTATTGATGTTGTTTTTGATACCAAGGGCGTCTAACTCTTTTATGGCATGGCTACTGCGTACCAGATTAATGGTATTAACGCCGCGCGCAGCAGCCAACATCGCAAGTGATTTACCAACGGCACCATTTGCGGCATTATGAATAACCCATTGACCGCTTTCTACTTCTAAGAATTCCAGCAGCATTAAAGCACTGAGCGGCATGGCAATTAACTGCGCCGCCATTTCATCTTTTAAGCTATCAGGGACAGCAAAGACCATATCGGCGGATGCGACAAAGTACTCTGCCCACGTTGCTTGCACACTGGCAGCAGCCACGCGCTGTCCGACTCTTAAGTCTTTAACGTCGCTACCAACGGCATCGATGATACCCAACGCTTCGCTACCGCCGATAGCCGGCATCTCAGGCTTAAAGCCATATTTACCACGAATGGTGAGTAAGTCATGGTTATGAATGGAGGTGAGAATGGTTTTGACGCGGACTTCATTAGCCTTGGGCTCTGGGATAGGGCGGTCGCCGAGGCTTAATACTTCAGTTGGTTTGCCAAATTCGTTATAAGTTGCACTACGCATGATAAATCCTTTTTTAATTTTTAAGTTTTTTCAAATGTTTTTTAACGAGCTAGTGAATTTGCAGCCATCAACAGTAACAAACCCTGCTGACTTATCGCAATATCACTTTGGTAAAGCAGGGTTGTCATCGATTGACAGTTATAAAGGTTTTAGCGCGACAATTGGTAGCATTTACAGCAGCATTGATTTTGAGTTATTAGCAGTTTGCGCTGTATTAGGTTACTTTGGACCAATCCCTTTTTGGATTAATCATTTTTTGGATTAATCATTTTTTGGACTAATCACTTTAAAATCGTCGTCGACCAGATTGGTCAATAGTGGCTCACCTTTATCATTAACCCGAAATAGCCCATATTCTGCCGCCTCAAAAGCCTCGCCATGACCTTCTTGGAAGAAAAAAGCATTGGTCGCAAGCTGCATTGCGCCGTTACGGATACGATAGTGAATCGCCATCTCATTAGAGGCTAAACCCTTAGGCTGATTAGCCGCTAAGCGCACAAACTGTGCGACTTTATTGTTATCTAAGGCAACAATGACATAGCCTTGTTCATTAGTAGGATAGCTACCGGGGTCTCTATTTAAGGCGGCAAATACGTCACGCTCTAGCGCATAGCTAAGCGTCATATAGTCGCCTTGCATAAAGCCGCGTGGATCAACGGGTGCAAGCGCTAATAATACCGTATCGCCAGTCGCAAGATGGTTTTCATACTTTGCGATATTCCTCGTCATCACTACCAATACGAGCGCCAATCCAAGAAGGGCAATAATAATCGTAACTGCCGGTTTTTGTAGCCAATGCGCACTCGATGTGTCCTTAATCAAGCGCTTGGTCAAAATTTTATTATTCATGACAGCCGCTCCTGATTGTCGTTAGCACTCGGTTTTATATGCGCAAAATAGCCTTTGATAAGTAGCCAGCGCAGCAGTAATAGCGCGATACCGATGACCAGCATAGAGGCAGACTTGACCAATAAAGAAGTATCGAGCTGATAGTAATACCAAAATATATAACCGACCAAGGCAATAATGCCCAGTCCTAATAGCACGCGTTGGCTATTGGCAGTGGCGATAATGATAATCAAACTGGTGGCTAATAAGCCTGAGACATAAATAGACATTATCCCAAGTAATATAATCGCAGCGCTAATGAGTAGTCCTGCTGCTGATAATAATTTGATGTGATAGCGCTTTAGAATGAGATAAGCAGCATAAAGACTGGCAAGCGTTAATAGCCCTTGGGCTAGGTAGTAGTTATAGCTAAAGACTTCTCCATAACTATCAAGGCTATCAAAGCTATTGCCATATTCAGCAGCGATAAAATAGACGGAAACACTGAGCAAAACATAGGCGCTCGCATAGCCAATAGCATTGGTAATTTCTAGAGCGTTCATTCGCCATTTGGTCGGGATAAAAGCAGCTAGCCTATAGCGTTGTAAATGAGTCACGCTAATGATTAATGCCAATAATCCTAAGCTGACTTCGGATAAATGATAATAATTTAATAAGTAAAATAGACAGCTTAAGGCTAAAGTGGCGCTCAATAAACGAGAGATAAAATTGGCTATTACAACTGTCATCAACAGTTGCACAAGGCGC
>NZ_CAJHBF010000029.1:0-28605 GCF_904846565.1 Psychrobacter sp. CMS30 | reverse complement strand
AAACAGAACTATAATTTACCATTTAAATGCTTACAAATAGCCCGTTATTTATAAGCATTTATAGTTAGGGCAATAAGCTGTAAAGCCCATTAAAAAGCCCAATTAAGCATGATGATTCATACTTAAGTGGGCTTATATTTTTATCATGGAACAGCAGTTTATTTAGCGTTAGCAACACCCAATAACTGTCCCATTTGTACCACGCTATTGGCTTGCATGCTGTCTTGCCAATCGGCTTTTGCGCCTTTTGGTAGTACTACAATCGCGGTTGAGCCTAAATAAAAGCGTCCAAGCTCATCGCCTTTTGCAAAGCTCATATTGTGCTCAGCTTCTTGGATATCATCAGTGCGGCTGATTTTGCCGGTTGCTACCGTTTCGATACCAGCGACAATCATTGCTCCAACCATCACCACCGCCGCTTTGCCGTATTCTGTGTCAAATAAACACACCAAACGCTCGTTACGGGCAAATAAATCAGGGACATTTGCCGCCGTGGTATTATTGACAGAAAACAGCGTACCCGGTACATAACGGGTTTTGGTCAAGGTACCAGCAAATGGCATATGCACGCGGTGATAATTGCTCGGTGCTAGATATACGGTTACAAAGCTGCCATCAGCAAAATAGCTGCCCTCTTCGCTATTGGCCAGTAATTGTCCGATGTCATAGTCACGACCTTTGGCTTGCAGCAATTTATGGTCGCGGATTTGCCCGAGCTGGGAGATGACACCATCAGCAGGACTGACAATGCCGTTTGCGCTGCTATCAATGATACGCGCGTCGTCTTTTAGCTCACGGGTAAAAAAGTCATTAAAGCTTTCATAAGCATTAAAGCTTTGGCGCTCGTATTCATCTAAGCTCACATTGTAAGCTTTGGCAAAACTGCGGATAAAGGTGCGCTTGACATAAGGATGGCGGCTGGCGGCCAAACGTCCAGCTACTTTACTCAACTGCTGCTGCGGCACAAATTGTTGAAGGGTGGCAAATAAATTCATAATGAGGCTACCAAAATAGGGTTTGATGTAATAATTAATTAGGCAAGTTAATGGCGGTATTTTATCATGGTCAGGGTATGGTTGTATGGCCATAAACTGTAAGCTATTTATAAATAAGGAAGTCCGTAAATGAGAGCACTGATACAAAGGGTGCACCGTGCGAGTGTCACTGTCGATGCGCACTGCGTTGGTGAGATTGAGCATGGCCTATTGGCCTATATTGGCTTGGGTCATGATGATAATCTGCAAAGTGCGCAGCGTATGATTGATAAAATTCTTACTTATCGCATTTTTGATAATGATGATGACCCTGCTAAGTTTGGTAAATTGGATAAAAATGTTCAGCAAGTAGGCGGTGGCTTATTACTGGTCTCACAATTTACCTTAATGGCGAAAACCGATAAGGGTCGCCGTCCTGACTTTGGCGGAGCAATGGCACCCGATGCCGCGCAAGCCTTATTTGAACAACTGGTAAATTACGCCAAAACCCAACATCCTAATGTGGCGACCGGTGAGTTTGGCGCTGATATGCAAGTAGCAAGTATCAACGATGGACCGTTAAATTTTTTATTGGAAGTTTAGAGGTTTAACGTTTTAGAAGCTTGATTTTTACAAGCTTAATTTTTTACACTAAAGTTTTAAAGGCTAGCTTTCAGGCTTTTGTAGCAAAGGATAGGGGTTGACCGCGCTGCCATTGATATAAATCCCGTAATGGACGTGCGGCGGCGTACCTTTGGCATTACCACTGTCGCCGACGTAACCGATGATATCGCCGGCATTGACCCAGTCGTTTGGGTTAATATCGGCATAATCCTCTAGATGCGCATAATAATGTCCTGCGCCGCCCGGTCCAACGATAACCACCACGCGACCGCCTAACGTATTTTCACCGACTTTACTGACGATGCCTTGTGTCGTTGCCTGTATCGGCGTACCTCGCTTGGCAAATATATCGATGCCTTCGTGAGAGCGACCTTGGCTGCGCGCGCCGCCCCATGTATCCGTTAGATGCTGTTCGGGTAATGGCGAGGGCAGACTGTTTTCTGTGGGCAGTGGTTGTTGTAATAAACTGAGCTGTTGCCATTTTGCCATCACAAACGACTGGGTTTGTTGACTGATACTCGGTAAGAGCTTGTCAAATACAAATAACAGCATCAATAATACAGCTGCCTTG
Source organism: Psychrobacter sp. CMS30 (assembly GCF_904846565.1). Classification (NCBI taxonomy): domain Bacteria; kingdom Pseudomonadati; phylum Pseudomonadota; class Gammaproteobacteria; order Moraxellales; family Moraxellaceae; genus Psychrobacter; species Psychrobacter sp. CMS30. Next base: position 26,436 of record NZ_CAJHBF010000029.1, on the reverse strand, counting down.
ATGAATATACTTATTACACGGCGTAAAAAGGTTGGTTTTGAATTTGGATTTGGCGGAAGCTTATTACCATCTGCTAACATCGATATCTCTTTATTTTTTTTGAGTTAACTCTAATGGGTAGTATAAGAGTTAACGTCTCTATTCTTTGTATACCATTGTTATTTCTGGTTTTTATCCCCATAAATATAACGTAGCTTTTAAAATTCACATATTTTTAAAGTTTATTAAGAATGGCAATATTGCTACCTATAGCGAAATAACTATGTTTAAACAACTATGCTTAAATAATGATGGCTAAATCTTTATGACTGATACTGCGCTGATTATTGATACCGAAACCGATCAAGGTCGTGATCCGCGTCCGATTCAAGTGGCGACTATTAATGTAGCGACGGGATTTGAGTGGATGAAATACTTTAATAGTGGGCGCTCGATATCACCCGTGGTCATTAGAATTCATGGCATTACCGATGATGATGTCGCCGGTCTTGAGCGCTTTGAGTTAGAGGCGTTTGAGTTGCCGCAGTATTTGATTGGGCATAATGTGCGCTTTGATTGGCGGGTGATTGGCAGTCCGTCTGCTAAACTGATATGTACGGTGCGGCTGGCGCGTGTCGCCTTTCCAGAGTGGAGCGCCTATGGTCAGTCCAAATGTATTGAGCAGTTATTAGGTAAAGGAAAAGCAAGTAGGATGACGATTGCCGCTCATGACGCGCTCGGCGATGCGCGCATGTGTTATCTGCTTTATCAGGCCTGCTGTGAGCGTTTAGATATTGCACCGACAGATTTTGCGGCGGCCCACGCTATCGCCAATAAAGCCAATCCGGTGAGCAAAATGCCCTTTGGTAAACATAAAGGCATGCCGATTAAAGACGTACCAATCAGCTACGTAAAATGGATGCTGGGTAATATTCATAATATGCAGCCGTCGCTTTATTCTGCTTTGACCAAGCGTGTTAAAGCAGAACAGGCAGCAAAAAACACGCAAGACTAAATAGACTTGTGCTTAAATGGATTAACTCAACAGAACTTATTGCTGCTTAGCTAACCAATCGACTGCCATTTGCCAAAGCTGCGGGGCTTTAGCATTGGTTCTGCTACTAAAATAGCGCATATGACCGATACTGTTTAAGCCGAACTCTTTTGGCTCAAAAAAGCGTTTTTCGACTGGCATTTTGCTAAAGACGCGAATCATATCGTCCATATTTTTGCTATTGGCAATCTCATCATCGCTAAAGCCGAGCCACAATGCTGGCATATCAAGCTCATCATAGAAGTGAGTATGAATGCTTCTGCCAAAAGCGGTCTTAATATAGCCTGCGCCATTGCACCACTCGCGCCACTGACGAGCGACGCCGCGTGGTAGCGGCTCGCCCATACCGATTTTATCCGCTGGAGTATAACCGAAGGTTAAGTTAGTGAGTGGGATAAAGGCATCCATAAAACCCATTGCTTTGAGCTTATAAGGCATGTCCATATTTTTGATGCGCCCTGATGAGCAAGCGACATTGAAGACCGACGTAATGGCTTGGTAGTTTGGCATTAAACCAATCAGCTGACCACCGGCGCTATGACCAATTAAATGATAAGTCGCATCGGCAAATTCGTCTTGTAAGGCATCAAGCACGGCTGGCATGTCATGGCGACCCCAACTGATTAAAGAGGCATCACATTTAGCCAAATCAGACGATAGCGATTCACTGATACCTTCATTATCAAAGGTTAGGACACCAAAGCCACTGGCTGCTAAATAAGTGGCAAAATTGTGATAAAACTGGCGTTTGATACCGGTAGCTGGCGCTATCATGACCGCTGCTTTTACCTCATCTTTAGGGCGATAAACAGTCGCTGCCAATGCCCGATTGCGCTCAGTCATGATGCTTAGTGCATAAGTATCCGTTTGATTCTGCGTATTTTCCATGGTTTAACCTTAATATGTTCTTGTCATTTTTATGAGTAGGTGCTTTTTTATCAGTAAGTGCTTTGGGTAAATAAAAACGCTTAAGATGCGCTGAGCGTTTAATAATCAGTGTTAATCATATCGTCATTGAGCTGCGACTAATTTAATCTATGGCATAACTCTGCGATAACCGCATGATGACCGAGTTACAGCACTGCTTATGGTAAAATAAATCTTAGGTAGGAAGGTAGGCGAAAATGACTTCTAAGTTCTATAAGCAGGTTCTATGTGCGAATTCTATATGGTTTGTTTTGCACAATATTAACCAAAAAAATTAATCAGTATTTATTTTGACCAATCAACACACATCAACACACATCAACAAACCACCAGGTATGAATAAACGTGTTTTAATAGCCAAGTATTTAGTAGCCAAGTATCTAATAGCTATATATTTAATAAAAAGTCGATATAAAAATTAAGGAAGTTTTATGCAAATGAAAATCAACAATGACACTTATGAAGTCATTACCAGTCAAGATATTACCAATATTGAAAAAGCAGTGGATAAATCAGCGTTAACGATGCCGCTGGTAGCGGTTTATTGTGGTTCGCGTTTGGGCAATAATGAAGTCTATGAGCAGGCAGCGCGCGAGCTTGGCCGTGAGCTTGCCGATAATGGCATGGGTCTGGTTTATGGCGGCGCGAGCATCGGGCTGATGGGCGCAGTGGCAGATGAAGTCATCCAAGGCGGCGCGCAAGCGGTTGGTGTGATTCCAACTTTTATGCTCAAGCACGAGATTGCTCATGAGCAGCTGACCCGTCTGCATTTGACCGATACCATGCACACCCGTAAAACGGTGATGGCAGAATATGCCGATGCCTTTATTACCTTGCCGGGCGGGCTTGGGACGCTAGAAGAAATTATGGAAATTGCTACGTGGCGTCAGTTATATCAGCACGAAAAACCGATGATTATTCTGAATATCAATGGCTTCTACGACCGTATGATTGAGCATTTAAAATATACCGCTGACCAAGGCTTTATGAAGCAAGAAGACCTTGAGCGTTTGGTCGTTTGTAATAGCATTAGTGAAGCGATTGACATGCTAAAAACAGTGGTAACCATAGAAGGCGCGGTCGATACCGAAAAAATGGCCGGTAACTAAGCGAACTAAGCTAATTAGGCACTAATATATACTGCCTTTACATAAAAAAGGAGAGAAGGGCTTATCGTTAGCCTTTTTCTCCTTTTTTGTTTTAATGTTATTAACATTTAAATCATTTTAATTTGTCTCACAAATACTATGATTTACGCCTGCCATTGCTAATGGAAAGCCGCGTTCTTGCGCCAAATAACGCGCAACTTTATCAATCGCTACACTATCATTTTGCGCTAAATACGCCCATTCATGGGCATAACGCTGACTATTTTCTGGCATATCACTATCAATTAAACCAAGCTCCGTTAATTCATCAACGATTTGATCAGCCGCAATCAGCGTCGATGAGGCTTTGACGTTTTCCGCGCGCGCATAGCGAATATTAGAGTATAAGCTCACATCAGCAACCCGCAGCGTATCGTCTTGACCGGGTATTTGCTGGCCACCGTATAGCGCATTGCCGACCGTACGCGCGCTATGAAAGGTTGGCACAAACTCAGCGACGTAATCAATCGCTTGTTGACTGCGTGCTTGCAGCGGTGCTTTATCCCAGCCATCTTCGATATAGTGCAAGTATTGCGACGGCAATTCAGGTTGGGCGCTGTCTTTATTGGAGGCGACCAAACCATCATCAAATAAGGTGATAAATTTACTCATGCCATGTATTTGAAAATAGCCACCGGGGTAAGGTGTTAGCTGTGCCATGCCTTCTGGCGTACCGCGATCGCCATAGACGATAATCTCTGGTATCTGCCCGCCGGTGTCATCCCAGTGGGTGATATAAGAGGATTTAAACTCGACCATACGCGTAACTTTGACGCCGACCATATCATCGATGACGCCGGTACGAAAACCGCAAGCGTTGATTAAGTAATCGACTTCGATAGATTCAGTTGCACGTTCGGTTGCAAGCTTAGTTTCAAGTTCGTTTTCAAGGCTAGCTGCTTGTTGATAATCGATACGCCACTTCGTCACATGATGGTCAGCGTTTGAGCAGTTTTCACAGTCGACGGGCATGACTTGCTTAACTTGTGTATCGGTAAAGACATGCGCGTGCTCATAGCCTTCTAAAGCCAATTGCGCAGACGCTGCCAAGCGGAAGATATTCCAACCGTATTCTTGTACGACAATTAGCGGAAATTTAACTTTATTTAAATCCAAATACTTAGCGACCGGTATCATCCATTCGTCAACCGACCGCGGCACCGCAACTTGCTCGCGCTCAGACAATGCAATCAGTTGCTCATGGCTGTAGAGCTGATAGTAATTTTCAGGTTCGCCGAGTACTTTATTATTGGCATCTTCAGCGATAAGCTCGCGATAAGCGGCGGTCAAGATATCAAGGCGCGGTAGCAAGTCTTCAGGCAAGCCTTCATCGCGGGTAGGCACAGCAAATACCGTCGGGCGTACATCGATGGTATAAGGATAAAGGCGTAAAATATCGATGCATTGTTTGAGCAGAGCGACGCAATCTTCATCAGGAATTTCGCGGTATAGATTGCCGCCAGCATGCAAATGACACATCGGCGGACCATCGATAAGCGAGGTGTTTTTTTCAAATAAATAGGTCTCAAGCCCTAAGGCTGCGAGGCGAATTGCAATGGTTGCCCCAGCTGTGCCGCCGCCGAGAATACCAACCCGTTTGGTAGCAGGCACTTGATTGTTCGTAAAAGAATGAGTCATTGTCGTTGTTATATCCTTAATCGCATTCCTGTCATCAGGAGCTGCTCGGCGTATTCGTGAAATGATTTGTTTTTAGATAAAGTGTTTTTGGATACCAAGTTACTTTTAAATAATCGAGGTCTAACTATTTTTATTTTAAACCGCTTATGTTTTATATAGGGTGTCGCTATCGATATGTATACAGACGATATGCGTGCATGGGCAGCCAAGTTCAATACGTATCTTAAGCCGCGATGGTCATATTTGCCATTGTGCAGTCATTCCTAATTTCTATAGTGTTATTCTACGAAAAACGGCTACTTATATAAGGATAAATAGGTAAGTACGTGCATCAGTTTTGTCAATGAATAGCACTGGGGCGGTAGGTTAAAGCCTGAGCGCTGCTAAGCGTATTTATAGAGTTAAGTATTTAATTTTGCGTTATTTGTAAACTTTAGGCGCTTTTGTAAATTTATATGCTGAGAGAAACGTGCGCTTTGATGCCTATGCTATATTAAAAACACTTGAAGTCAGCGCTAAACCATTTCACGTATTTCAATCATTGTACGTATTATGATTAAAAGCAGCAGACGACAAGAAGAAATCCAATAAAAAATTTTTCACTATTAACAAGGAAGTTATTATGAAACACATACTGGTATTATCTGCTCTTAGTGGCATGCTAGCGCTCAGTGGTTGTTCAACCCTAAACAATATGGTCGGCAATGACGATTCAGGGATGCATGATGTGCAAGCAACCAATAAAAACACGGCTCCTGTCGCTAGTAAAAACGGCATGCTCGTCGATGCTAGCAATCATATGACCTTGTATACTTTTGATAAAGATTCTATGAATAAGTCAGAATGTGGCAGCGCCTGTCTGCTCGTTTGGCCTGCATTTATGGCACCGAGTAATGCCAAAGCGTCAGGGCAATTTGCCGCCTTTAAACGCGAAGATGGCAAATATCAATGGGCGATGAATGGTAAACCTTTATACTTTTATGCCAATGACACAAAGGTTGGCGATAAAGATGGCGATAATAAACTTGGCGTTTGGCACATTGTAAAAACCAAATAACTTTCCATTTTTCCAAAAATAAGCTTTCCAAAAATAAGTTTTCCATAAAAAGGCAGCCAGCGTGGCTGCTTTTTTTTGGTTATTTACGCGGTTTTTTAACATAGCAGGATGGCTTTAAGACGAGCTCTTATCGTAGAAGCTGCTTGCATCGAGCGGCAAAAACCGTTAAAATCGCGGTTTGATTTTCCCGCTGGGGAAAGGCTAAGTGAGCAGCGGTGTGGTGTTGGGTGCTGGAATAAGCCAGTGACGCAGTTGCCAGACCAGAAGATGTCCTTAGTGCCTCAGTTACGTATGTTAGTGTGATTAATAGTCAAAAACGTCGTTAATCAAAAGCGCTGTACATACATCGGACATAGAGAGTTTATTATGCGTAAAGATATCCATCCAAATTACCAAGAAGTTTTGTTCCATGACACTAACGCTGACGTGTTTTTCTTAACTCGTTCAACCGTTAAAACCAAAGCCACTCGTGAATACGAAGGCACAGAATATCCATACTACCCACTTGATATTTCAAGTGCGTCGCATCCATTCTATACTGGCGAACAACGTAAAACTTCTACTGAAGGCCGTGTTGCAAGCTTCAACAAACGCTTTGGTGCGTTTGGTGGCCGTAAGAAAGCTGCTGATACTGACGCTGCAGAATAATTTATACTTATGGTATAAATGCATTTCGCTAAGCAGTCTTTTGCTAAGCCATAAAAAACCGCTGAACATTCAGCGGTTTTTTTTCGTTTAAATTTTAACGTTAAATTTTAAGCTGTTAGTGTTTAGAAAGTCAGTTTTTTAGCTGTTATTATTTAGAAGGTAGTGCTGTTTAATTTAGCAGCTGATGAATCTAGCAAGTCGACTATCAATTCTGCCAACTGCTGCGCCCAATAACCGTACATAAGGCTGCTAGGATGAAAGCCATCACTGGCAAACATCACTCTGATATCGATTGGGGTGCCATTAGAATGCTCGTCTATCATACGGGCAAAGTCCGTTGCCATATAGGTGACGCTATCGTGAGCGGCACAAATTTGCTGTAAGTTGTTATCAAGGATAGAGGCCTTGGCACCGACGAAGTTATTCAACGGTGCAGGTATCGCCGGCATCTGTGCCATCGGCGGTAAGCTTAAAAAAATCAGCTCTCGCACACCAAATTTGCGCTGGGCAATAGCAATGATATTTTCGATTTGCTGTTGCCATTGATTAACAGAGACGTTGGAGGTGGTGTCATTAACGCCGACACTTAGTACCATTACATCGATAGGCTGGCTTGGCGCAGGCAACACATAAAGCCTGCGCAAGATATTAAAGCTGGTATGACCAGTCGTCGCTTGCAGAGACCAGTTTAATGTATGAAATGCGCTCTGAATAATAGGCTGCTGGGTCAAGATGGGAATCAAATTGCCGACAAGCGCCTCTTGCTGGGTCTGACTACCGACGCCAGCCGCTGCCGAATCGCCAACGACCATCAAGTTTAGCGTTTGCTGTGTATTATCTTTTGAGGTATTGGCAGCGCTGTCAGTTGCATTGTTTAATTGAACTTGACCATGCCTCTCACCATTTGGTTCAGGCAAGCGCACGGTATCGCGCTTGATTTTGTGCCCTTGATACAGGTACACAGGGGCGAACAGCACGTCTCTTGCAACCGAAGCTATTTTATCCTGCATTTTTTTAGTGGCTACCATCCTGCTCGCTCCCGAATAGTGGTGAGGTTGTCTTCAATAAGTAATTTACCATCGATATATACATCGCGTAATAGGTTGTCTTCTGCTGTCGATAAATTATCAGCTTTAATAGTTTCTAACGTTCCGTTGCTGTTCTTTATCAATGCTAAACGGCCTTTTTTCGAGCGTTTTGAGCGGCTAGTGACGGGGTCTTTATAAATGTCGGTCCACACGCTATCGATAGAGATGGCACTGGCTTTCATCGCCCAACTCATGGTATCGCGATTGACTTGCTGTAGTAGCCCGCCGCCCATGCCAAAGGTGATATTGTCGGCGCTAAAACCAGCCTTCAATATCACATCGATGATTTTGCCCAAGCTTTGCGGGCTGATACCATCACCTTGGATGACCCGTACATAATCAGGCAGCACTTTATAACCTTTACTATTAATGGTCGTACCAAATTTTACTGCCAAGCGCTCCAAGGCTTCGCGAACCACTTTAGCAGGATCGCCACTGTCAGGTCGAATAACTAAAGTCCCGCCCATATTTTTGACGTCTTCTTTTAGGCTGCCGCCCCAAATATTATCAATGGCATTCCATAAATCATAGCTGTCAGATACCACGGAAAAACTCTTACCAGCACCGCCAAACTGCTCAATCATATTGGCAAAGGCGGCGGTTTCTCCATCACGGCCCCAAGCGGTCATGGTACTGTGCTCAGCGGCAGGTATAGAGAAAGCTGGCATCTCTTTATCCATGTGATACCAGCGGCTGGCGGCAACCAAAGCCGTCATCGAATCGGTACCAGCAAAGTTCACCAAATGCGCAAGGCTGCCAAGTGCCACAGATTCTTGGCTCGAAGCACCGCGTGAACCAAAATCATGCAAACGGAAAATCAGAGACTCGCTATTATCTGCAGATTTTTCTAGTGCCTGACGTATGATGCTTTTGCAATAGTGCGAGACGCTCGCAACCGTTGAAGGATACCAAATTGCACGCAGTAGCGCCGTTTCGATATAGCTTGGTAGCCAATAGAACTCAGGGTCAGTATTGATGATTTGACAGACCACATTGGATGCTGGAACAACGCTGCCTTCAGGAATGGCTTCGATGCGCAGTGGTAGATAGCCGCCATGCTTATCGACTATCAGCTCCCAACCAGCACGGTTAAAGGTTAAGCCATGCGCCTGAATAACCATTTCGGCTTCATCGATATCTTGATGGGTAATAGGCGTGCTGAGGTATTCTTTAATAAAGGCTTGCAAGCCAAAAAACACCACATCGTAATCGCCTTTACGCGCCTCAATGTAGCTAGACAGATACTCACTACCGCTTGGATATTGCACCCAATGTGAGGTTTTATAGCTGTCGCTATTTAAGATTAAATTGTTTAGATTGCTGGTATACATCACAGAACTCCTCTGCTTTGAGATGCCGTAGCAGTTTTTTAAATAACAGTTGCGGCGCTAAACCATTGCCGTCTATCGGCGCTGGCGTGAAAATTTGTCAATAAAAGATTGAATGGCCGTCTGATAAAATTCTATAAACCAACCATTTTAGTAATAATTGCATAATGGTCTTCAAACATCATGGTGGCATCAAGCTCAGCAAGCGGTAGCCAAAAAGCCTTGGCAGCATCGTCGCCGCCTTTTACTTTTGGTAAGCCTTTTGGGTCGTTTTTAAGCTGAAAGTAAAATGCTTGAGTAATCGTGCGCCCACGTGCCGAGCGGTAAGGATCATCAAAGGTATGCTGACTATGACAAGAGCCGCGTAGCACCGGTTCAGGGACTTTTAGACGGGTTTCTTCGCGTAGCTCGCGGATACAGGCATCAAATAAAGTTTCTTTTGGATTCAAAAAGCCACCCGGTAATGCCCACAGCCCGCGCCCAGGCATACTACGGCGCTCAACCAATAAAATATGCCCTGATTGTACGACCAAGGCATCAGCAGTCATAAAGGTTGGTGGGTAGGGCGCAGATTCCCATTGTCTTTTATATTTATCGACAAAATCCGCTTCTTCATGCAGGTTTTGATAAATATCAGTCTTTTTAAAGTCGTTGAGGACGTTGCGGGTCGACTCAGGGGTGCGCTCAGGCGTTGGCGTGGCACCCATCAGGTAGCTGTCACGAATAGGGGTGGCGGATAAATTGTGATAATTGGGCACAGAAACCGACGCCCAACTTGGGAATAATGACAAATAATACGATGAGCTGTCTTTTGAATGGCCAATCAGCCCAATATCCGTCTGCAAGTCGCTAGTGACGGATTTGACGCCCGCTTGCACATATTGCAGCCAGCGCGTGTCGTTGTAGAGTGCATCGTCGAGTGCAACGCAGTGGATACGTGCTGCTTCTGCTGGCGAGTAGGCGTTTTTTATCATCGTCGCGCGCTCATCGACGCTAAATGGATTACGCAGACTACGTGGTAGGTTGGCAGAACCGATCAGCATAATGACGTTATCGGCACGTTTTAAGGCTTCATCGACCACCGCTTTGTGACCGCAATGAAACGGCTGAAAGCGCCCAATAAATACCAAATAACGATAGTGTTTGTTTTTATCTGCATGCTGCTCTGCTGAATCGCTCATATACGCCACTTTCCTACTACTGATATTTCATTGATTAAAAAAAGTAATGCCGCCAATACTGACACAGCAGAGGAGTTGCTGACAAGTGCAAAGATGTTTAGAGGGGTATCACCATTGGCTATTACCTGTATTCAAATTTGTTCAGACAAATAAATATAAGACTCTTTTAATTGGCATGCTTATCAATCCACGCAGTAACCGTTGGCCAAATCTCTTTGGCGGCAGGACGACTGTTTAAGATACGGCTATGGGTGTAATCGTCTAAGTTGCCATTATTAATTGAGTATTCGCGAAAAACGTTATCAGGATTGTTAAAATCGTTAAAAAGTGACTGGCAGCCTTGAGTTGGCGAGATGAATGTATCACCCTTGGCGCTGATGGCATAAATCGGCGTGGTAATCTTTGCCATATATTGTCGATAATCAAAGCAGTCATCATCCGTTAACTGAGTAGCATTTTTTTGACGGTTATGATTATCAAAAGCGCTGTCTTTGACACCAGCAGCGTCTATATCTTTTTGCTCAATAAAACTGCTATGAAAGTTTTTACGCAAATTCCATTCGTACCATTGATTCATGGTGTGATGGCTTTCGTTAATGGGTCCCATGTTGAGTTTTCTGGCAGGTATATAGCCGACTATACGCGTAAATAGTTTAGCGGCGACTATTTTAAAATAGTTCTTGGGATTGACTATTGCACCATAAACTTGGCAAGCAAACATACTGATACTATTGATTTTAGCGATGTAATGCGGATTTTGGATTAAAAACATCGTTAAGCAAGCACCGCCGCCGCTATGAGTGACGCAGTGTAAATTGCTAAGCTTTAATTCATTAAATAAATAATCAAAAGTGGCAGCAAAATCGTAGGTTGCGACGGTTTCAAAGTTGAATTTGTCCTTTGATAACGAGCTTGCGCCATGACCGCGCCACTCCATGATATAACAATGATGGCCAAGCTCAGCTAGGTATTCAGCGATTCTTAAGCAGGTGTTTTTATCTGAAAAAGTACCATGCGTTAAGAAAATGTTTTGCCCCTGATTAGCAGTGTCATTTTTAACAGTGTCATTTTTAGCAGAGCCATTGTTAGTATCAACATTACAACATTGATGGGTTTTTTGACTATCGAATATCTCCCAAATAGCGATTTGCACCTTATCTTTGGTCGTCACTAACGTTAGATTCTCAGTCATCATAAAGATTTTCTCTTAAACTCATACCATGCTTATTAGTATATAAATGCAGTAAGGAGTAAGTTATAGCACAACTTAGCCATTTATAGTTATGCTTCCATAACTGTGAGTCTACAGACATGAATGAATCTACAGGTATGAATCTAGGATATGAGAGCTATCAGCATCGTATAGACAAAAAAACTGCCAGTGATGGATTTAATCACTGGCAGTTTTTTAACAATGAAGCTGATTAAGAATAAGGTTTAAGCGTCTTTACTAAACTCATTAAATGAAGCAACGGCTTCGGCAGCGTACATCATTGACGGACCGCCGCCCATATAAACACACATGCCCAAGGTTTCAGCGACTTCTTGCTCGGTGGCGCCAAGTTGTACCAATGCTTTGGTATGAAAACCGATACAAGCATCACAGCGCGCGCCAACCGCTAAGGCGAGGGCAATCAGCTCTTTGGTTTTTTTGTCCAATACGCCATCTGCGGTTGCCGCTGCACCGAGCTGCGAAAAGGCTCTGCTGGTTTCAGGGATATGTTTGTGTAATTTTGCCATATTGGTTGAAACGTGTTTAGTGATGTCTTTAAATGATTTAGTCATGGGATGGATGCTCCTCGTTACGCCAGATTAAAACGCTTATAAAGTGCAAGCGTGGTTTATTGAATGTGAGTTCAATGCAAACGTACTTTTAGGTAAAAACTGCTACGTTTTCTTGAACGGTTATTTCAATTATGGAATAGGCTAGGTATTGAATTCGAAAGTTTTTGTTATATTTAATTATAATATATAAAATTATATATTAAATCAAGAGGCTTATTTGATTTGCTTGCGTCAAAATTGAACGGATGCGTACATGAGGCTATGGCTTTTGAAAAACTTTAAATGGTTTTTTGCTTACCAAGCACATGGATAGGGCTAATAAAGTTTAAAATGCTGATTATCATTAAATAAGCGCTTTAAACTTGATAAGTTGGCTTGCGGTCTTAATATAGAATGGACAATTACGATAAATGGATTATTAAGGTAGCAGTCAGGCCACTGCTAAATCGCAGTAGCACGGTCGGAATTATGCGTTAAGTGCGCTATAATAGAGCCAATAACTGCTAATAACTGTTAATAAATACGAACCGTCATGACGGTTAAAGCAATAAAACCATATACCAAGATGATGGATAATTTCATTTATCCCACCCTCACATGACATTGACGACACAGTAGACGTGACCAATATAACGCTTGTGTCATAACACATAGGAAGCATTATGAGTGAACACAATCCAACTGATACTCAAGTAGAACCTGCTGCCGATTACGAGTCAGCGTTAGATACTGAGCAAACGGAAGCCAAAAGTAACATCACCATCACTGAAGCCGCGCAAGGTTATTTGGCAGATTTACTGGCGAAACAAGATACTGATGGTATCGGCGTGCGTATCTTCGTTGAGCATCCAGGTACGCCGCGTGCCGAGTGCTGCATGGCTTATAATCAGCCGGGCGAAGAAGACAGCGCTGATTTGAAATTTACTTATGACAATTTTTCGGCATTTATTGAAGCGGCATCGGTTCCTTATTTAGAAGATGCGGTGATTGATTATAATAAAGACCGTTTTGGTGGCCAGCTGACATTCCGTGCGCCAAACTCAAAAGTGCCAAAAGTCGGTGCCGATGCCAGTGTCGAAGAGCGTATCAACTATGTCTTGCAGTCTGAGATTAACCCAAGCTTGGCCGCTCATGGCGGTGATGTACAGCTGCTTGAATTGATTGATGAAGAAGGCGTTGGTCTGACCGCCGTATTAAAGTTCGGTGGCGGTTGCCAAGGCTGTTCAGCGGTTGATATGACGTTACGTCAAGGCGTTGAAGTACAGTTAAAACAGCAGATTCCAGAGCTGACGCAAGTGATTGATGAGACCGATCATACCCGTACGGAAAACGCTTACTATAAATAAAAAATGATGAATCGTTATAAAAATAGCGCCGATATCACCTAGGAATATGCTTATTAGTTTCATTGCTTATAAATATTGCTTATGAATATTTGTCATTAAGAGATGAGAAATTTGCTATTCTTTTAATAAAGAAGCTGGGTTATGATTAACTCAGCTTTTTTTATGATTGTTGCTTTTTTATTATGACTGTCGTTTAGCGATAGATATCTTAGTATGAATTTTTTTAAAATTTTTTTAATCATAAAATCTTGATTTAATAATTAACGAATATATAGGAGCACATTATGAGTGATGGACAACCAGCTAAGCAAAATACCCAGCGTCTTGAGACCTTGGCAATTCACGCCGGCTATACTGTAGAGCCAACCACCAAAGCAGTTGCCGTGCCTATTTATCATACCAGCTCGTATGCGTTTGATAATACCCAACATGGCGCGGATTTGTTCGATCTAAAAGTCGCTGGTAACATTTATACCCGTATCATGAACCCGACCAACGCCGTATTAGAAGAGCGTGTGGCGGCACTTGAAGGCGGTATTGGTGCACTTGCGGTAGCGTCTGGTATGGCGGCCATCACTTATGCCATTCAAACCATTTGTGAAGCGGGCGATAATATCGTCGCAGTATCGACGCTATATGGCGGCACTTATAATCTATTTGCGCATGCTTTGCCGCGCCAAGGTATCGAAGTCCGCTTTTTTGACCATAAAAACCCGGAAGCGATTCGCGACTTAATCGATGATAAAACTAAGATGGTCTTTGCGGAAAGTATCGGTAACCCATTAGGTAACATCGTTGATATCCAAGCACTAAGTGATATCGCGCATGAATACGGCGTACCAGTGGTGATTGATAGCACGGTTGCGACTCCGGCGTTATGCCGTCCATTTGAGTTTGGCGCTGATATCGTCATTCATTCATTGACCAAATATATGAGCGGTACCGGTACTTCGATTGGCGGGGCGATTGTTGATAGCGGTACTTTCCCTTGGGGCGATTACCCTGAGCGCTTCCCACTATTAAACACCCCAGATGAAAGCTATCATGGCGTAAATTTCGTCAAGGACGTTGGCGCAGCGGCCTTTATCGCTCGTGCTCGCGTGGCACCACTGCGTAATACTGGCGCGGCACTTAGTCCGCTTAATGCTTTTAGTATTTTACAGGGCTTGCAGACACTGGGTTTACGTATGGAGCGTCATGTTCAAAACGCCCAAGCGGTTGCCGAATATCTACGTGACCATGATAAAGTTGCTTGGGTGAAATATGCCGGTTTGCCAGACCATCCTGAGCATGAGCTTGCTAAGAAATATATGAAAGGCACGCCATCCGCTATTTTAACCTTTGGGGTAAAAGGTGGCTTGGAAGCAGGCGCGCGCTTTATCGATGCGCTGCAACTGATTACGCGCTTGGTTAATATCGGTGATGCTAAATCACTCGCTTGTCACCCAGCCACCACTACCCATCGTCAGCTCAACGAGCAAGAGCTAGAGAATGCTGGAGTAAGTACGGATATGGTCCGTCTATCGATTGGTATTGAGCACATTGAAGATATTAAAGCTGATTTAGAGCAAGCACTTGCCGCTGCTTAATTAAGCAATAGCTTTCTTCTGCTTTGTAAATGAATACTAAAAAGCCCATATCCGATGATATGGGCTTTTTTATAAGCGACTTATTATGAAAGATTGGTCTAAGACAGTTAGATGATTAAACAGTTAAAACACGGCGTGAGATATCTTGATACTCTTGCGATGATAGGCGTGGACCAAACTGCTGAATCACTTGTGCGGCTACTTCGCTGGCAAGTCGTCCGCATTCTGGCAAGCTATAGTGCTGCGATAAAGCATATAAAAACGCCCCAGAATAGTTATCACCGGCGCCATTGGTATCGATAACATTGGCAACAGCTGGTGTCGGAATCTCATAAATCTCAATCTCAGACTCATCATTTGGCTTATGCGCGATGATGGCGCCATTTGGACCATCGGTAACAACCGCCGTTTGGCAATGCTCCAGTAAAGCTCGCGCTGCCGATTTATGCTGTTTTTTATCGGTGAATAATTTGGCTTCTTCACTATTCAGAATATCACCGCGACTTTATTGCCAAGCATATTAAGCAGGCCTTCTTTGGCAAACTTTACCACCGCAGGATCAGCAAAGCTGACGGCGATTTTGGCACCATGAATACCGGCTTGTTGGCGCAGTTGGGTCATCGCTGGCTGAATACCTTCAGACATCGCCAGATAGCCTTCTAAATATAACCAGCCAGCTTGGGTTAGTGCCTCAAAGTCGACGTTATCAGCGGTAATATCGCTTGAAGTCCCAAGGAAGGTTTGCATTGTACGCTCGCCATCTTCGGTCACTGCCACCACGCACGAACCGGTCACACCGCCTGCATGAATTGACTGAGGGGAGGTAGCAACGCCTGCTTCATGTAAGTCTTTTAGATAAAATTTGCCTTGTTTATCATCGCCGACGCGGCAGGCATAAAAAGGTTTACCGCCCAAACTTGCAAAGGTATACATCGCATTGGCCGCTGAGCCGCCGCCCGCTTGTTTTGATGGTGCAATCTCTGCCAGCTTAAAATAAGCCAATAGTTGCTGCTGTTCTTCAAGTCCTGCCAGCGTCATATTGCCTTTGGTCAGGTCAGTCTCTTCTAGCGCTGCATCCGACAGCAGATATTCGTGGTCAACCAAGGCATTACCTATCGCCATCACATCGTACATTATGTCTCTCTCCTCAATGAATTTATCAATGCTTAATTTATCAATGCTTCGCTTATTTTTTTATAGTAAAAATTATTCTGCTTGTAGCTCAAGTAGGCGCTGATAGAGCGCGTTTTTTTTGACGCCTGTGATATCGGCAGCTAGGGCAGCAGCTTTTTTAACCGATAAATCCTCTAGTAAGCGCTGTAATAATTTATCATGAATACTGATATCGTCATCGTCTTGCGCCACATTTACCCCAGCAACGACGACGACAATTTCACCGCGTTGCTGATTGTCATCGGCTTTAACAAATTCAACCAATTCGCCAAGCGTGCTTTTATGCACGGTCTCAAAGGTTTTGGTCAATTCACGACAAAACGTCACTTCGCGCTCCGCGCCAAAAATAGCAGCCATATCTTCTAAACTGGCAATAATACGATGCGGCGCTTCATAAAATATCAAGGTTTCGGTACGTGCATTCAGAGCCGTTAATTGTTTTTGGCGACCGTGGGTTTTGGCTGGTAAAAAGCCAATAAAGCTAAAGCGGTCTGATGGCAACCCTGCAACGGATAGCGCGGCAATAGCAGCAGAGGCACCAATAATAGGGGAGACGCGAACGCCAGCAGCATGGGCGGCTTGTACCAATTGATAACCGGGGTCACTAATCAGCGGCGTGCCAGCATCACTAATCAGCGCAACCGAATGACCTTGCTGAATCATCTCAATAATTTTGGGTGTTTGAATGGCGCTATTATGTTCATGATAGGCCCAAAGCTTATTATGACCTTTTTGCTTGGTAGCGCTATCAGCATCTTTTACAGCGTCAGTTGTGCTGGTATTGCTATCGCTATCGTTAGCAATAGTTTCTTTCGTATCTTTGGTATGGATACCAAAATGTGATAACAGCTTGCCTGAAGTGCGGGTGTCTTCACAGGCGATGATAGCAACCTGCTTTAGGGTATCGATTGCGTGCGGTGTCATGTCGCTCAAATTACCAATCGGCGTGGCAACGATATAAAGACAAGCTGGCATCGCGGTAGGGCTAGACATGAAAACCTCTGAGTATTAAGAAAGACTATTAAAGTATTAAAAAAGGATATTAAAAACGAATAGTAAAAATGTGTGGCGCTATAAAGGCTGATTTAAATAAAAAGTCAGTCAGCATAAGAACGCGAAAGTGGTTAGTTTAGCATGATGTGCTATGATAATTCTGAAATGTTCAGCTGGCCCATAGACGTGATGGCAAATGACAAACCGTTAACTCTTACTTCACCGACACAGCGTCAAGGCAGCCGTTTTGAGCAGCAGGCGTGTGAGTTTTTACAAGCGCAAGGCTTGATATTGGTGGCGCAAAATTGGCAGCAACCAAAAGTGGGTGAGCTTGACTTAATTATGCTAGAAAAAGGGCAGGCATGGTCGACGCTTGTCTTTATTGAAGTGCGGCAACGGCAGCGTTCAGGATTTGGTGATGCCGCCCTTAGCGTGACAAAAAATAAGCAAAATAAGGTTATTAAAGCGGCGCGTTATTTTTTGCAGCAGCATCCTGAATATAGTGAGTATGACTGTCGGTTTGATGTGATTGCCTATGATACCCATGCTAATACTAATGCCAATAATAAAAATAAGAGGAATGATACCAATCAAGCACCGTTAATAAATACGCAAGCAGAATGGTTACAAGGCGCTTTTATCGCCTCAGCTTGGTAGTCATAGTAATAAGATTTTTGAGGACTTAAGTAGTTTGAAAGCTTAAGTGGATTTAAAGTTAAGTGGATTTAAAGGTTAAATTAAACGGTAAAATAAATGCCAGCATCAAGCCGTCGTTACCAAAAGCCTAACCGCCTAGCGTAAAAATTCAGTAAAGTAGCTGAACTAAAAATTATTAATTGAAGCGAAGTCGTATTATTCTCACTATGACTTATTAGCACTATTCATCATTTAATTATTACATCATGTTCTAAGAGGTAAACCATGACACGGATGCATTTGCGCACTGCTATTTTTGGCTCATCACGCCGCAAGACGATTAGCGTTATGCTACTGACCAGCATCGCCGCGACTGGCTGTACCACCAACTATTTAACCAATAGTACAGAAGGTACGTATGGCGTACCGATGACAGAGCGCACCATTCCGCAGCGTCTGCTCGATCGCAGTATTGAGCATACCGTCAAGATTAACGTCTATGGTCTGCAAGAAAATTTACAGCAAACCAGCCGTATGAGTATTGATAGCTTTAATAGTGAAGTATTGCTCACCGGTGAAGTGCCAACGCAAGCTATCAAAGCAGAAATTGAAAAAGTCGTCAGCTCTATGCCAGACGTGCGTCATGTCTATAATGAGCTTAACGTCAGTGCCTCAAGGGGCTATAGCTCAACCGTCCACGATGGTTATATCACCTCTAAACTACTGGCAAAAGTAGCCTCTAGTAATGGTGTGAAAGCCTCGCAGATTAAGGCGGTGACCAATGATGGCGTGGTTTATATTATGGGGCGTATGACACCAACGCAGCAAAGCCACTTGATTGATATTGCCAATAATACCGTCGGCATCACAGAGTTGGTGCTACTGACCACCGTTGTTGATGATAGAGGGGTAAAGATAGGCGATGATGACATCATGTATGAAAATAATTTGGCCAATCCTGCGGCCATACCAGTCGTTGAAAGTGGTGCTGCGCCAGCACTAGCAAGCTCAGTAGCGGTAGATCCAACGATTAATGCCACGCCGATTATCGTCAACGAAGATGGTACGCCTATCAATCAGCCGTCATCGAGTCCTTATATTGACCTTTATCAAAATCCCTAACTAGCTATTTTGATTACAAGCACAAGAATGCTAAACAGTCATAACAGGAACAGCACGATAAATCCCTAGCCAGCCAGTAAGATATAGACCGTAAAAATAGAAACGATAGCTTGAATAAGACAGTCGTTTTATTATCAAATATAAACCGACGACTGATGTATTAATGATTGACCGATAATAGGACTGCTGGCGATGACGGATTTAAATAAAGAGACTTTAGAAACTGTGCAAACTGTGCAAACTGTGCGAACTGGGAAAATAAAGAGTCGCAAGCCTAAACGTATCAGCGTGGGCGTTACGGCGGCATTGGCCGTTGGCGGCATTGCGCTTGCAACTCAGCAAGTACAGGCATTATCGGCGCTGGCTATCGTCAATGGTATTACTTCAAATGGCGGTGTTGGTGTCAGTAAAAATATTTTGTATGGCGATGAGCCCAATCAAGATTTAGATATCTATTATCCTAAACCTTTAACAAAAGCCATGAAGTCAAAAAACGTGACTGATGATAACGCTATTAATGACAGCTATCCGATGGTGGTTTTTGTCCATGGCGGTTCGTGGGAAAGTGGTAGTAAAGATGAATACACCTTTGTTGGTCAAAGCTTGGCGCAAGCGGGCTATGTCACCGCAGTGATTAATTATCGTAAAGCCCCTGAGCATGTGTATCCTGATTATGTGCAAGATGCCGCGCAGGCCATCGCTTGGAGTTATAACAATGCCAAGAGCCTCCACGCTGACCCCAAGCGTTTGGCGGTGATAGGGCACTCTGCGGGTGCATTTAACGCGGTTGCTGCCGTCGCCAATGAAGATTTTTTAGCACCTTATGGGATAAAGCCAAAAGATATTGCCGCCGTGGTTGGCATTGCGGGCCCTTATAGCTATGACTTTCGTAAATTCAGTAGTAGAACTGCCTTTGGGTCAGATGCGACGCCAGAGACAGTGATGCCAGACCGCCAAATTAAAGGTGCGCAGCCACCGTATTTATTATTGACTGCCGAAAAAGACAAAATCGTCCATGTGACCAATACCACTAAAATGACACAGGCATTAAAAGCGGCGGGCGTTAAAGTGGAAACAGGCGAAATCGCAGGCGCCAGTCATGCGACCAGTATCGGTGCGATGGCACCGCCATTACGCTGGGTCAATGATGTGCGTGCACAAGTACTCAGCTATCTTGATAAAACCCTTAAGTAGTTAATGTCACAATATGGTTAGCGCTCATTGATTACAGTACGTTTGCCGCTATGATAAATAGTTAAACGCAGTTGCGTAAGACAGTACTGTAAGATGGTCAAACTCTTGTTATAATGACGTTACTTTAATCCTATACCCTATTTAAACTTTAAGGCAGAATATTCTATGAGCATGAACGCTGACGATTTGATTGCATTTTTACAAACTCACTTCCCAGATGCTTTTATTCAAGCTGCCAATCAAGGTACCAAGTTTGATGTACGGGTGGTTGATGCCAGTTTTGAAGGCAAGCGCGCCGTACAACGCCAGCAGGCTGTTTACGCCTTGGTAAACGACAAGATTGCGAGCGGCGATATTCATGCGCTCAATATTCAAGCCTTAACGCCAGCCGAATGGGACGTTCAATCTCAAGGCTAACTCTTTTTACCTATGACTTTTATCTATGACCTGAATTTGTCGCACCGGCACTTTATATTGCGGGTTTTATCATTTCCGGTTTCTCATCATTTTTATACTTATCGCTAGGTTGTCACCTTATGGATCAATTTTTAATCACCGGTAGCAGTCGTATCGCAGGGGAAGTCACGATCTCAGGCGCCAAAAATGCCGCTTTGCCTTTACTTGCCGCTATGATTTTGGCCGAGACCCCAACGACATTGCATAACGTGCCATCGCTACAAGATGTGCGCACCTTGATTGAATTGATCGGTGGCATGGGCATTGATATTCAAAAGCAGGGCGATACTGTCACCTGCGATACCAAAAATATCGATAATTTTTATGCGCCGTATGATTTGGTAAAAACCATGCGTGCCTCGATTTTAGTCTTAGGCCCTTTACTGGCACGTTTCGGTGAAGCCGAAGTGTCATTGCCGGGCGGCTGCGCTATCGGCTCACGCCCTGTTGACCAGCATCTAAAGGCCTTTGAAGCCATGGGTGCTGAGATTAGCGTTGAGAATGGTTATGTCAAAGCGCAAGCGCCAAAAGGCGGCAAGCTTATCGGCTGTAACTTCTCTTTTGATATGATAACGGTTGGCGGTACTGAAAACGTTATTATGGCAGCCGCATTGGCCAAAGGGACGACAGTGCTTGGTAACTGCGCGCTTGAGCCAGAAGTGGTCGATTTGGCCAATATGCTGGTAGCGATGGGTGCTAAAATTAGCGGTATTGGTACTGCAACCATGACCATCGAAGGCGTTGAGCGCTTGCATGGTTGTGAGTATTCGGTGGTAGCAGACCGCATCGAAACAGGTTCTTACCTTGCTGGCGCTTTGATGACACGCGGTGATGTATTGGCCAAAAACACCTCCGCACTTTTATTAACGCCAGTGTTAGAAAAATTTGAAGACATGGGGGCGATTATTACCACCGGTGATGATTGGATTCGTGCACAAATGAAAGGTCGCCCATTACCGGTTAATATCCGTACCCAGCCGCATCCAGGTTTCCCAACCGATATGCAAGCGCAAGTAATGGCGATTGCTTGTCTTGCCGATGGCACCAGTACTTTTATCGAAAACATCTTTGAAAATCGCTATATGCACGTGCCTGAGCTTAACCGATTGGGCGCGTCTATCCAAGTAGACGGTCATGCGGCTGTCGTCACAGGGGTTGAATGCTTCACTGCTGCTCCTGTCATGGCAACGGATTTACGGGCGTCGATGTCATTGGTGATGGCTGCTGCTGCTGCTGAAGGCGAGAGCTTGATTGACCGCATTTACCATATTGATCGTGGTTATGAGCATGTCGAAGAAAAACTACGCGCCCTTGGGGTCAATATCGAACGCATTAATACCAACGACTAGAATGGTTAATTAGCCGCTGTTATTGGTATTCACGTCTATTTATTAAACTTAATAATGCCTTTTAAGTAAGGCAACTAACTGTACACGGACACGAGTCATTATGACTGAAGCAAGCAATAGCCTTTCAACTGACGGCTTATTAAACGAAGTAAATGATGAGTTTTCAGGTTTGACACTTGCGCTATCAAAGGGTCGCATCTTAGAAGAGACGATGCCTTTGTTACGCGCTGCTGGTGTCGAATTATTAGAAGACCCTGAAGCGTCGCGCAAACTTATTTTTCCAACCTCAAACCCAAATGTACGTGTCTTAATTTTGCGTGCCAGTGACGTGCCAACCTATGTTGAACACGGTGCTGCTGATTTTGGCGTGGCGGGTAAAGATGTGTTGCTTGAGCATGGTGCCAATCACGTTTATGAATTGCTAGATTTGCAGATTGCTCAGTGTAAGCTGATGACCGCTGGTGTTAAAGGTGCGCCGCTGCCAAATCGTCGTCTGCGTATTGCGACTAAATACGTCAATGTTGCCCGTGCTTACTTTGCTAGCCAAGGTCAGCAAGTCGATGTGATTAAGCTGTATGGTTCGATGGAGCTTGCACCATTAGTTGGTTTGGGTGACTTGATTGTTGACGTCGTCGATACTGGTAATACGCTACGCGCCAATGGACTGGAAGCGCGCGACCATATTTGCGATGTGTCGTCACGCCTGATTGTCAATCAAGTCAGCTATAAGCGTAAATTTGCCCTGCTTGAGCCGATTTTAGATAGCTTTAAAAATAGTATTGCCAGCGCTTCTTAAACCAATACTTGTTTGGTACTGATGCAACGCGCTTATCACACGCTAGCAATCATTGATAATATCAAGCACGGTTATACAAAATTTTAAACCAGTTTGGCGCTCTAGGATAGATATAGCGTGCTAAACTGGTTTTGTTGTATTTGCTTGCCAGAAAATAAAAGCTCAGTATAATCTGAGTCAGCCATCCATAAATACGCTGGGATACCAGCCTTTTTTATTTTCCCAATTGCTCTTTTATCCCATCTATTCTTTATAGCCGTATTTCATGCTCAACTATAGGATTAAGTCATGCGCCAACTAAGTACTCAAGATGCTGATTTTGACAGTCAACTGACCCAACTGCTTGCTTTTGAAACCGTGAACGATGTTGAATTGCTAAAGACCGTTGACGATATCATTGCAAAAGTACGTCATGGTGGCGATAGCGTGGTACTGGCCTTGACCCAACAGTTTGATCAGCATCCAGCGACGACGATACAAGAGCTAGAGCTGACTAAAGAGGCACTTGCTGCAGCGTTTGCCAATCTTGACGATACCGTCAAAACGGCTTTGATGACCGCAGCAACACGCGTACAAACATTCCATGAGCGCCAAGTGCAAGAAACTTGGCAATATGAAGACGAGCTTGGCAATCGCTTAGGTCAAAAAGTAACGCCGCTTGATCGCGTTGGTATTTATGTGCCCGGCGGTTTGGCATCTTATCCGTCTTCTGTATTGATGAATGCGATTCCTGCCAAAGTAGCTGGCGTTGCCGAGGTAATCATGGTGGTCCCAGCGCCAAAAGGCGTTCTCAATCCATTGGTCTTAGCAGCAGCGCATTTGGCACAAGTTGACCGTGTCTTTACCATTGGCGGTGCGCAAGCCGTTGCTGCCTTGGCATACGGCACCGAAACGATACCAGCTGTAGACAAAATCACTGGCCCTGGTAACAAATACGTCGCAGCGGCGAAGCGGGCGGTATTTGGTCAAGTCGGTATCGATATGATTGCCGGCCCCTCTGAAGTATTGGTCTATGCAGAAGGCGAGGCGCAAGATCGCGCGGATTGGTTGGCGATGGATTTATTGTCGCAAGCGGAGCATGACCGTATCGCCCAAGCTATCTTCGTTACTACATGTAATAAGCAGCTTAAAGAAGTCGCTGCTGAGATTGAAAAAGCCTTGGCAGAGTTGCCAAAAGCCGATATCGCCCGTGACTCGCTAAAAAATCGTGGCGCGCTGATTTTGGTTAAAGACCGTGCAGAAGGTATGGCGGTGATTAATCGCGTTGCCCCTGAGCATTTAGAGTTGTCCGTCGATGAGCCTGATGCGTTACTTGATGATATTCGTCATGCTGGTGCTATTTTCATGGGTCGTCATACGCCTGAAGCGATTGGTGACTATTGTGCAGGACCCAATCACGTGTTGCCAACCTCTGGGACGGCGCGTTTTTCTTCGCCGCTCGGTGTTTATGACTTCCAAAAGAAATCATCGATTATTTATTGCAGTGAGGCGGGTAGTAAGCCCCTGGCTAAGACAGCCGATATTTTAGCGCAGCGTGAGGATTTAGAAGCCCATGCGCGCTCAGCCCGTTATCGTTATCAATAACAGCTATAGGTCGATGTAGGATTTGCTTTTGAGTTTTATTTTGAGAAGCTTTTTTAAGCATGTATATTTAATGACTGTATTTACGAGATAGATTTAACAACTGATTTTTAAGAACTATATTTACAAATTATATTTAATAAAGATGTCTAATAATGATATGGCTAATAGTAGGATAATTTATGAGTGAGTTAAAGATAGACACCAGACTTTGGTCTTCTAAAGCGCGTAACTTGTCACCTTACGTTCCTGGTGAGCAGCCTCAACATGAAAATTTGTGCAAATTGAATACCAATGAAAATCCGTTTCCGCCCTCACCAAAAGTCGGCGAGGCAATCGCAAAGGTTTTACTGCAGCAAGCGGATGACCTGCGTTTATATCCTGCACCTGAGTCTGATGAGTTGCGTGCTGCCTTGGCCGAGTTATATAACCTTGATATCAATCAAGTGTTTGTCGGTAATGGCTCTGATGAAGTATTGGCGTTGGTATTTGCCAGCTTTTTCCTCAAAGAGCGCCCTGTTTTAGCGCCTGATATTAGCTATAGTTTCTACCCTGTTTATGCCAATACTTTTGGTATTGAGCTGGTACAAATTGCCCTAGAAGAAGACTTTAGTATCGACCCCGATGCCTATCGTCAGCCTTGTAGCGGTATCATCATCGCCAATCCTAATGCCCCAACCGGTTTATTATTATCGCTTGCTGATATTCGTAAGCTTGCTGGTGAGCACTCAAATTCAGTGATTGTGATTGACGAAGCTTATATCGATTTTGCGCAAAAAGAAGAGGGTAGCTTGGATACAGAAGTGTCAGCGGTTAGCCTGATTAATGAGTTTGATAACTTGCTCGTGACCCAAACCTTTTCAAAATCACGCTCGCTTGCCGGTTTACGTGTCGGTATGGCGTTTGGTAATGCGTCATTAATCGAAGCATTGACACGTATGAAAAATAGCTTTAATAGCTATCCACTCGATAAGTTGGCGCAAGCGGGAGCGACTGCCAGTGTGTTAGATGTGGAATATTTTACCCAGACCTGCCAGCAAGTCATCGACTTACGCCAAGCGCTCACCGCTGATCTGACGACGCTCGATTATGAAGTGCTGCCATCGCACGCCAACTTTGTATTTGCTCGTCCAAAAGATGGTGAGGCAAGTGCGGTAGCCGGTACGTTACGCGAGCAAGGTATCATCGTGCGTCACTTTGATAAACCGCGTATCAATGAGTATCTACGTATTACCGTTGGTACAGCAGCGCAGAACCAGCGTTTAATTGATGCCCTAAAAGTGTTGCAAGTAGAAGCTGAAAGCGTTGCTGAGTAAAACCTTGTTTAAGATTTATACTTTAATGGTCTAAAGCAAAAACACCAAGTTATAGTCAGTTCAAAATAAAATCGATACGTTAATAGTTAGGTGCGACTGGTATAAATTTTCCTTGCTTGCTGCTATCACAGAGGCTACGAAAAATTCATCACAGTCGCACTGTGTCTGTTTTAAAGTGCGTCTACTATATATAAATAAAAAAGCCTGCTCAACATGACGTTAGCAGGCTTTTTTATTGGTTTTTTATTAATCTCTTAAACAATGCTTAAGTGTATTTATCGCTATTGTCTTGAGTCAAAACGCCTAAAAGGTTACCGACTTTATCAAGGCATTCTTGATATTCAGCATCACAGTTAGAAGCAACGGTAATGCCACCGCCTGCCCATAAGCTAACATGTCTTTCTTGTTCTAACTCATCATTCGATAAGGTATTTGCTTGCAAAGTACGTATCAATACATTCCATTGCCCGCTACCATCGAAGTTCATATAACCTAATGTGCCACAATAAGCACCGCGCGCTGCACCTTCTAACTCCGAGATAATTTCAACAGCGCGTTTTTTTGGTGTACCTGTAATGGAACCAGCGGGCAAACTGCCAAACAATACGGCAAGCGGGTGGGTATCTGTCTTTAGCTCAGCGGTGATGGTGCTGACCATATGATGCACATTGCTAAAGCTCTCAATCGCAAATAATTGCGGCACTTTGACGCTGCCAATCTTGGCATATTTGCCCAAATCATTACGTAGCAAATCGACAATCATGACGTTTTCGGCACGGTCTTTTTCGCTATCAATAAGCTGCTGTTTATAAGCATTATCTTGTTCAGTATTTAACCCACGCGGCATCGTACCTTTAATAGGTTTGGTGCGTATATGGTGCTTGCCAGTGTCATCGTCTTTAATAAAGGTAAAAAATAACTCAGGCGAGCAGCTTAATAATTCAAATTGATGGTCTGGCGTATTAACGCTTATTTCAATAGTAAAATCATTAACCGCTAAATACCCTGCAAACGGCGCATGGGTATTACGATGCAAGGCAGGTAAATAATCA
>NZ_CAJHBF010000028.1:0-31328 GCF_904846565.1 Psychrobacter sp. CMS30 | reverse complement strand
AGGAAGTGTTTATCTTTGCTTTTATCTACGAAGGTGCACCAAATTGGGCGCAAACCGATGGCGTCGTAACCATTCATGTACCCGACCAGCCACCGATTGAAACCCGTTTGACAGAAGGTGCGGGTAATTTACCAATGTGCGCCATCGCACGTTTGGTCAATCAAAATGGCAGTATCAACGTTGAACGTATTAATCAGTACTTTAAAGGCCATCAAGAGATGGATAAAGCCTTTAATTGGGGCTTTAGCTGGAAACGTGGTAGTAAGTAAGCGCTTTAATAGTATTGTTTAATCCAAAAAATCAGCCCGTCTATTATAAATAGACGGGCTGATTGCTTATAGATTACTAACAGTCTTAAGTTCGACTGCTTAACCTATTTACGCATGCGGAGTGATAGCCGGCATCAAATCATGGAAAGTACGACCAGAAGCAGTCTCGCCAATGGCGTGCATTTTCCACTCATTATTATGACGATAAACTTTTGCCATAATCATCGCCGTATGAGTACCTTGTGACGATAAGTTATAGCGCGCCACTTCAGTATTGTTATTGGCATTAACGATACGGCAAAAGGCGTTTTCTACCGTTTCAAACGTCTGACCAGTAAAGCTATTTACGGTAAATACCAGTGATACTACGTTTGCTGGAACTTTTGATAAATCAACATTGATGACTTCGTCGTCGCCATCGCCGTCACCCGTGCGGTTATCGCCGGTATGGACGATACTGCCATCTTTCGATTTTAGCTGACTGAACCAAATCGCATCGACGGCTTGTTTATTGGCATCAAACATAATGCATGAGGCATCTAAATCGATCGAGTCGCCGCCGCTGCCGCCGCCAAATAATTTGCCTAAAAAGCCGCCTTTTTTCTCTTGCGCTCCTTGAAAGACGTCCCAACCTAAACCCAATTTTACTTGAGTAAGCTCACCACCAGCTTCTTTGCTGAGGGAGATTTTTTGACCCTTTTGTAAACTAACTGCCATGGTAAAATCCTTATAATAATTGTGAGTAGAATACTTAAGTTTTCAGTGCTGTTTTCGGTTATTGATTTCAGTATGAGCTTTCAGTTGTCAATTTCTGCGCTGCTTCTTAGTTATAATGTGAGCTGTAATTTTAGCTATAAACTTAAATTATAAAATGAAACTTAAATTATAAAATGTTATCTAAAAAACCACCGCTGCCACCACGACCACCTGAGCTAGTACCTAAGATGCTTTGTAGCCAACCTTGATAGCTGTCACGATTGCGCGAGCAGATAATGACTTTGCCCGTTCCTGAGAAGTTTAAAACCATGCCTTCGCCACTGGTGACGGAGTTAATAATATTGCTCATGATGCCTTTTTTCTTGCTGGTCGATACCGAGAGCTTATAATCAAGGTTTGAATCCCAGCAGACCACATGGCCGTTATCAATGATGACGTCTTTGTCAGGCGTCACATCAATCTCAAATAGTGAGCCAAAACCTGACACCACTACCTGACCTTGACCTTGGGTTTGCATAACCATAAAGCCGCCAGTATCACCAAATACCGCGCCGCCGAGGTTGCGCTGGATATTGGCTCTGATATCGACGCCGGTTTGTGCGGCAACGAACGCGCCATCGCTCAAGGTATATTGCTGAGCGCCGCAATCGATGATTTGCATATCACCATCGAGCGTGGGTGCTAGCAAACAATCACCTTCACCATTGACGGCTTCAATTTGCTGTTGAAAAAGTGACTCGTCGTTAGCAAAGCGGCGCATCAGTGATTGCATGAGTCCACCCTGTAGCTTACCTTTCAGCTCAAGGTTCGACTCCATCATCACCATGGCATTGGCTTCACAATAAATTGAGTCGCCTTTTTTTAAGTTACAATGCAAAAAAGGTTCAATAGTGCCGATTAAGCTAAACGTTGCGGCCATGGGGTGCAAATCCTTATTCTGAAATTTTTAAATGCTTCATTTTCTATAAAAATCATCGTTGTTAATTTAAGCCTGCCAATTACATTTAAAGCCATCAAATGCTTTAAACAGGCACACTTGATGGCTTATTAACTATCGCAATCAAATAATCGATTGCGATAGGGGGCTTAATAGCGGTCTTACAGTTATCGTATAAAACGATGACGTTATTTTAACGTTAAACGTTGACGCCGTAAGAGGCGGCTAATGGTCCAAGACCACCGCTAAAGCCTTGACCGACCGCGCGGAATTTCCAGTCACCGCTATGGCGATATAATTCACCAAAAATCATCGCTGTTTCAGTGCTACCATCTTCTGATAGGTCGTAACGGGCGATTTCAGCTTCGCCATTGTCATTGACCACACGGATGTAAGCATCGCCAACTTGACCGAAGTTTTGGTTACGAGCTGTGCCTTCATAGATGATGGCGCAGATAGCGACTTTGCTGACGTCAGCTGGGATACTAGCTAGGTTGATTTTGATTTTTTCATCATCGCCGTCGCCTTCACCAGTACGGTTATCGCCGGTGTGCTCAACCGCGCCATTGTCTGACTTTAAGTTATTAAAGAAGATAAAATCTTGGTCGTTACGGACTTTGCCTGCTTCGTTGACCAAAAAGCCAATCGCATCTAAGTCAAATTCTTGACCGTCAGTGGCGCGTGGATCCCAGCCAAGACCGACAGTAATATTGGTTAAACCGGGCGCTTCTTTTGATAAGTTTACGTTGCCGCCTTTTGTTAAGCTAATAGCCATATAAATATCCTTTGGATTAATAATTAAGTGGATTTGGTTTTATAAAACAAACTAAAAATAGTGCAGTGATTACTCTCTTAGATAAAGTAACTATCTTAGCGAAAGTATCTTAGCGAAAGTATCTGAGCGCAAAAGGTCAATAAATCGACCTGTACGCCACGTCCTGCATATCATT
The DNA here is from genome assembly GCF_904846565.1 of Psychrobacter sp. CMS30. NCBI lineage: Bacteria > Pseudomonadati > Pseudomonadota > Gammaproteobacteria > Moraxellales > Moraxellaceae > Psychrobacter > Psychrobacter sp. CMS30. The sequence continues at coordinate 28,455 of NZ_CAJHBF010000028.1, read as the reverse complement.
ACGGTTTACTATACTAAGCGTTTGCTGACTAAGCAAGGCGTATTTTGTGTGACTATATGACATTTATATGTTTGTTTAGAAAAAAGGGTTTTATGGCGATATCAGACCTATTTTGGCTATTTATCTTATTATGATTTATAATAGCGCGCTCAGGTTCCCTCTACCCTGACTTAAAAAAAGGACTCTTCTATGAGCAGTAGTACCCTTTCAACCACCCCGATTCAATCTATTCGCTACAGCCGTGCTTTATTTTGGCTTGTCAGTCTGCATATCTTTATTATTGCTATCAGTAATTACTTGGTGCAAATACCTGTCGGACTATTTGGTTTTATTACCACATGGGGCGCCGTCACCTTTCCCTTCATCTTTCTGATTACGGATTTGACCGTACGCATATTTGGTCAAAATCTCGCTAGACGCATTATCTTCTTTGCGATGCTGCCAGCGCTGGTGATTTCTTATTATTTCTCAGTAGTGTTTTCAAATGGTCAGTTTGTTGGTCATGAGCATCTGCTAGATTTTAATCTGTTTGTCTTTCGCATTGTGGTGGCAAGCTTTAGCGCTTATGTCGTCGGACAGCTGTTAGACATTCAAGTGTTTAATAAATTACGCCAGCTTAAAACATGGTGGATTGCGCCCTTAGTATCGACGTTTATTGGTAATCTTGTCGATAGCTTTTGCTTTTTTGCTATCGCCTTTTATAAAAGCCCAGACCCTTTTATGGCAACGCACTGGGTTGAGATTGGCGCGATGGACTACTTGTTTAAGATAGTGATGGGCGTGCTTATTTTCTTACCTTTATATGGTGTGATATTGGCAAAGTTGCAGAAAGTGCTGGCAGGGAAGGAAAAATAAGAAAGCAATAAGCTATGTTGAGCGCACTGCTGATGATAGAGATTAAAGGTGTGCGCCATGCATCAAGCGTGTAGACAGACTCAAATTTAATGCCAAAGATTTAGCTAAGTATTCAGAAACATCTGCGCACTCAAAAACATCGAGTGTTCAAAAACGTATTATATAAATACAGATAAAAAAACAGGTTACACCAATTACTTGATATAACCTGTCATTACTACGATTTTCTGTCAAAGCGCTTTTTGCTTAATGTGAAGTTAGCGTTGAAACTAAAATTCAAACTAAGTAATCGACTTCGCTTCGCGCTTACGATAATTGAGTGAAGCGACAAACGCCCAACCAATAAAAGTAATACCGATAAGGCCAGTGATAAGCTCTGGCACATGGAATTTCACCGATAACAACATGATGATGGCTAAAGCGCCAATGGCATAATGCGCGCCATGTTCAAGGTAAACAAACTCATCAAGCGTGCCTTTATCGACCAAGAAGATAGTCATCGAACGCACAAACATCGCACCGATTGCAAGACCAAGCATAATCACGATAACGTCATTGGTAATCGCAAATGCGCCAATCACGCCATCGAAACTGAATGAAGCATCAAGGACTTCTAAGTATAAGAAGCCGATAATACCGCCTTTCATAATGGCGCTAGTTGCAGCACCAGTACTATTACCTTGAGCGTCTAGTTCTTCTTCAAGATCACCTTCAAGCATACCCGAGACCACTTGTACGCCAAGGTATACCAAGATACCCCATATGCCTGCAATCAATACCGCTGCTGACTGCTCAGGGTTAGCAAATGATACCGCAATCATCAACACGATAAGCGCCACAAACACGCTCATGGCATCGACTTTACCCAGTTTTGCCAAGCGGCTCTCGAGCCAATCAAACCAGTGCACTTCTTTATCATCAAAGATAAAGTTCAAGAACACCAGTAATAAGAAGATACCACCAAAGGCTGAAATTTCAGCATGGTGCGCCATTAGTCTTGCCGAGTATTCTTTAGGATCGTTCAATGCCAAATCTATAACTTGCATCATACCAAGATCAGCGGTAACCGCGACGATGACAATAGGGAATACCAAACGCATACCGAAGACGGCGATTAAAATACCGACGGTTAAGAAAATCTTTTTCCAAAATTCGTCCCAGCCTTTAAGGACTGAGGCGTTGACCACCGCATTATCAAATGATAATGAAATCTCCATGACGGCCAAAATAGCGGTAATAGATAAGGTGGTTATCATACCGCCTATACCGCCGTGTGAATATCCCCACCATGCCGCTACCGCTAGGGCAATAATAGTGAAGATAAAGTCTAAATAAAAATGTCTCATGACACATCCTGTCTGGTTGCATAAAGCTAAGGTCGGTCTATTATAGACACAAACCGCAAAAAAAGCGGTTATTGCTAACCACTTTTTTGCATAATTTTAAACGAAACATAAAGCATTACCAGTCTTTTAGCTATGAATAATTGTGACTATTTTGCAACCATATTTTACCGTCAAAATAGCGGCTTATAATTACTGTTGAAGTACCTGTTTACAGCACCTTTAAACAGTGGCTGTTTATAGTGGTTTTAAATAGTGATTTTAAATATTGATTTTCAATAATCACTTTAAAATAGCCACTTTAAAATAGCCACTTTAAATAAATAGCTAAGACCTGCCTTAGGTTTTGGACGTGATCATTCTATAAAAGTCGATTTACGGTAAGGATAAAATATTAAGACCGTGTTAGATATCGACGCCATACTGCTGACACATGGCTTGCAAGCCACCTGAATAGCCTTGACCAACGGCGCGGAATTTCCACTCACCGTTATGGCGATAGACTTCGCCAAATACCATCGCCGTCTCAACAGAGTAATCTTCTGCTAAATCAAAACGTACCACTTCCGTGCCAGTTTCTTCGTTCACAACACGGATAAAGGCGTTGGCTACTTGACCAAAGTTTTGGCTACGAGCGGCTGCATCATGAATAGTGACGGTAACGACGATTTTATCGACATCAGCAGGAACTTGGGTCAGGTTTACTTTAACGACTTCATCATCGCCGTCGCCTTCGCCAGTACGGTTGTCGCCGGTATGCTCAACTGCGCCATTGTCAGATTTTAGCTGGTTGTAAAAGATAAAGTCATGATCGCCGCGTACTTTACCCGCAGTGCTGAGTAAAAATACACTGGCATCCAAATCGAACTCAGCGCCAGAAGTCGCGCGCTCATCCCAACCAAGACCGATAAGCAGCTTGGTTAAGTTTGGGTCAGTTTTAGTGAGCGATAAGTTACCGCCTTTATTAAGGGATAATGCCATGGAATTGTCCTTGTTATTAGAGTAGGGAAGGTTTAACTATTACAGCGTTGGGAATGAATGCTATAAAAGTCAAAGTCTATAAATATAAGCGATAGTGGGATTAAACTGTACATAAAACTATCGTTTAACGGTTGTCTAACTATTGCTTAACTATTACTTAGTGACGCTCTATCATAACAACAAAAAATGACCCAATCAAAGCCGATTGGGTCATTGTTATGTGTACGGTTATGCGTACGATAAGACTGGCGATAAAGGACAGCGTTTATATACAGTGCTTAAACTTTACCGGCATCTAGAAACCTAAATTATAGGCTTTGACGATGGCGAATCTCAAAGCTCTGATGAATCGGCTTTTTAACATCAAAATCAAAACCAATGGTTTTTTGGGTGATATCAACAATATCATAGCGCTCAGTCAACTGCTCATCGAGCTCAAAGCGGGTAAAGTTGTTGGAGAAATACAACACGCCGTCTGAGGTCAAGCGGTTCATCGCGCGGTTGATAAGAGCCGAATGGTCGCGCTGTACATCAAAGGTACCTTGGAACTTTTTCGAGTTCGAAAAGGTTGGCGGATCAATAAAGATAATATCAAATTGTTCCGTATTGTCTTTAATCCACTCAAAGATATCAGCAGCGACAAACTGATATTTGTTGCGGCTAACGTCAAGACCATTTAGGACAAAGTTTTGCTTGCCCCAATCGAGGTAGTTCTGTGATAAATCAACGCTGGTGACTTTTTTCGCGCCAGCCAATGCCGCATGGACACTTGCTGTACAGGTATAAGCAAATAAGTTCAGTACGGATTTATTACGACTGTTGTCTTTGATACGGGCGCGCATATTACGGTGATCAATAAACAAACCCGTATCGAGATAATCGGTAAAGTTGACATAGAAATACGCGCCATCTTCACGAGCGACATAGAACTTGCCACGCTTTTCAGTATTGCCTTGCTTGCTATATTGGTCATTACCAGATTGACGCGCACGGGTTTTGATAAAGATTTGTTCACGGTTAATGCCAAAGACTTCACGGATACCCATTAACGCCAAATTAAAGCGTTTTTTCGCCGTTTCAGGTGGAATGGTTTTTGGTGGCGCGTATTCTTGCACGTGCACATAATCGCCATATAAATCGACCGCTACTTTGAAGTCAGGCAAATCAGCGTTATAAACGCGTAAATTACTGACAGTGTCTTTTTTAGCCAGTTTCTTCAGTTTGGCAAGATTTTTTTGCAAGCGGTTGATGAAGTCTTGTCCTTCTTCCACTTCAATCTCACGCTTCTCAAAGCGACTGACCAAATTACCCGTTTGCCCCGCAATCAAGGTGCCGTAGCGGAAATAAACCGTAATAGCACCGTTATGACAGCGTAAAGTTTTTGGCTCTTTAATCGGTAATATATCCACTTGTTCGACATTGGCAGCCAAGATTCCAACCATAGGGTCAATATCAATACCGGCAAAACTGTCTTGTAAAATCAGCCCAAGCGCATGATATAACGGCTTAATCATCTCTTCATCACCTAAGCGCTCACCATACGGCGGGTTGGTAATGACTAAAGGATTGCTTAAGCGACCATCATCGACCAGTGGCTTTAGGACGCTGCTTAGTTGGTCAAGGGCGCGCGTCTCAAGGTCAAGCAGTGGTAATAAGTCCTGCAAACCGGCGGCAATCAAGTTCTTTTCTGTCGCCAAAATTGCACCGCTATCGGCGTCAAAGCCCAAAATCAGTGGCAAAGTATCTGGCTGTTCGTTGGTAATGGCCAACGCATCGCGGAAACGCGTCTGGGCATCGTCAATCATCTGTTGCCACAGCGCATCGTCATGATGCTGCCACTCGTAAAAACCAAATTGATTGGCGGCTTTATCAATACCGACGGCATAATCACAATGCATGAGAAGGGCTTCAATAATAAAAGTACCAGAACCACACATTGGATCAATCAGAGCATTATATAAAGGGGCATTACCCTCTTCATTTTTCTTATGCCAGCCTGCGCTGTAAAGCAACGCTGCTGCTAAGTTCTCTTTTAATGGCGCTTCGGTCATCGCCACACGGTAGCCACGGCGATGCAAACTGGTGCCTGATAAATCTAAATACAGCTCAGCTTGCTTATCATTGACCGTTGCAAACACCGAAAAATCTGGGTTTTTACTATCGACGTTAGGACGGCTGTCATATACTTCGTTAAAGGTATCGGCAATCGCATCTTTGATACGCAGCATGGCAAATTGCTGACTGACGGCAACGCGTTTATCAACCGATAGACGAATGGCGAACGTTTGCTCTAGCTTAAATTGTTCCGTCCAATCGACCGATTTTGCCAAACCATAAAGCTGCTCTGCCACATCGTATTCAGTATTGATATTTTTGCGTTTAATCAGCATCAATACCCGTGACGCAACCCGCGACCACAAGCAAATGGTGTATAGGTCACGCAATGTACCAGTCACCGCTAAACGACCAGTACTCTTGATCTCGCTTGCAATACCAAAACTGGTCAGCTCAGTTTGTAGCGGTGCCTCAAGCCCATCGGCACAGGTAATAATAAGGTCAAGCGACAACTCTGCTGAAGCGGCTGGTAAGGAGTTGGGCGTGGTTGTTTCGGTCATACGGATACCTGTGGGCTAAATTGATAAATATTGATAAATAAGGCACATCATAAAATAAGATGTTTAACCGCCAATTTTACCATAATTACGCCATGGATAGTTTAAAGCAGCATTCTTTAAAAGACTGTTTTCAAGAAATGGCTTTTTGTTTTTAAACTAAAATCATGGCGCATCATTGTTTTTTTAATATCGTTAAGCAGCTAATGACACTGACTAATTACGGTTTACTGTCTTTTTTTAACGCGGCTGTTTCTGTGACCAACTGGGTAGGGGTCGCAACTGGCTTGGTAACGATAGGGTAAACCTGCTCTGTTGGCATCAGCAGGCGCATATGCGGATAAGGGGTTGATATATCAGCGGCATCAAAGGCACGTTTGATATTCTCGCGTAAGACTTCTTTGATTTTAGGCATACGTGCAACAGCCGCAGGCTTGACCCAAAAACGCACGATAAAGAATACGCCGTATTCGCCAATCTCATCAACAGTCGCTGAGGTTTCAGGGCGATTTAATACCACGTCGCTCTCAGACAATACCTGCAAAATCACCTCACGTGCCTTGTCGATATCATCTTCAAAAGCAATGCGCATACGGATATCAAAACGTATAAAGTTTTTCGAGGTTAAATTGATGACCACAGAAGAAGCGACGTTTGAGTTGGGGATAATAACGGTGATATTGTCGCGGGTTAAGACATGGGTCGTGCGTAAAGCGATAACCACGACGCGCCCTTCATTGTCATTGATATTGACCCAGTCGCCGACTTGAAACGATTGCTCAAGCAAAATGGTGATGCCCGCGATAAAGTTAGCAAGCGTTGATTGGGCGGCAAAGCCCACGGCAATACCGGCAATACCCAAACCTGCCACTAACGATACGATATCAAAGCCAAATTGCGCCATGACGCTGGCAAGTCCGAATACCAATAATAGTACGGACAAGATATTTTTCAGTAGCTGCTCGATAGAAGCGTTTAGACCATAATGCTGCAAGACTTTATGGATAATTTGCCCAGATGACGTCCATAGCACATAATAAATACCCGCCCAAGTACTGGCTTTAGCAGTGGCTTTGACCGTATCTGGCTCAAAATTAAGCTGGCTCATGATAGCTATCAAGCTGGTCACAATCCAAATATAGCGTAGTATTGAGCGAACAATTTTAGATCGGCGCTCATTTAAGCGGATTCTGGTTCTGCTTTTTTTGACAATGTAGATAGCAAGCCAATAAAAAAATCCCAATACCGCCAGCAGTATTAGGATTTTGATGCCCGTACTCACCAATTCTACCGATTTAGCTGACCAGTCTAACGAGTCTTCATCTATGGTGCCGCCGATAGCAAGGTATAGGCTAGTATGTAGGTCGCGAACAATCTCTTGAAAGAAGTCAGTAATACCAGCGATTGCCATTGTTTCATCCATGCAGGGTTTAGGTCTAAATAAAATGGGTGTTAAAAAGTCTGATTGTAAATTAACTCAAATCGCTCAGGCAAATCAACTATGACCTTGATTGCCTTGAGCGTTTATTTGAGCGCTAACTTAAAGTGATATAAGTCAAAACGACAAAAGTACGAAGCATAATTTTATTAAAAAACATTGCCGCTTATCTTGTTAAAAACAAATACTTAAAAATTGCCTTCTTGGGTATCATGCGATTGATAAGGTATCTTCATCATACGCTGAACATCACGTAATGCAGTACGTAAACCTTCTAATATCGTCGGATGATAAAAAGGCGTATCAAGCATGTCTTTGATACTTAAATCGTTGGTAATTGCCATCGCCAATATATGTCCAATATATTCCGCATCAGGGCCGACCATGCTGGCGCCCAAGATTCTATCGGTCTTTTTGCAACCATAAATATGCAATAGACCGCAGTTGACACCCATCACGCGGCTACGTCCTTGATTGTCAAAGCTCACTTTGCCAATCACATGCTCAAGCTCTGAGTCTGCTTGAATTTCAGGTAGCGACATACCGACGTTAACGATTTGTGGCGCGCAAAATACAATAGAAAATGGCGTGGCAGGCGGGCGAATATAAGCGTCTGTCTTATTGTCGCAAACAAGGCTGCCGGCGCTAAACCCTTCATCACTGGCTACATGTAATAAAGGAAGATTGGCATTGGCATCACCAACGATATAGACTTCTAAATCACCGATTTTACCAGTCTTTTTATCAAGCTGCTTTGGGCGGTTTTTATCATCAAGCTCGACGCCTAGATTTTCAATACCAAGCTCATCGATATTATTGCGGCGACCTGTGGCAACCAGTACGTACTCGCCTTGCCACTGTTGCGTTTGACCGGCGCTATCTTCGTAATCGATAAAGGCAACCGAGCCTTTATCGATTGAATTTTCCTGAATACCAACCTCGGTAATGTTGCTACCTAAATGCATGGTTAGTTCGCGATTTAAGCAATCGATGGCTTTATTATTAATGTCATCGTCTTTTAAACTGGCGACGCGTTTGACACGATTAAATAAAGTAACGTCGACGCCTAAGCGTTTAAAGGCTTGGGCAAGCTCTAAGCCGATGGCACCTGCACCAACCACCGCCAGTGACTTTGGTAAATCAGTTAGCTCAAAGACAGTGTCAGAGGTAAGCATGGTATCGCCAAGCTTGTCCGCCCAGCCTTCTGGGATAAAGGTTGAGCTACCAGTCGCCACAATGATTTTATCCGCTTCGATTAGCTCATTGTTAACCTCAATCAATCCCTGTTCATTGATATAAGCGCGACCCGCTATTTTCGTTTCTGCAGGCCAACTTTCAACTTGCTCCTCAACGTAGCTGGCAAAATGATCACGCTCAGCGCGAACCCGCGCCATGACTTGTTTGCCATCTATTCGTGCGCTGGCATGTACACCAAACTCGCCAGAATGATTGGCCTCATGTGCGCGGTCAGCAGCAGCAATAAGCAGTTTACTTGGCATACAACCGACCGCAATACAGGTGGTTGTCCAAAATCCATCATTAATAATTATGACGTCGTCTTTTAATTTGCGGGCTTGGCGAAAGGCATTTTGACCAGCAGTACCAGCGCCAATGACCGCAACCGATACCTTGCGTGTCACTTTTGTATGGCTACTGTCAGCAGTGCTATCAGGCTGTTTATTCATAGTATTCTCAAATCAGGCGAATGTGATATTAGGTGATGGATTTGCATAAAAAACGATGAAAAAGGCTATTGAAAAATCAAGGCGCTAACGTATTCAGTAAACGCTCAGTATAGCCAGCAGCGCGTAAATTACGCTGCGCATGAGTTAGTGTGCCATCTTTATCAAAGACAAAGGCAGAACGTACTAGACCTAAGCTGATTTTGCCATACATGTTTTTTTCTTTAATAACATCAAAGTACTGGCATAATTTCTCATCACTATCACTGATAAGTGCGATATTAAGATGGTGTTTAGCGATGAATTTTTCGTGAGATTCGACGCTATCACGCGAGACACCGATGATATCGTAACCCAATTTATCAAACTCATTGAGCTGAGCGGTAAACTCTGTCGCTTGCGTGGTGCAGCCTGGGGTATTGTCTTTGGGATAAAAATATAAAATTAGGCCTTTATCGGTATGAGTAACCAGCTCTTTTAGGCTGATGTCGTCATGTATAAAGTTGCCGTCTAGCTCGCGCACGATGGTGACTGGGAAATCAGGTAGGGCAATAGTCTCGGTGGTCGGCTTGGCCATTATAAAATCCTTATTAGTTTTGGTTATGCATATATTGTCGTTTATACATATATTATAGTGATTGCTCTTATTATAGGCAGATTCATGGCAATAACTACTCAGTTTTACACTTCACTTATTCATTAGCAACAAAAAAGACTGGCAATGACCAGTCTTTTGTATTTTGCAGCAAATATCTTTTACGTGCTTTAAGCAGGTTTTTGTGGCTGCTTTAAATCCAAGCCAACCGTGCATTGTTGCAGGTCTTTTTGCATTTTTTTCACGTAAGGTAAGCTTGATGGGTCTTTTTTATCTTGCGCGTAGCTTTCAATTTCCCACATCTGACCGATGGTCATCTCGCTACGGACACCGATGGTGCATTTACATAATTTGGTCGCGGTATTTTTGTCAGCGACCTTATATTTGACCGCGCCATTGACACAGGTATTGATATTATTTTGCTTGATATCGGCAGCATTTGCTTGTGGCAATGCAAACAGAGCAGCTAGGGCTAGGGGTAATACGGGCAACAACTTCATAAACATCCTCTATAGGTCGCGTCAATTTTTCAGATTTTATAGGCAAAAATCTTGGTCGTTTTATTTGGTTACTGGTCTAAGTATTGATTTTAGCACTGATTTTAACAATGGTTAGGATACTAGTTTTGTCACTTATTTTATAACTTGCATGAGCAAATATATAGGCAATTCTTCATCTATATTGCACTCATTACATTTAGCTAACTATCAGTACGGTTATCTTGTCATTGATATAGTCGCCCATACCATAGCAATTAAATTGCTTAAAATACAACGCCAGCGTGCTGTGTTAATGCAAGCAAATGTTGCGCAAATATTTAATGAGCTGCGCTATTAAGACAATCATACTCGTACTTTAAGGTAGCTATAAGCCTGTTTTTACAGTATTTATTCAGGCTATTAAGGCTGATAATGGGTAGGGTCAGTAACGCCAGCTTGGGCAAATCCTTGGCGGCGCAGCACACAGCTGTCGCAAACACCGCAAGCCAACCCATCGACATCTGCTTGATAACAAGAAATCGTCTGCCCATAATCGACCCCTAACGATAAACCAAGCTCGATGGTTTTGGCTTTAGATAACTGCTGCAGTGGTGTTTGAATCGATAAATGGTGTCCGGTGACGCCAGCTTTGGTGGCAAGATTGGCCATGTGCTCAAAAGCAGCGATATATTCTGGACGGCAATCAGGGTAGCCTGAATAATCGACGGAGCTTACGCCAATGACGATATGGTTGGCATCGGTCACTTCAGCGACTGCCAAGGCGTAAGATAAAAATATGGTATTACGCGCAGGTACATAAGTGTTTGGAATAGCGTCGTTATCGATCTCATCACGATTTTTACTGGGGAATTTATCGGTATCGCCATCAGGGACAATCATGCTGTGGTCGGTGAGTGATGAGCCGCCAAGTTGCGCGATATCGATATCAATAATGCGATGATTGACTGCTGCGGTTTCAGCGATGGCTTTGGCTGCAACAAGCTCACTATTATGACGTTGACCGTAATTAAAACTGACCGCCGTCACAGAAGCATAGCGCGCCTTTGCCCAATACAAACAAGTCACGGAATCGAGCCCGCCTGATAGTAGCACCACGGCATTTTGGCTTTTATGCAGCGCCATCAAGTTAGCGTCGTTTGCTGGATTGGTAGAGGAGGTTTGCGCAGTAACAAGAGTCATAGTGGTATCTATTATTAGTTTGAAAGTATTGGTTCAAAAATATGGATTTACGAAAGCCGTCTATTTTAGCAAAAATAGCCCCATTACAGAACCTTGAAGGTGTTATTAAAAAAGGGCTAAAGCGTAATTAAGTAGTGGCTAAAGGATATTTCAGTCAGCACTGTATTTGTATTATCCATCAAACACTATTAATCAGACATAGGGCAATCAAACAGGCGATTAGGCATAAGTGCTGTTATCAAGTTAAATAACAGTCTTACGCTGTCTTCTTAAGTTGCCTTCTTAAGTTGGCTTGGTATTTAGCCTTATCAATTAACGTCATATTTTCAATCTGTTAGCAAAATTTGTTATAATCGCTGCTTTTAAAGCCCGTGTGCTAAAAATATTGCTAACTGCTTTATAGCAAAATCAACCTTGTAAAGATATTGAGTAACTTATGACCGTAGCGACCTTGTTTACGCCACAAATCACCCCTCAGTTTGATGCTGCGTCTATCGATGCTGCTTCTACGGATGCTAGCTCTGCCGAGACTGGTTGGGATAGCTATGCATTAGATACGGATGTCGCTGACGAAGTTGCGCATGACAATGATATGGCTGAGCAATTATCATCTAATCAGCTGCTACCGACTGAAACGGCACAATTTCGCAAGCTACAAAAAAAGCTACGCCGCCAAGTATCATGGGCGATTCGCGATTTTAATATGATTGAAGATGGCGACGTCATCATGGTTTGTGTGTCAGGCGGCAAAGACAGCTATACACTGCTAGATATCTTGTTGTTACTCAAGCGTATTGCCCCGATTAGCTTTGATATCGTTGCGGTCAATCTTGACCAAAAGCAGCCTGGTTATCCTGAAGATATTTTGCCCGCTTATTTAAACGAGCAAGGTATCGCGCATTATATTTTAGAAAAAGACACTTATAGTATTGTCAAAAGCGTGGTGCCAGAAGGTAAAACTTATTGCTCGGCCTGTTCACGTCTGCGCCGTGGCTCGCTATACGGCTTTGCCAAACAAATTGGCGCAACCAAAATCGCCCTTGGCCATCATCGCGATGATATGCTCGCGACGTTCTTCTTAAACTTATTTCATGGCGGCGCGCTGAAATCGATGCCGCCTAAATTGCTTAGCGATGATAAGCAAAACTTGCTGATTCGTCCGCTTGCCTACGTTGAAGAAAAAGACATCATTGAATATGCCCGTTTAAAAGAATTTCCGATTATTCCCTGTAATCTATGCGGTAGCCAAACCAATCTACAACGGGCGATTATCAATGACATGCTACGCGAATGGGATGATGCCCATCCACAGCGCTTAGCGTCTATTTTTAAAGCCATGCAAAACGTCGCACCGTCGCAATTAGCCGATCGTGAATTATTTGATTTTGAGACATTAAGCCTGGAGCGTGATGATAATGAACGCTTATTTGAAGGCGATAATATCCAAGCAGGGCAGACCGAGAGCTTGGCTGAGATTGGCTTACCTGTAGCGCCAAAAACTCAAGTCTTTAATCCAAAATTTGCCAATAGTCAGAACTTGCAAGCTGAAACTGAGACGGCAAAAAACAGCCGCATAACGCAGAAAATCCCAACCATTAACCCTGTTATTTAATGCGCTGATGGTTTAAAGCTATAGTCAAAATATCCTAAGAACGCTACGGTATTGCTGATATCAATTTTTTGTAGCCTCTGTCTGCGCAGGCACAGCAAGCAAGAAAAATTGATATCAGCAGCGCGTGATGTATCGATATTACTTTTCACTGACTATATGTTGCTTAAATAATCTTAAGTTAATTTGATAAAGTTAAATCCATGAATGTTAGCCCCATAAAAAACCAGCCCTTAATTATTAAGGGCTGGTTTTTTAATTTTAAGAGTAGCTATTTAAATAATATTAGCTTTCGGCAAACACCGGTAGCGGATTAAAACTTACCTCTGAGCGTGGCAATTTTGCCACATCTTGCATACGCCAATCATCCTTACCATCATTACTAACTTGTAAGTAATATTTGGCTTTGACTGGGTCAATATTTACCTGAGCGCTGTATTTATTACCTTCTTCATGTTTTAACACAACATCACGATCTTTTTTGATATCGGTAGCATGTGAGATAGATAACTCTAAGGTATCAGGATAAGTAACCGGCTCGCCATTTGATAATTTACCAGACTGCAAGCTCTGCTCAGGATAATTTAGATAAAACACGATATCACCATTATCGGCAAACTGCATTTGACCGTGTAAGTCTAAATCATAGGTGAGCTTGTCGCGCGAGACGTCATGATAGAGGGTTTTGCCATCCATATACCAATCGTCACGTACCACACTGTCACGTATTTGGTAAGAATAATAGACAAACCAAATGCAAGCAATAACGACTAACGCTGGCATGCCAATGACAAAAATAACCACCATATAGTTTTTGTACCATGGCTGGCTATCTTGATGCTTAAAGTTGGGGGCTGGACTAGACATAACATACCTATTAATCAGATATTCGTTTATAGCTGTCTGTCAGAGAGTTATAAACGGTATCAACGGATAAAATGATGGCTCAATACTGCCAGATTAATGACGAAATATTCACCCGCTAATCATTGATGGATAGTCATCAACCAACAGCTAATGACTAACGGACGAGAGTTATAAAATATAGTAATTAAGCACGCAAAGACTTATTGTCCTTGCGTGGTAAAGATGTTTTGTTTGCTAACATTATACTGACCATTTTCGCTCTTCACATTTAAAGTAACTGGTGTTTGACCAAACTCAATCACATCAGGGTCACCATAAATACTGACTGGCATATCAAAGCTTTCACCAGCCTCTAACGGCACATCGTTAAAGCGCAGCTCTAAGCTCAAACCGTCTTGTGGCTCAAGGGTTATCTTATAAGTGTGAGGCTCTTGCGTTTTGTTGGTCAATTTGACGATATAGCTGTTCTCAATCATGCCTTGCTGATTCAATGATGACAACTGGTTGCGGTCACGGCGAATATCAATTTCTAGCGGTACGCGATCATTCAAGGCATAAATTACGCCGCCACAAAGCACGGTCAGTAAGGTTAAATAAGCGAAGAAGCGCGGACGGAATACGCGGCTTGGCTCTTTTTCGACCAATTGACGCTCTGTTGTATAACGAATCAGCCCGCGTGGGTAGCCAACTTTATCCATCACATCATTACACGCATCGATACAGGCAGCACATTGGATACAAGCTACTTGCAAGCCATCACGAATATCAATACCTGTCGGGCAGACCTGCACACACATCTGACATTCAATACAGTCGCCTAAATCCTCAGGGTTGGTGCCTTTTTTGCGCGCGCCGCGAGGCTCACCGCGCTCATAATCGTAAGAAACGATTAACGTATCTTTATCGAACATCACGCTTTGGAAGCGGCCATAAGGACAGATTTGCACGCACATCTGCTCACGCATATAGCCTGCATTGACGTAGGTCGAGAAAGCAAAAATAAATATCGATACCCATATCCACGTTGACCAATCAGGGAAGGGGATAAACCCTATCATCTGCCAATTTTGATACAACGCCTCAGTACCCGATACATAACTGACAAAGGTTGTGGCGGTAATCATGGAAAACACAAACCAGATAAAATACACTAAAAAACGCTTAAACGCTTTCTGTGCGCTCATAGGCTCTTTATCGAACTTTATACGCTTGTTACGATCGCCAATCACCAGCTTTTCAACATATTGGAACATATGCGTCCAAATGGTCTGGGGACAGGCATAGCCACACCACACCCGTCCGGCGTAGACAGTCACCATAAATAGCGCAAAGGCAGCAATAAGCGCAAAAGCAGCAATAAAGTAAAAATCTTGGGTTAAAAAGGTCATACCAAAAATATAATAATGCTGCGACGGCACATCAAACCAGATTGCTTGCCTACCGTTATAACGTAGCCACGGTAAAATCAGAAATAATGCCAAAAACGCATACATGCTAATGACACGGATGTTTTGATAAAATCCGGTGACAAATCTGGGATGTACACGTTTTTTATTGGCGTTAAGATCGACGACAGGGATTTTATTGGATTGTTGTGCTGACATAAACGTGCCTCTTTAAAAAAAGAATCAGTCTGCTGGCATGATGAACAAATACCCTGAATAACTGGGTATATGAATGTGCGATGTTATCAATGTCAGTAAGTAGCGAGACAGACTGAAAGTCAAAATATGCTGACTCGACTACCAAATGAGCGATTGTAAATAATGGGTTTAAATATGCTTAAATGGATGATTCAATAGTGTTTCTCATAGATAGCTATTTTAACATTCTCCCTACTATAAATGGGGCAATAATGCTAGAAAGCAACATTAATCTCATCATTATTGATCGCCAAATGCAGTAATAGCATCTACTCATGAGAAACAAATCATAAGCAAGGGACAAATGACCAAGCCTGATTATTGTTAATGAGATTATTAAGGTTTTTATTGAATTTACTCACTATAACCAACATTTAGCCCTCAATGAATAACTAAAAAGGGAGAACTGCAATAACAGTCCTCCCTTTTTTAAACTTACTTATTTACGATATAGCGACTGACTAAATATGATTAGTTAGCGGCTGTTGTTTCTGCTGTAGCGGTTGTCGCTGCCTGAGGAGCAGGGGCAGAGACTGTTTTTGCTTTAGCAGGTTGAGCGCTTCTGTCTGATAGAGAGTAAACATAAGCAGCAAGCAACATAATGCGCTCATTACCCAGTTTGGTTTCCCACTCAGGCATTACGCCTGCACGACCATAACGTACCGTTTCGCGAATAGTTTCACGATCGCCGCCGTATAGCCAGATTTTATCTGTCAAGTTTGGCGCGCCAGTAGAAGTCATACCTTTTGCGTCTGGACCATGACAAAGTACACAGTTGGTTGGCTCGTTGAAGATTGCCTCACCCTGAGCAACTTTGGCTTTATCCAACTCATAACCTGGTTGATTGCCAGATATTGATAGGACATATTCAGACACGGCACGAACACCGTCTTCACCGATTTGGTCGCGCCATGCGGTCATACCACCGACGCGGCCGTTATGTAGAGTCGTCAAGATGTTTGCCGCCTCACCGCCATATAACCAGTCATTATCGGTAAGATTTGGATAGCCTGCCGCACCTTTGGCGTTAGAGCCATGACAAACTGCACAGTTCTGTAGGAACAAGCGACTACCAACCTTCAATGCATTCGGGTTTTCAGCCAGCTTTTCTACATAAGGTGCCAACTCGGCCACTTTCTCGTCGATTTGAGCCTGTAGCTCTGCTGGTGGCTTCTCACTATGACGCAGCGTTGCTTGCATCTCAGAAAGCGTTGCTAGGGTTTTTGTTGCACCGCTCGCATCGGCCTTGGCCAAAATGTTTTGCTCAAAGTTATCGGTAAATACTTTGTTATTACTTTCAAGTTCGCTGTTCAACTCGTTATGAGAAGTCCATGGTAAGGTTTTGCCATCCACTTCTACGGTTGTAATACCTTCCCACTTTGATGGAAAGATAGCAGGGAAAAATATCCAGTATGCAACGGCCCAAATGATTGAGCCAAAAAATATCACTAGCCACCATTTAGGGAGTGGCTTATCGTATTCCTGAATGCCATCGTAAGTGTGGCCAGTGGTACCGTCTTCTTCTACTTCTGGCTTGTACTTCAAAACCATTAGCAAAACACCGAGGATACCCGCCCAACACATAATACTTAGTATGGTGATCCAAGAACTCCAAAAAAATGTCATCGTTTATCCTTATTGCGCTGCTCTTCAGACAAAGATTCGATATCTTCGTCATCAAGCGCAAGTTGTGCATCTTCTTCGAAGCGTTTTTTGTTTTTTGGCGAATACGCCCACCATGCAACGCCTACGAAGGCAATAAAGGCAGAAACGGTCGCAATTGTTTGTAATTCACCAATACCCATTAGCGCTGTCCTTCCATCGCGGTACCTAATTGCTGTAAATAGGCAACCAAAGCATCAAGCTCAGTGGCACCAAGTACAGCATCGGGTGCGCCTTCGATATCTTCTTCAGTATAAGGCACACCGAAGCGATCGCGGAATAGACGCATTTTGGCTTGAACATTGCTACCATTAACTTCATTGGTTGCAAGCCAAGGGAAACCAGGCATTACTGACTCAGGTACTAAAGAACGTGGCGCAATCAGATGCTGTTTTTGCCAATCTTCAGAATAGCGTCCACCGACACGTGCAAGGTCAGGACCCGTACGTTTTGAACCCCATAAGAATGGATGGTCCCACGTTGATTCTGCAGCACGCGAATAAGGTCCATAACGCTCAACTTCAGCACGTAACGGACGAATCATTTGGGTATGACAGACGTGACAGCCTTCACGAATATAGATGTCACGACCTTCAAACTCAAGTGCAGTCCATGGCTCCATGGCGGGAAGGGGAGCGTTCACCCCACCTTCTTCAGGACCCTTGTTATCATAAATCAGCGGTACGATTTCAACGAGCGTTGCAAAGCTAATGGCAATAACAATACCGATAACCAACAAGCCTGTATTTTTTTCAATAATTTCATGCGGTGTACCAGACATGATCGCTCCTTATACGTTAGCTGCCGAAGGTTTATCAACACTAGGTTCATGATCCGTTGGGTCAGCGATATCTACAGGCTTACCTTCTGGCATTTGCAGTGTTTTATAAACGTTATATGCCATAACAAACATACCCGATACATACAATAGGCCACCAAAAGCACGACCGATATATGGGAAATGTGAGAACTCAACCGTATCAACGAAGCTGTATACCAACGTACCGTCTGGGTTGGTCGCAAGCCACATCATGCCTTGGCCAATACCTGAAATCCACATAGAGACGATATAGAAGATAGTACCTGCTGTTGCCAACCAGAAATGCGTGGTGATTAAGCTGATTGAGTACATTTTTGGTTTGTTATAGATACGTGGTAACAGTACGTATAGCGAACCAATGGTAATCATACCAACCCAGCCAAGCGCACCTGAGTGTACGTGACCTACAGTCCAGTCAGTGTTATGAGATAACGCGTTAACGGTCCTAATAGACATCATTGGACCTTCAAACGTCGACATCGCATAGAACGACAATGCCACAATCATAAAGCGAATGATCGGATCGGTACGTAACTTATCCCAACTACCTGATAGCGTTAGTACACCGTTAATCATACCACCCCAAGATGGTGCAAATAGGATGATTGAGAATACCATTGCTAATGACTGCGTCCAATCTGGAAGCGCTGAATAATGCAAATGGTGACCACCAGCCCACATATATGAAGCAATCAATGCCCAAAAGTGAACGATAGACAAACGGTAAGAATAAATAGGACGACCAATCTGTACTGGAACGAAGTAATACATCATCCCAAGGAAAGCGGCCGTTAAGTAGAAACCTACCGCATTATGCCCGTACCACCACTGCACCATCGCATCAGTTGCACCGCCAAATAACGAATAAGATTTAAACGCACTAACAGGGATAGCCATACTGTTTACGATATGCAGTAGAGCAATCGTAATAATAAAAGCGCCAAAGAACCAGTTAGCCACATAAATATGTGAGGTTTTACGTTTGATTAGCGTACCGAAGAAGACGATGGCGTAAGAAATCCATACCAAGGCAATCAAAATATCGATCGGCCACTCAAGCTCGGCGTATTCTTTGGTAGACGTTAACCCTAAAGGCAGGGTGATAACGGCGGCGACGATAACCGTCTGCCAACCCCAAAAGGTGAACCAGGCCAAATAAGGCGCAAATAGCCTCGTTTTACAGGTACGCTGGACAATATAGTAAGACGTTGCGAACAGGGCAGAGCCACCGAATGCAAAGATAACCGCGTTGGTGTGGAGCGGTCTTAGGCGACTAAATGTCAACCATGGAATGTCAAAGTTGAGTGCTGGCCATGCTAACTGTGAAGCAATGAACACACCAATACTCATGCCGACGATGCCCCATATCACGGCCATTATCGTAAAGAATCTTACGACAGTGATTTCATATTCACGGTCAACTGGGGCGACTGCTGTGTTTTGTAAACTCATTGGATGATTCCTTTACAGCCCGAATTATCAACAGAATTAACTAACTCTCCGCGGCAGCTGTCTTATAAAAATTTATAAGCAGACAATGATTGCGGTACATGCTATTTTTTGACTACTCTTATCAGTCTTGCCATTATTAACTATCAACTTCGCTAGTTATCAGCTATTGCTGATGAGTAGAGGACGGCGATAAAAACGCACTGCGCTCACAGCTAGTCGATAGTAGGATTGTTAATAAACGGTCAGATTTGATAAGAAAACGTGCCTTCCTTGAGCATCAAACATCTATTGAGGCTGAGTATGTATCTTAATTATTACTGATAAAAACAGTATGAACGAAGATAGATACTGATATTCAACTGGCGCTAAAAAGCTTATGCACCATCAATGTATGCTAGCGGCGGCTGACAAAAAAACATGTTTAGGTAATGTTTAGTTAAAACTCCCGACTCTGTTTAAGGGTATTGTAACGCAAACCTAATCAAATATCATCAGAACTATGCGCCAAAATACAAACTCTTTGGTAAAAATATGCGCCAACAACTTAATATTGCAGCATTATGCTCCCATTTTATACCCAATTTCCCTACTATTCTAGGGGTGAAAAAACATAGTGCTAATGAAGCAAAACGCAAACTTATCAGAAAAATTTGTAACCATTGCTACATTGGACCTTTAAGAGGCTATAAATAAGTTTTACTTATTATCAAGTCGCATCTTATAATGGCGCTGAACAGTATTGCTGACAGGACGTTTTTATACCTCTGTTAACAATTATTTTAATCATTGAAATAGCGGTCAGTCTTATGCCTTTAACGGCGCAAGCTGTCCATACATAAGCTTTTTATACATGAGCTTTTTATAATAGGTATTAAGGATAATAATATGGCAGTTTTTTTGACAGACGAATGGTTTGAACAAGTTGAGCAAATGGGTCAAGAGGCTGGTGAACTAAATCTACCACCAGCATTGGCTAATATGATTGTGAACCTAAAAGTATCTGATACTGAGCAAGATATCGAGGCCAGTTTCGCGAATGGTTTATTACATCGCGGCTTAAATGACGCAGCGACGACGACTTTATTGCTTGATCGCAGCATCTTACAATCAATCATCACTGATTTTGATACCAATGAAATCATGGGCGCCTTTATGGGTGGTAAAATCCGTGTTGAAGGCGATATGTCACAATTGATGGCAGTACAAACGGCGCGTCCAAGTGCGGAGCAAAAAGAGCTGTACAGTAATATCAAATCAATGACTACCATGGCTTAACGGTCTGTTTTTCATTTTTATAAAATATAACGTTTAACATAAAAAAGCCCTTAATTCATATTGAACTGACCCCCAAATGTTGGACGGTTTAGTTTATAACAAGGACTGAGTTCTGTATTGCACAGGACTCAGTCCTTCTAATTTAAGTTGAATACGCTCATGATTATAATAATGCATATACTCATGAATCTGTTTCTCTAACTGCTCAATAGTTTTCGGTTTCTCAATATAAATCGTCTCGCACTTCAGCGTACCGAAGAACCCCTCCATCAGTGCATTATCTAAGCAGTTGCCTTTTCTGCTCATACTTTGCTTAATTCCATGCTGTTTAAGCGTCGTGCTAAACGGTTTCATTTGATAATGCCACCCTTGATCAGAATGCAGCATTAATCTCTTACCACGGCACGCCTTTGTCTTATCTAAAGCACTAGCTAGCATCTTACCAACTAAGTCATAAGTGGGTCTCTTTGAGAGCGTATAGGTGATGATCTCATTGTTATAACAATCAAGTATGGGTGACAAATACAGCTTATCATCACCCACCTTAAACTCAGTAATATCGGTCAGCCAGCGCTTATTTGGTTTATCTGCATGAAACTGGCGCTTTAAATAGTTCTTCGCAATCTTGCCTTGTTGTCCTTTGTAAGATCGGTACTTCTGACGTCTTATCTTTGCGCTAAGCTTCATGTTACGCATCAGCTTAGCGATGAGCTTATGGTTATGATAAACCCCTAACTGCTTTAGCGCGGCCGTGACTCTACGATAACCATACCTGCCTTTATGCTTGTGGTATATCTGAGCAATATGATGTTTTAAGTCTGCATATTTGTCTTTAACATCAAACTGACACCTATGGTAGTAAAAGACACTCTTAGCCATCTTAGCGATGTTTAGCAAAGCAGATAAAGGGTGCTCTTGTCTTAGTCCTTCGATGAGCCTTGCTTTTTCAAAGCTTGTTTCTTCTTCTGTTTGAGCAAGGCATCCAGCTTTTTAGGTAGGCGTTCTCCGCACGTAGGTACTCATTCTCACGCTTAAGCTCTGCTAGCGTCTTTTCATCATCTGGCTTGTCTGTAATAAAGGGTTTACTCATGGCGGTTCTACCTTTAGGTTTGGATATTAGTCCAGACATACCATAAAGCCGATACGCTTTGTGCCTGTGGCTAATTAAGGCCGGTGAGCTGATGTTATACCTTAAAGCTACTTCCAATTGACTTAAGCCTTGGGTAAGCATCGTTGTAATCACTTCGTGTTTAAACTCGCCACTATAGTAGGCTTTGCTTGTCTTTGGTTTGATAGCATCGATACCACCGCTTTGATACTGTTTAACCCATCTGACAACTATCTTATTGTCTAGGTTAAATTTCTCAGCCGTAGCATGACCAGTATGTCCTTGCCTATAGTATGCGATGACTTTTATCTTAAAGTCTAGGTCGTAATGCATAAAAATACCCCATAAGTTGTGTCCAACTTATGGGGTTCAGTTCATATTAAGGGCTTTTTTATTGACAAATTTAACAGTAGAGGACTGTGTTAAATTAGCTGGCTTTTGATTGTTGCGCGCTTGCTTGCGATTTTTGATTTTCTTTATAAATCGCTGCTTGTAACCAGATATTCGCCTGTACATAGTCATGAACTTGGATAGCAGCAGTGGTTGAAGTTTTAGGCGCACCAATACGGATTACAAATGGGTCAGCATCTTGCTCACGCAGTACCACCACATCAAATAAGATAATGGGCTTACCATTAAACAGCGTTTCTTGCTTACCAAGCACTTGACCTTGACACCAAGCTTCATCTTCTTGCCCTAAGGTATCACCAAACAGGTAAGCACACATATGACCGAGATTAATCTCAACCGGTGCCATTTGTTCTTTGGTCTCTGGCTGCCACGCTTTGATTTGCTCTTGTAAATCATCGGGCATTTTTCCATCGTTGGCGGCGACAATGTCGTTAAAAGCGCGATGGTAGCGAATGGCTTCTTGGTCTTCGACCATAATCACTTCGTCTTGTTCGCTAAGCTTAATCTCATGCGCCCAAGCACTGAAATTCACATAATACGCCATATCCTGCTGATATAAATGACGGTTAGCCGTATAAAGCTGGTCAAAAGCATAGATGATGCTGCCATCAGCGGTGCGTAAGCGCAAGACCGCATCATGGGTATTGTCATTGACAATCATACGTTCAATTTTGCACGTCAGCCCATAAGGGCTATCGACACAAGGGTAGGCGTTAATAAAGCATTCAGGCTTGCCATCTTTCATCGCGAGCACCTGATTGATATGACAAGGCTGGTCTTCAGATAGCAGCAAACAGCTGTCTTTGGCACTGACATTGCTGTTAAGCCCTTTAGGCATGGCCGCTTTTTCAATCATCTTTTGCAGCCATTCCGGTACGTCTTGACTCATGTCATCGGTCAAAATGCGCCAATGATCGGCGTGACCGGCAGACTGCTCGTCAGATAAAGTGATTTTGGTAGGGGATTGGATATTTTTATATTGATAATTAATGGTCATGAATATACTCAAACTTAAGTCAGCCATGAGGTTTGGGTCTAAAACTGTGATTGCTGACCATTATCCAATATGTGAGCGGATTGGTTTATGATAACCAGCAATGTCATCAGTAAAGAGGCAACAAACAACAATGAGGGGTTAATGACAATTGTCCTTAGCATACAATATATAGGTATAGACGCAACTAATAGCAAGCCCCTCATGAAAAATAATGTTAAAAGTTGAGTTTTTATTAAAAAATACTGGCAGTTTGCGCTAATGACTGGCACATATAAGTCAAATTGTGTCAAACTAGCTCCCTTTTGACAGCGGCATTTTGCTGGTCATAACCCCTGTTTTTGTGTTCGATTGATATGTTTTTGCAGCAAGCGCCTTAGTAAATGTAATGCTACGAGGCGGTTGTTGCATCTGGTTTTATAACATAAATAAAGTCGCACGTGGATAAGATAAAGAGTTTGAATATGTTTCGTCCTTTAGCGTTATTTATCGGCTTACGGTACACCCGAGCAGAGCGTAGTAATGGTTTTATCTCCTTTATATCGCTGATTTCAATGATTGGTCTGACGCTTGGCGTGGCGGTATTGATTACCGTGCTATCGGTCATGAATGGTTTTGATCGGGAGCTAAAGACTCGTATTTTGGGTATGGTGCCACAAGCGACGGTGATCTCAACCGAGATTATCGGTGATTGGAAGCAGGTGGCAGATAAGATCAAAGAAGATCCAGAAGTCGCTGCCGTTGCGCCTTTTATCCAGCTGCAAGGTATGCTGACCTCTAACGGTCAAGTGGCTGGGATTATGGTCACCGGCGTCGATCCTGAATACGAGAAAAACGTCTCTATCATCAACGAGCATATGGTAGAAGGCAGTATTGATACCTTACAAAACGGTGAGTTCAGTATTGTGCTTGGTGAAGAGATGGTGCAATCCTTGGGGCTGCGCTTAGGCGATAAAGTGACGTTGGTGTTGCCAGAAGCGTCGCCATCACCAGCGGGTGTGATACCGAGATTTAAGCGTTTTACGTTGACGGGTATCTTTACCATCAGCCCTGAAGTGGATAGCCTAATGGCGTTTATTCCGATGGGCGATGCGGCAAAATTACTGCGACTGCCAGAGGGCGCGCAGGGCATTCGTATGAAGCTTGACGATATCTTTAACGCACCGATGGCCGCCCAACGAGCTGCTGCCATTGCCCCTGAGCAGTTATATCCTAGCGATTGGACCCAAACGCACGGCAATCTGTTCGGTGCGATTCAAATGGAAAAAGCCATGGTTGGCTTGCTGTTATTTTTAATTATTTTAGTTGCCGCTTTTAATATTGTCTCAAGCTTGGTCATGCTAGTGACCGACAAAAAAGCCGATATCGCCATTCTAAAAACCTTTGGTGCTTCACCGCGTCTGATTACCCATGTCTTTATGGTACAGGGTGTGGTTATTGGTTTTATCGGTACGATTGCAGGCACGATACTTGGGGTTATCTTTGCCCTGACCGTCAGTGATATTTTGGGCTTTATTAATAATAGCTTTGGTTTGAATTTATTTGATGCTTACTTTGTGAACTATCTGCCATCGCAGCTGCGTTTGACCGATGTGGTGCTGATTACCAGTGCGTCATTTGTATTGAGCTTTTTGGCGACCATTTATCCAGCACGCCGAGCGGCTAAAATTCAGCCCGCGCAAACGCTACGTTACGAGTAATATATAGGCGTTAATGCCATGATAAATAAAATAAAGGAAGCGATATGTCTGCGATTTTAAAAGCGACCAATATTAATAAAATTTACGATGAAGGGGCGGTGAGTACGCAAGTATTGACGGGCTTAGATTTGACCGTCAATGCTGGTGAGCGCATTGCGATTGTCGGTACCAGTGGCTCAGGAAAAAGCACCTTGTTGCATTTGCTCGGCGGACTTGATACGCCAACCAGTGGTGAAGTCTGGCTACATGGGCAGCTGCTAAATACCATGAATGAAACTGAGCGCGGCGCGATGCGTAATAAGCACTTAGGGTTTATTTATCAGTTTCATCATCTATTGGCGGAATTTACTGCGGTTGAAAACGTCGCTATGCCGCTACTGATGCGCCCAAAAATGTCGACCACTGAAGCGCGCCAACAAGCGATAGATATTTTAAACAGTGTCGGTTTAGAGCACCGTTTGGCACACAGGCCAGGTGAGCTATCAGGCGGTGAGCGTCAACGTGTGGCGATTGCCCGTGCGCTGGTGACTAAGCCGTCGCTTGTCTTGGCCGATGAGCCGACCGGTAACTTGGATTATGACAATGCCCAAAGTGTGTTTGGGCTGTTATCCGAGCTGCAAAGTACGATGCAAACGGCGCTGTTGATGGTAACGCATGACCGTAGTTTGGCAGCACTTGCTGACCGACAGCTACTCTTGCGTAATGGTCATTGGGAAGATTACTAAGCCTTTAACCTTTCGTTTTAAACAATGTTCTAAACAATGTTATAAACAAAATTCTTAACCGTTTCTTCTAAAAGTTGCATGATTGCCGTTACTAAGCAGTAGCATGATAGGGTTAGAATTTTTATAAAAATAAGATAACAAATAGGCTGTATAGGGCAGCCTTATTCATTAAGTAAGGATGGATAGTATGAATAAAGACGATGACCCGATCGAAGCGTTTGGCAGTATCGAAGAAGGTAATGAGCCATTAAAGCCTTATATGGATCCAACGTTATTTGACACCATTGATAAACAAGCGCAAATAGAGTTGCTGACGCCAGTTTTTGACTCGATTACTTTAGCGGGTGTCGATTACGACTTAAAAGCGCAGGATAGTGCGACGGGCAAGCGCTATACGCTGCTTAAAGATGAGAAGGTGATAGATGTCTTTGTGATGGATACTAATCTTACTGACAATATTCTCAATGCTATCGAAAAACATAAAGAGCAAGAAGGCGAATTATAACGCCGCCTAAAATTTGGGCAATAATTTTTATAAAATGCTGCTATTTTTATCGTATGACTGGTGCTGAATGAATAGTTGTAAATGAGTAATAGCTGTTAGTGCTTAGGCGTTTCGTCAGAGGAGTTCTGCTGACGTTTTTGCCAGCTGGTGACAGTCTTATAGCGCCAGATGGCTTTAAACGCCAAACCGCATACGATGCTGCTAACGATGGCTAAAATCGTGAGTCCTAAACAGAACGCCGTCAGAGATACTGTGCCTTTATAAGTAATAAAGGGGTTAGCGCCATCTGACAATGCCCATAAGCTAAAATCAGCAATCATCCTGCCGATAAGCCGCAAACTAATCATCGGTACGTCAAGGATTTTGGCACCGACATAGTAGCCAGCATAAAAGACCGGTAAGCTGGTTACTGGGTTGGTAATCCAAGTCAAACCGAGCGCCATCGGGACATTGGCTCGAAAAATGAGCGCACCGATTAATGCCAGTAACATTTGTCCTGGCAGCGGAAAAAACGCGCTAAGCACACCGATGTAAACCGCTTTATTTAGACTATGGCGATTAAAATGCCACAAACGCGGGTCAGCAAGTTGCGGCGCAAACAGTTTTAATGTGCGACTGGCTAGGATTTTTTCAGGGGTAGGAAGTAGGTCTTTCAGACGTTTGTTTGGCACAGAATCGCCTTTACTCATTATCTACAGCCCGCTCAATCATACTGATGGGCTGGTATGCAGTGATGTTATTGATAAAAAATACAGGTAAGGATGTTATCAGAAAAGCAGGAAGATAATGTTGGATAATCACTATCGCAATATTTCTGCTCAGTATAGGGTAATAGCAGGATAAATGCCATCGCTTGACGGTTCGGTCTAACATTAAGGCTATCGTCAATCATCATTTATCATACAGCCTATACTTATCATACAGACTATCAAGCAAGGAGCGCTGGTGTACTGGTTAATTGGTAGCTTGATAATCATCGTTATGATGGGCGTTTTAGCCGTTGCTGATAGCATGCCGCTGCCTATTAGTCCGCTGTTAGCAGACCTCAGTGCTACTGCGACATTGCCGCTATTATTAACGATACTTACTATTGTTTTGTTAGTCGTCAGTCAACGTCGTATTCCATATCCTCGTTCCTTTAACATCAAAATACCTCTTGCTCAAAACCCTTCTGTTAAAAATTCTACGAAAACCTCAGCGTATAGCTTGTCGTTATTTTCTAAGTGTGTCCGCTATTTATTATTAGCAGCGCTAGCACTGACGCTGATTAGTGGTAGTGGACTGCTCGCCTTGATAAGTCATCAACAGGCGCAAATTAGCGCCATAAAACAACCTTTGCGTGTACAAGCGCTGGTTAGCATCGAAGGCATAAGTGATAGTGTCTATGATGTCGCAAGCGACAGTGGCTATCGACAAGTTGCCACCATCAGTCAGATATCACCGTTATTGTCTGAATTGACAGCGCAGGATTTAGATAATCTTACCGCGGATTACGCTGCCAATTATAGAGAAGGGTTGAATAATAGCCTAAGCAGTAATAAAAAAACTAAAGATAATTTAAGCCATGATAATTCTGAAGATTTTGAAAGCTTTGAGAGAACTGAATACCGCGTATTGCTAAACGCGTATCCAAAAAAGCCCTATAAGGAATCACGTAAAAAATTGTCTAAAAAGGCTGCTGAGAAACAAGCTAAACAATCATTTAAGCAATCGCAGATTACAGATTTAAATCATCTACAGCCCGGTGATAAGTTATTGATGACCTTAACGCTAGCGCCACTTGCTAACTCTGAGCAAGCGCTGAATAACCCAACCGGATTTGATAGTTATCGGTGGTTACGGGGTCGGCATATCGATGGCGTTGCTAATATAATAGCGACCAGTACCTCGACTATTCCGTTTGATGACTCAGCAGCACTATCTAAAGTTGATGAGTCTTATTTATACCGTTTGCGTAGCGTTATTGACCAAGGACGTTGGCAGCTGCGCCAATACTTTTATCAAGATTGGGCAGCACAAAATACCGCACAGCAGCAAGCAAAAGCGGTAACTTTAAGTTTGCTGACCGGTGATCGCAGTTTAATCAATCGCGATACCAAAGATTTATATCAGTTGGCCGGTATTTCACACTTACTGGCCATCTCGGGGACGCATATTTTATTTTTAGCGATTGTGTTGGCGGGATTGGCGGTTCTACTGCTGAATCGCTTTTGTCCCTCTCTTTATCGTCATATCCCGCGCTGGCAAGTGCGCTGGTGGGTGATGATTAGTGCCGCTTTCATTTATGCCTTATTTACCGGGTTTGATGTCCCTGCTGCGCGTACCGCATGGATGTTATTAGCGATAGGTTTGATACGTTTAACACTCCTGCCGATTAGTACCATGCGTATATTATTAGCGCTGGCAGTATTGATGGCGTGGCTCGACCCATATGTATTGTGGCAGGCAGGTTATTGGCTGTCCTTTATAGCGGTGGCGTTGTTATTAAAGTACGAGGAT
>NZ_CAJHBF010000027.1:0-31363 GCF_904846565.1 Psychrobacter sp. CMS30 | reverse complement strand
GTCCTGCTGGCTGCGATAAGGTCGCTCCGCCCGTCACTTTACCAGCAAGCTTATCTGAGAGCTGGTCGAGACTGGTGATATTAATCTTAGCTTGTAGCTGCTTCGCATTACCATTGGCAGTAAGATAATTATCGCCCCAACGCAGCACCAAATTATTGGCATTTAAGCTGTCGATTAAGGCATTGACTTGCTTATACTGCGCCTGTGCATCTTGCGCCTGCAAGCGTTTGAAATAACTGGCCAAGTCTTTTGGTAAGCGCATCTTCGCCGCTAGACTACCTTTGGCACTTAGCGGCTGGCCTTTTAACATACCACTTAGGTTAACTTGTTTGATATTAATGATTTGCTGGTTATCGCCCCAGCGCCCATCGGTATCGATGCTGCCTGTGATGGTACTTGGGATGTCTTTAAAGAAATAACCCAAGTTAAAGCGATTCATCACCGCCTTGATATCCCAAGCGATACCTTTACGCACATCGACCGTACCATTAGCATCGATACTGCCTGCCGCGCCGACATGTCGGAAACGCTTGATACGAATCAGCTGAGCGTCACCACTGGCATCAAGGGTAAGTTTGCCGGCTGGCAATTGCTCAGCGTCTAATACACCATCAAAATTTACCGCAAAGTTTTTAAGCTTACCCTTCGCATTAGCATTATTTTTTGGCGCGGTTTGCCACACGCCGCTGGTTTTTAAGTCGCCGGTAATAATGGCCGCGTTATTGGGTAAGAAATAGCCGAGATTAAATTTATCAAAGCGACCATCGACCGTCCAGCCGATGTTTTGGCGTAAGTCGATAACACCGTTCGCCTTTACTGCACCAGCTTCACCGTTGTAGTTAAGTTTACGGATACGAATCAGCTTTGGCGTTCCAGCGGCATCAATCGATAAGCTGCCTTTTGGTACATCAGCGGTATCAATGTGCCCATCGAAACGGGCGTCAAAGACGGATAGCTCACCACCGATAATATCGACACTGGCATCACCGCTGCCTGTGATACCGATAGCGCGGCTATCTTGGCTGGCATCGAGGTTTGCTTGCAGATCGGTATTGTTAAAACTGACAATATGACGCTGACCTTTGACGCGGTTTTTACTGATATTGAGCATGCGCCCGCGCGCATTGATACGTCCTGTCAGGCGCTCAAGCGGTAAATCATTACGATATTTTTTGGGTAATAAACCCGTGGTACGCGCATCAATCTGCCAAGTTAGCGGCTGTTTTTTGCTCGCTAATTGAATCTGACCTGTGCCAGATAAATCACCTACTATGCCTTTATAATTAAGACGGTTGATATCGATGACATCGCCCGCTTTACGCACACGTAAATCGTAGTTGCCTTTAGGGGCGGCATTTAGCTCATTAATCACCGCCTTACCGTCAACTGATAAGTTCGCGCCGCGCATGATGACATTTGCTTGTCCGCTTGGGCTATTAATATTACCGATATTAGGCACATTACGACGCACAAGGTTCTGCCATTTGGCATCGATATACCAAGGCGTTATTTGCTTAGATTTAGAGGTTCTGCCACGGGCTAAGGGTTTACCTTGCACGATATTGGCATTAACGTGTTCACCATCACGCTGGCGCAAATCTGCATCCATCTCTAGATTGCCAGCTTTGTTTTTATGCTGATAATGTACCGACAAGCGACCATTGAGCTTTTGCGGCGCATACGCTTTAAAATCAGCGTAATCCTTAGGAATCGCCCGTCGAATATCAAAATTACTGCCGGTTGCGCGCACCTTTGCATCAAAGCTACCCTTCCAGTCTAAGATACCTTGTAGCACAAGATTGCCCGCTGGCACCTGAGCATCTAAGCGATCAACGCGCAGTTGGCTATCAGCAATGATGCCGCGACCTTGATAGTGTCCTGACGGGATATCTTTGGCAGTCAGCTCAGTATTGATGCGCAGACGTATCTCTGAGATGACACCCGATGCCGTCGCCATGCCACTTTTGAGATGGATATTTTGGCTGTCGACATAAGGAATAAGAATATCATCCCATTCAAGCTTTGCCTGAAATGGCGAGTCACTATCTAAACCCTGCACCGCAAAATCGCCGCTGACATCGCTGTCGTTATAGCGGCTACGCACTTTACCAACGGTGCGTTTAAGCGTACCAGTTGCGGTAATGTTCAATGGGTCAATATAAGCCTTTCCTAGCGCGCTTACCTCAGCTATAGCGCTCAAATCTAAAGGATAGTCACCTTGTAAATCTGCATGACCTTGTAAAGCACTGACTTTGACAATATCAGCATACTGCAATTTACCGCGACCGACGTTCACCACGCTACCGACCCAGGTCAAATCACGCGCCTCAATATCATGTACGATGATAGGCTCTTTGGTCACTTGCTTATAAATGATGGTTTGTACTTTTGCTTGATCAAAACGCAAATTGACTGGCAAACTGAGGGTTCGATAATCGAACGGCTCACCCGTTGGCGGTTTGTTATTGATAATCTCAATGGTTTGGATATCGGCGTCACGCAGATGCACTTCTTTGGCAAATACCGCGCGCCAGCCTATTTTAACGTAGGCTTTATCGACTAATATCTCAAGGTCTTCGTTTGCCTCGATATCGATATCCGTAAGCCAAAGACCATCGCGTAGATTGCCACGACCATATTTAAATTTGATACCCGTCTCAGCACTGATTTTCTCTAAAATAAACTTGGTGCCTGATTCAGTACCCGCCGCATACAAAAAAATGGCGAACATAATCGCCAGTACAATAAGAATAAGCACCGTCAATTTGAGTAAAAAAGACAGCGGATACCAACGTCTTACAGCGCGGGCATCGCGTTGTGCTGGATCTTCATCTGATGGCTTGTTTGGCGGGGTATTTTTGGTCAACATGACACTCAGCTACGTTAAAGAATGATTACCAGCATGCGCTAGAATAAAAAATAGAACTGTATTTAAGACTGTAGTTAGGACTGTTTGCTGCTTACTATTTATAAAGGCGAGCCGATGAATAGATGCAGTCGCACCGGAATACTCTCCTCCGTCACACCAGCCGCCACATCAACACGTACCACGCCAACTGGTGACGCCCAGCGGATACCAACACCGACGCCAACTTTGGTATCAGTCTCAAAATCTTTATCATAAGCATTACCGACATCGGTGAAAAACGCCCCACGGAAACCCGGTTTAAACTCATAGTTATATTCGGCGCTACCGACGGCTAGGATTTGTCCGCCTGTTAGATAGCCTTTATCAATCGGTGATAAGCTCTCGTAATCATAACCACGGATACTTTGATCGCCACCAGCAAAGAAGCGCAGTTTATAGGGCACCTCATAAAAATCATCGGCCCAAATATAACCGGTATTTAAACTACCCAGCACTTGGTGTTTATCATCAGTCCCAAAGCTATAAAGACCGCTCACGCCCGCGCGTAGTATGGCTAAATCGGTATCACTAAGCGCGCTTTCTGAACCAGCTTCAAGCGAATAATACTGACGGAACCCGCGCGTAGGATTGGCAGCGTTATCGACATCCGTCTTACTCATACCATAACCGAACAACAAGGCTTGCTGGGTAGGTTTGGACGAGGTAAAGCGTACCGGAAGATTGTCCAACTCGGCCTCATCAATGCCCGTCGCTAGCTCATCTAAACGATAGCGCATAGAGTAGCTACGATCCCAGCCGTTTTCACGGCGGATATTGCGCGCTAGTCCCGCCTTCAAGGTTCTGGTAGACAAATCAAAGTTGCCTTCGCCTTGGTCGATGACCTCTTCTTCATAGGTCAAACGCGCATCCAGCTTGTCATTTAACGGATGCTTCCATGGGCGGCTAGCATAAAGGGCGACATTTTTTGTGATTCGTGAGACTTCGGCCTCTGCCCCTGCTTGATAGCCTTTACGATTGAGCAAATTATAATCTATCTTGGCGGTTGCACGTACACCCGTATCGGTACCATAACCAATACCGACTTGGGCATCGCGTGGTTTATTGGCAGAAACAAAGACATACAGCGGTACTTTTTTATTTTCTAACACCTCTTGCGGGGTTTTACGTCCGGCAAGTGTCGGTGGGACAAAGTTTTCATCAGCAAGGATACTTTTTTCATCAGGGAAAATCTTTTGCGCAATATTACTAATAGAGTCACTGATTTTACCCAAAATACTATTGGTTGCTTGGTCTTTTTCGTCCAATACCCGATCGCTTGGCAGTCGGCTTAAACGTTCAGCTTTTTGTTTAATGGCTTGCAGTTTATCCAGTGTTTCTTCATCGGCTTTAAACTCAATAGCAGCGATGTCATCTGGATTGACGGTCTCGCCACTATTGGCGTAGCGCTCACCCTCATTTTGGCTATTGTTATCGCCATATTGCTCAGTATCACTGACATAAGAGACATTATCAATAGCGTCAGTGCCATTATCAGCAATATTGGCATTAGGGGAATTATCAAACGCCAAGGTACTGCTTTCAGTACGTTCATCGGGTGGCAAAATCGACTCGACGTTGACGGTATTAAAGTAACGGGTCGCTGATAAATCATTACTAAACTTAGTCACTGCGGGACGATAAAAAGGGTCGCCCGCTTTAAAGCCAAGCAGCTGATGCAATAAGGACAATTCCACCGGCAATTTTTCAGGGTCACGCGTCAACGTACCCGACTCTTGATCATAAGTAAAAAACACCACTTCATCAAACTCATAGCGCTCGCCGGTATTGTAGACCAGCGACACATCGGCCGTATTGTCCGGCAAGATAATATCGACCGATTTATTTAGCCAATATTGATCAAAGTAACCATAGGTATTACTGAGCGACTCAAGTGCTGCTTTACTGTCTTTATAAACGCGGTGATTAAAGATATCGCCTTCTTTTGGCGGTAAGTCTTTTTCAAGCTCGGCAAACTCTGCTTGCTCGCTGCCTTCGCCGCGGATATCGACAATGCGGCTATCAACGCGTACTGGCTCGCCCAACTTCTCAATGATAACGTCAATAGTATCGCTATTGGTTTGGCGTAAACGCAAGGTCACTTCATAGTAACCAACGGCTTTTGCCGCATCTAATGCTGTTTGGCGCAGACGCGGTAGCGCAGCGGTAAAATCAACCACAGACTGAACGGTAGTGTCATCGAGCGCAGCTTTGATATTCTTGAAGGGTTGAATATCATCATCCGCTTTGGTCAGTTTTGGCTTAGTATTTGGGGTACTGTTTGCAGTATTGTCTTCAGTATTGCTATTTAAATTGTCCGCCGCGGCTTGTTGCAAATAAATTGTTGTTTCGACGTGTGGTAAGGCGATCGCGCCCTCATTAAAGAAGCGATTATAAAGACGCTTAACGATATTGCCTTTTTTATTGCGTGCCTTCGGTTTGGGTTTTGCCGCTTGCTCGATACTTTCCTTGACTGCATCAATATCATTTTCATAATTAGGCAAATAATCATCAGGATTAATGCTACCTGACTGCGCGTTTTCTATATTAATGACATCATTACTATCTTCTAAAGCATCATTCACTAAAATAGCGTTATCCACTTCTGAATCAGTATTGCCGCTACTGACAGAATCACTGACATTAATAGGACGTGACATCACATCATCAGTCTCTGCCTGTTTCGCAGCCGTCTCACTTCTACCTGCCGTCTCATTTCTACCTAAGGTGTCAAGATTGCTTGGTGCTGGCAGGGTAGTCGCATCCAAGTCAACGTCCAGACCAATCGGTGGCGTCGTATCATTTAACGTCGCCACTGGCGCATCGAATCCATCCAATCTGTCAAAGTCGTTATCATTATGACGTATGCCATCGATGTTATTCACGCCAGCGCTACTATTAAGACTGTCAATATCTTGGGAGTTTTGCCTATCCATCGCCGCCAATTCACGGTCAATCTCTGCAGGCGTCATCATCTGATAGCCTTGCTGCTGCACGCTATTGACTTGCTGCTCTAAGTTTTCATTGCTATCAAATGCTTGGTTGTTGCCTAGATTATCCAAGCCCTCACCAATGTTGTTAGCAATGTTATTAACACTATCGATATCATTATTTGATAACTGCGAGTTATCCGTGTTATTTGTTTGCGTGCTAGGGTTTTTCTTAGCGTCAGTTTCTGATTTTTTTGCATTAGGCTTTTTGATACCTAGGTTTTGCTCGCTATAATCATCCAATACCGATTGATCGATAATACCTTGTTCGACGGCCTTTTTTAGGCGCAAGGCATCCAAAGCGATATCAAGCTGGCTATCTTCATACGCATCATCTTCGATATTTTTAATAACTTGGCTACTGCTTGGATTATTGGCAGTGCTAGTGTTTAAATCGGTAGCGGCAAAGGCGGCAGGTGCCATACCAACACTCACGCCAAAACCAACCAAGCTTGTGGTCAACGCACTAAAAATTGCCGTCCGCGTAAAGTAAACGCGCGGATTACCGTTACGATGAATGTGATTAACGCAACTAAGATGAGCAAGCTTAACGGAGTGCGGCGGCATGTCTGACGTATCACGCGGCATAACCGATAAGTGGCGCGCTAGAGTTGAAGGCTGATGTTTCATATTTAGTTCCTATCACCTCACGCGGCACAAGGTTACGGTCGATTACAATCGCTCCGTTTTACCGGTGAATAAACGTAGAGCAGTTAACTGAGATTATGGGTTTGGTCGGCTAAAATTTACAAATCATAACTTAGTTAATTATCAAATCATAGCATCGGGCGCATGTATTTTTACCAAACCCTTGCTATTATACGGCTTAACATTGATAAAACCTATGCTATATTTCGATAAGTTTTTGATACTGTTGATAATTGTTTATATATCAATCACTGCATTTTACCTTGTTCTCACTATACTAGCTGCGACCCATCTGTAGGAATTTTCATGGCCAATCAGTTTCAATTATTTAAGCGCCGCCGTTTTAGCGCCATGTTTTTCACCCAGTTTTTGGGCGCGTTCAATGACAATATTTTTAAGCAGGCGCTGATATTGGTGCTGACTTACACCGCTGCCAGTCAGCTGGGCATGGAAGTCAGTATCTTAAATAACTTAGCGGCGATGTTGTTTATTTTGCCGTATTTTTTATTTTCAGCCTTGGCAGGTCAAATCGCCGATAAGTTTGAAAAATCAAAACTGACGCGATTGATTAAATTGCTTGAGATATCCATCATGATCATTGCCGCAGTAGGCTTTGTCTTTGAATGGTATGCGCTATTATTTGTGGCGCTGTTTTTGATGGGGACACAATCGACGTTTTTTGGTCCGATTAAGTATGCCTATTTGCCGCAAGCGATGAAAGAAGATGAGCTGGTCGGTGCCAATGGTTTGTTCCAAATGGGCACCTCGCTTGCCATCTTGCTTGGTATGATTATCGCCGGGGTATTGACCCAGATAACACAGCCGCTATTTTGGATTAGTGTCACTGTGTTATTTGTAGCGGCGATAGGTTATTTTGCCGCCCGTTTTATTCCTACCATGCCAGCGATGCAGCCTGACCTGAAGATTAACTGGAATATCTTTACCACCAGCA
Organism: Psychrobacter sp. CMS30; assembly: GCF_904846565.1. Taxonomy (NCBI): domain Bacteria; kingdom Pseudomonadati; phylum Pseudomonadota; class Gammaproteobacteria; order Moraxellales; family Moraxellaceae; genus Psychrobacter; species Psychrobacter sp. CMS30. The sequence continues at coordinate 23,868 of NZ_CAJHBF010000027.1, read as the reverse complement.
TGGCGACGGTGCGCTATTTATACTCCTTGCCTTTTTTATTCTTTGTCATACTTGGTAATAGCTGGTTTTGGTTTTATGGGGCGACGTTTTTGACCCAAACCCCTGAATTTAGCAAAGTCATTTTACATGGCGATGAGTCAGTGGTTATTTTCCTATTGACGCTATTTTCGGTTGGCGTATCAATTGGTTCGCTGCTGTGTAAATCTTTGACCAAAAACCAAGTCAGTCTGCGCTTATTACCCTTTGGTATCGCTGGTCTTAGTATATTTGCGATTGATTTATATTTTTCTTTATCAGGATTAAATATTGATGTTAATACCGAGGCACTACTTGGTATTGGTGATTTATGGGGTATGAGCGGTAGCTGGCGTGTGTTTGCCGACTTATTCCTTTTGGGCTTTAGTGGCGGCTTATATATCGTGCCTTTATATGCCTCTATGCAAGCTTATGCGCCAAAAAGCCATCGTGCACGCATCGTCGGTGCCAACAATATTTTTAATGCCATCTTTATGGTCAGCTCGGCAATTTTTTCGATTGTGGTGTTAAATGCGTTAGGTCTGACCCTACCGCAATTGTTCTTAGTCACCGGTATATTAAATCTTGTCTTTGGGATATTTTTATACCTGAAACTTAATAAACATATCAAACAAGCGGTCATCCAAACCCATGATGACGAACGTAATCGACAAGATTAAAGATGTTGGCAATATGAGCTAATAGCCCTGCGAATAGATATTATAAATAAATCATCAAGCTATTAGTTTTGCTGCCGACATTCTACATTGTTTGTTATAGTTGTTTGCTATAGTAAGGCTTATCAGCAAATCAGGCAGCTTACAAACAGTGCTGGCTATGCACATAAAAGTGCTGTCGTAAGAAAAATGTAGATAGCTAAAACCTGTTAATCGTAAATATATTTATAATAAACACAGCCATCAGGAGTGAACCATGGCCCTGCGTCCCTTATCAAAAATTGATCAGCTGTTACTTGGGGTGGACAAGGCATTGCGAGCGGTCGTGCCGCATTCAAATCCTAGCACCCGCCCCCTGCCCGTGAGTAGTGATGATATTCCTGAGCTCAGTATTACTGAGGCGCGTCATGTCGCAGGATTGATGCGTATCAACCATACTGGCGAAGTATGCGCTCAAGGGCTGTATCACGGGCAAGCGTTTGCGGCAAAAGACGATAACGTCAAGCAAGCGATGCAACAGTCGGCTGAAGAAGAAGTCGATCATCTGGTATGGTGCGAGACCCGTTTGGATGAGCTTGGCAGCCACCCTAGTATTTTTACGCCATTATGGTATGGCATGTCTTTCGGGCTTGGCGCGGTAGCAGGTGCTATCTCCAATGAGTTTAGTTTGGGCTTTGTCGCAGAAACTGAAGCGCAAGTCAGCGAGCATTTGCAAGACCATATTGGGCAATTACCACCACAAGATAAACGCTCAAGAGAAATACTGGCGCAAATGGACATTGAGGAATTGCACCATCGCGAGCTGGCACTGGCCAATGGCGGCGCGGCATTGTCGCCACCGGTACGTCATACTATGCGCTGGATGGCCAATCGCATGAAAGCCACCGCTTATCATCTATAACCGTTTATCCTCTATAATAAGCACTAGTATATAGCCACTATTATATTAGGATAAGTCTTTGCTATAACAGCTAGCGATAACGGGTTATTATTCATTTTTAACAATCCTACTACTGTTAGCACTCAGATTAATTTGCTAGGGTATGAAAAATTTGTACGATTTTACGGAATGCTAAGACATAACCACTAATCAATGGATGGATTGATAACTAACAATTCAGTAAACAAAATGATTATTAAATAAATTGATTATTAAATAAATAAGGTAACTATTTTTATGAAAGCGATTAACCACCCTACCACCTCTCACAAAGCGCCGAAGTTTGCGACTTTAACTGCATTAGCCGCTGCCTGTGCCATGATGCTATCTGCCCCTGTTCATGCAGCAGAAGCTGATACCGCAACAGCAACAGCGGCCTCTACTAGTACCGCAGTACCTAGCGCAATCGATTCTACTAAACGTGTAATTCGCTTAGCCAAGCCGAATACTGCTGTCAGTACGGCTCAAACTGACGCGCAAGCGAACACGGCTATTCCACAAAACAACGTTCAGCAAAATAGCATTCAACCAAATAACGTGGCGCAACCAACGTTTACTCAAGGCAACAATGCGCAACAAAGCAATGTTCAACAGACTAACGCCCAACCAAACCGTGCGCCTTTAAATACTACTCACATGGCTCAGCCACCAGCCGTACCAGCACCAAACGCCCCTGAACTGACAGGCACCACACGTGTTTATGAGCGTGGACCAATGACTGCAACGGGTATCGATTTACGTAGCGGTCAGCTGCCAAATATCCCAGCACCGCAAGTTAATATCTCAGATATCAGCTTTGTGCCGACCGTGCTAATACCGCAGCAGCAAGGACTTGGTACCGATAAGTTGGACGTCAGCTTACTCGATGACTTTATTAAAGAAGTATCGCCAAATGCGCGCCATTATCCGCCAAACTTCCCTAACCGCACCCAGCGTCATAACGCCCGTGAAAAAATCAAAGTCATGACCGAATGGATTGAGCCATATGCCAAAGCGCCAAATGCTTCCTATGACGTCTTGATTCGTGCGGCCAAGCTTAATGGTATGGGACGCAACTTAGACTTAGGCTCAGAATATACAGTGCGCGGTGGGCAATATGTCGATCGTGCGATTAAACTGAAACCTAATAGTGGTGAAGCCAATTTCATCTATGGCATGATGCTCTCAGAAGGCGGCGGCTTTAAAGAAGGTCAGAAATATCTCGATCAAGCAGTCAGCCTAGGCTATACCGAAGCAGAGCAAAGCTTGGCGCAATCTGACGTATTAAGTGATCGCCGCGATAAAGCCTTAGAGCGCTTACGCCGTTTAGCACAACAAGTGCCTGACAATGCGGTGATTCGCCAACAAATCAAACTTATCGAAGATGGTAAGTTCTATATTTGGGATATCCCTGCACCAGATGTAAATATTAAACCAAGTACTTAATAAAGAGTTATCTAAGTATTGGTTGTTTAAGTATTGATAGTTTACATATCAAGCAAAGTAACATTCATTACTAAAAATCGCGTTTAAATCCTTGTTATCAATCATTTGAGCGCGCAACTCTAGCGTCTTTGTTTTATATTGCTATGATGGCAGTATAAAATAAAGACGCTTTTTTGCGTCTAATACAAACGCTAAGCCAACTATTACTAGATTATTTACGGATTTATTTATTCGCTAAGCACGCGCCTTGCACCGAACTGGTAATTTTTATTTTTTAACCTATGCTATTTTTTTCAAACACTTAGTTAAATATTAAGGGGCTGTCCTAGATAAGTAAAATTATTTAGGATAGCACTATGAGAAAGAGTAAACTAAGTTGGTATAAACAAAGCAGACTAATCGAGTTATTTGTTGCCGGTTCTACCGCGAGAACAGCAGCAAGCCTAATTGGTATTAATAAAACGACAGCCAGTTATTACTTTCATAGGCTAAGACTGCTTATTTACGAGAATAGTCAAGACCCTGGTCTATTTGAAGGCGAAATCGAAGTAGACGAATCATACTTTGGTGGAACTCGTAAAGGCAAGCGAGGGCGAGGTGCTGGTAGCAAAGTGCCCGTGTTTGGTCTATTAAAGCGTAATGGCAAGGTCTACGCTTGTATTATACCCAATGCTAAAGCAGATACTTTGATCCCCATCATAAGAGAAAAAGTGAAGCCTGATAGCATTGTTTATACTGACTCATTTAAAAGCTATAACGCATTAGATGTCAGTGAGTTTACTCATTATCGTATCAACCACTCCAAAACCTTTGTTAATGACAAGAATCACATTAATGGTATAGAGAACTTTTGGAACCAAGCTAAACGGCATCTACGTAAGTTTAACGGAGTTCCAAAAGAACATTTTCACCTCTATTTAAAGGAATGTGAGTGGCGTTTTAATCACAGTGACCCAAAGTCGCAATTACTACAATTAAAACAATGGGTTAAACAGGGTTTGAACTAGTTATCTAGGACAGCCCCAATATTAAACTCCAAGCGCTTTTATTTGAGCCCCACAATGCGGCATTAAAAACCGACGGTATTTTGCGATATTTGAATATAAGCCATCAAATACGATAGGCGCAGCACAAAAGTTACGCTACACTCATGCTGATATATGAATGAGTGATTTGTCATTTATTCATGATGCATTCCTGACTATTATTCACTGGAATTACCTATGATTTTCGCTGACCCTGCCAATGCGGCACTGACGCCAACCTCTAAAAATAAAAAACCTATCGCTCTATTGGCGGTAGTTGCAGCAATGGCAATATTGCCCGCTTGTAGTACTGTTTCTGTCAATAAACAGGCGTCGGCCAAGACCATTTCTGCTCAGCGCGGCAACATCGTCACCGATAAAAAACTCAGTAGTGATACGGCCTCGGCTTTATTGTCAGCAGGGCTCAACGAGCAAGCTTGTATGCAGCAGTTTGATCTGTGCCTAACGCAGCTTACGGACAGCATGCTCAATGAGCACTATCGTCCAGCGTTGGCGGTATTTGCCGAATTGCATTATGCCAAAGCACGCCAGCTCGCCGCGTCCAAAGACTGCCGCAATGCCCTTGCCCGCCCACCACTTGACCCTTATTATGCCAATGCGCCTTTAAGCGATGATGATGCCAAAGCACAGCAAAAAAGAACCGATAGCTGCTTGGTTGGTTATCAAGGCAGGCTTTTTGATGCCATCAAATCCAGTTATACCTATTTATTTTATGACAGCTTAGAACATGACTTTGAAGGCGCGGATAAAGAGATCGCTCGGTCGCAGGCGAAAAGCCGTATCCCAAGCGATGTGGATATCCAAACCCAAGATATTTATAACGCCGCCAGTAACGATGTCATCACCCAGCTCTATCAGTCGGCTGACGGCAGCAATAAAATGATGGGCAATACCAAAACAGAATATTTACCAACGACATCAAATAGTCGTCATAACAGCGAGCAAGCCGCGATTGCCAATCGTACCGCCGTAACCGGTCAGCCAACTGATCAAATCAAAGTCATGAAAATGCAAATAGACGACTATAATCTCAATGTGTATTTGCCCAATGAAAATAACTATCTAAAAAACGCCAATCAACAAACCTCTGCCTTAGCGGATTTGGTCTCGACCTACGAGCTGCGCCTCTCCGGATTGAACTCCATTAGTAAACGCCCAGGTTTGGGTATCAGCTTGGTCGCCTCACTAGATGATCGCTATACCACCACCATTCGCCAACTATTGGTGTCCTCGTTGTCAGGCAGGCTCAATCAAGAAGCCAGCCCTCAAAAAGCCCGTAATGGTAATGCAGATGACAGCGCAAAGGATGATTTAGTAAAGGACAACTTAGCAAAGGCAAATGTAGACAGCGATGATGCCAGCACACGCATTTATCCAACCGGGCATTTACTGATGACCGGTTTGATTAAGCCTGCTGGTGATAGCGTGCTCGATACCCTGAGCAGCAAGCAGCTCGATATTCATTTATATAACCCGTACCGCAGCGAGAGCGCTAATATCTTGGGCGATGACTATCCGCTTGCCGCCAACTTTTCGGCAGGGTACGGTTTATGGCTGGCAGAAAATCAGCTCGATGGCGTCGGTTATTTAAACTTGATTACCCGCCAAAAAGAAGCCAGCTTACCAAAACTCTTTATGTTAGAGCCTTATGACCCTGACAAGCGTGTCATCATTATGCTACATGGTTTGGCATCAAGCCCAGCAACGTGGGTCAATTTGACCAACGATATTTTTAATGACGATAAATTGCGTAATAATTATCAAGTTTGGCAAATTTTTTATCCAACCAACTTGCCTATACTAGAAAATCGTTACCAAATTCAAAAGCTCATCAATGCAACTTATGAGCAAACAGACCCTAAAGGGCAAAATATTGCTAGCAAAAATAGCGTCATTATTAGCCATAGTATGGGCGGTATCATTGCCCGTATGATGCTCTCTGATGAGAACTTGGTCGATGACTTAGACAGACTGGACGACCAAAATGTCCTGTCAATGAATGAGAAGCGCAAAATACGTGACGCGCTGAAAGAATCATTTGGCCAACAGCAGCTACGAGAGCGTTTTGAGCTAAAAGCCTTACCGCAAGTCGATACAGCAGTATTTTTATCGTCGCCTTTTCGTGGCACCGATTATGCCGACCGTTGGTTTACCCGTGCGCTACGCCGCATTGTTTATTTGCCCGTCGGTTTGGTAAAAACAGTCACTGATAACTTAGCAACGCTTGCCATTCAAGGCGACTTGGCACAAAACCCGCTCGGTGCGCTATATCTACAAAATGGTGCCAGTCAATTAAGCGACAAATCTTCTTTTATTCAATTAACCAAAGACATCAGTATCAATAAGCGCATCACCTATCACTCAATCATCGCCAATAACGATGCGGATATCACCAAAGGCTTGGCAGAAATGCAACCCGCCGGCGCCAAGCTCGATTTATCGCGTGAGATAGCAGAGGATGACGACAGTTTAACTAGAGCTATCGATTCCGATACTACCAATGAGCTCTTAACGGATAGCGATGAGTTACCAGGTCAGCCGCTTGTTGCCGCAGTGACGGTCGACGGTGAGATTGGCCAAGCATTAACCGAGCAGCTCTCGGACGGTATCGTACCCTACACCAGTGCGCATCTTGATGGTGCAGCGTCGGAGACGGTGATTAATGGTGGTCATAGCATTCAAGAAAACCCACAAACCATTTTGACCTTACGCCGTATTTTGCATCAACAATTACAGCAATAAAACAAAGTATTAGGACATGAATAGGGTTTTACTATTAGCTAGGCGCCCACACCTAGCTAATAGCACACACCCTCAATTTTTATTACTCCTAAAAAGGTAAACGCCTATTGTTAAAACATGTATTTTCATATTACTGTTATGTATATATTGATAACAATATTTAAACAATGGCTGTTATTTGAAATTTATTTAACTAACATTGTAATTACTTTATGACTAATAGGTGTGCGATAACCAGATTGTGCAACTTGCGTGTACGAATGGGCGGGCGCATAATACTTAAGTACCAAATATCAGCAATACCGTCATTTGATGAATATTTAATAATTTGTAAGGATATGAATTATTTACTTTAGCTAAATAGTAACTAATTAGTAATTATAAACTAGTAGTTATGAAGGTATAGCAGCGATTACTGCTTAGATGACTGATTAGTAGTTACTAAGGCATAGCCGTTATTGACGCTATGTTAGCCAAAGGTTTTGTCTTAACCACATTTGCCGCTAAATAATACTTAGCCATTGCCCGTAATAATGAGCGCCCTGATTGATGGACGGTTACGGACAGTTACTTGAGCGTATCATGGAAGCCAGCGCTATTCAGCTAACAGATAAGGGTAACCGTTTATGTTTGCTACATTTATGATTGATCAACTTGATGCGTTGATGCTCGCGCGTATCCAATTTGCCTTCGTTATCTCATGGCATATTGTTTTCCCCGCTTTTTCTATCGGACTTGCCAGCTGGCTGACGGTGCTTGAGTATCGTTGGCTGAAAACCGGTGAGCCTATTTATGCCGAAGTTTATAAACACTGGGTAAAAATATTTGCCGTGGTGTTCGGTATGGGTGTGGTTTCGGGCGTGGTAATGTCCTATCAGTTCGGTACCAACTGGGCGGTGTTTTCAGACAGAGCCGGTAATATCCTAGGTCCGCTACTCGCCTATGAAGTATTGACAGCGTTTTTCTTAGAAGCCTCTTTCTTAGGCATTATGCTATTTGGTTGGGGACGGGTAAGTAAGCGTATGCACCTTGCCTCAACCGCCATCGTCGCCATCGGTACGATGATATCAGGATTTTGGATTTTGGCCGCCAACAGCTTCATGCAAACGCCGCAAGGCTTTTTGATGGGCGCTGATGGGCTGCTATATCCAACCAATTGGCTTGAGATTATCTTTAACCCATCATTCCCTTACCGCTATGCGCATATGATGACGGCAGCATTTTTGACCACCGCCTTTGTGATTGGTGGTATTGGTGCTTATTATCTACAGTCCAAAAAACATGCTGAACATCGACAACACGGTCGCGTCATGCTAGGCATGGCGATGATTATGGCGATATTTGTCGCACCAGCACAGGTACTGATTGGTGATATGCATGGTCTAAACACTTTAGAACATCAGCCAGCTAAAGTAGCGGCGATGGAAGGTCTGTGGGAAAATGAGCGCGGTGCGCCTCTTGTCTTATTTGGCATTCCAGATCAAACAGCGGAAAAAAACCATTACGAAATTAAAATCCCCTATGTCTCAGGTTTAATTTTAACGCATTCATTAGACGGTGAAGTTAAAGGACTTAAGAACTGGGCACCAGAAGATCGACCTTACGTTCCTATTGTTTTTTGGTCATTCCGTATCATGGTTGCTATCGGCATGTTGATGTTGCTCGTCGGTCTGTTTAGTCTTTATAAGTACTTTAAAAAACAACAGTTCAACCCTGAGAGTAAGCTATTTCACCGGGCATGGATGATGATGACACCACTTGGTTTTATCGCGCTACTTGCTGGCTGGTTTGTGACCGAAACGGGTCGTCAGCCATGGACAGTATATGGCGTCATTCGTACCGCTGAGAGTATGTCACCGGTTGCGGCGCAGCAAGTTGCGACAACCTTGATTGGCTTTATCGTGCTATATGTCTTTGTCTTTGGGGCGGGCAGTTTTTATATCCTACGTCTGATTGCCCAAGGACCAAAACCGTACGAAGATCCGTCAGAAGATCAGTTCTATGAGCATTCTGTCACTGAAGGACAAGGTCGTACCTTGAGCGGTGATAAGCAGGCGGCTGATAAAACCAAAGGGCGTGAAGGCAACTTGGATAAACCTGCTGACGATGTCGATGATGGAGGGTTACGCTAATGTTTAACTATGGTGATGTATTAGATTTACCCTTAATTTGGGGCGGCTTAATTGCTCTATCTGTGTTTATTTATGTCTTGCTTGATGGCTTTGATTTGGGCTGCGGTATTCTGTTCCCATTTGCGGGCTCCGATAAAAACCGCAGCCGCATGATGAACTCTATTGCCCCTTTTTGGGATGGCAATGAGACTTGGCTAGTGCTCGGCGGAGGTGGTTTATTCGCCGCCTTCCCTGTCGCTTATGGCATCATTATGACCGGCCTTTATTTGCCCGTCATCTTTATGTTATTTGGTTTGATTATGCGCGGTGTGGCGTTTGAGTTCCGCTTTAAAGCCACCTCGCACCGCTATGTGTGGGATAGCTTCTTCTTTATCGGCTCTGTCGTGGCGACTTTTGCCCAAGGTATTATGCTTGGGGCATTGGTACAAGGTTTAGAAGCCAGTAATCGTTTATATACCGGTGGTCCTTTTGATTGGTTCTCACCTTTCTCAATTATGTGTGGCTTTGCCTTGTTAATTGGCTATGCTTTATTGGGTTCTACGTGGTTAATTATTAAAACTGAACATACCCTACAAGTATGGGCACGTAAAGTCTCAGGCTGGCTGCTCTCTGCTTTAATCGTGGCGATGATTGCGGTAACGGTATTTATGTATTTCTCAGGTATTGATGCGCTTGAAGGCTGGTTTAGTTTCCCAGGTCTGCTGTATCTTGCTCCGATGCCCATTATCGTTGTGCTGTTATTTTTCTTGATGCGTAAAGATTTGACCAGCGAACGTGAATATCGTCCGTTCTTATTGACTGTCGCACTATTTTTGATGGGCTATATCGGGGTTTGTTTTGCCATATTCCCGTATATCGTACCGTATCAGATGACCATCTATGAAGCTGCTGCTGCCGATACTTCGCTATCCTTTATGCTCATCGGTGCCGGTATTATGCTGCCAATCATTTTGAGCTACACCGCTTTTGCTTATTATACCTTTAAGGGCAAAACTGACCATGAGCATATGTATTAAAGCAGAATAGCGTTGGCTATTATCTATTGCACATAATGGATAATAGCTGTGCTTGGCTCAATAAGCTTAAGAATACGTTATGGGAGATTACGGAGAAATAGTTATGAAAAAGCTCAGTAAAAAACAGTCACAATGGGCATGGTTTATTGGCTTATATGTGGCAGGGTTTTTGGTTATCTTTACGATTGCACAGTTAATTAAACTGGCAATGGGCGTATAAAACGTATCCTTTTACCTATATTCCTATATCCATAAAAAAGCAGCGCTGAATATTATAATATTCAGCGCTGCTTTTTTATTTGTTTGAATGTTAACTGTCATAGAACAGTTTATGCGCCGCGATGATTATCGACGCCGTGAGTTTCGATAAATTCATTCACTTGCGTTAGGCGTTCAGGCGTACCAACATCTATCCAATTGTCTTTAATTACTTCAGCGGTAATTTGAAACTTTAGCATTGCCTGTTTTAGCAGTGGTGCAAGTGGCGCTGGCTGCCCTGAGACCAGTCCATCAACCAGTCTAGCTGATACCACGCTGATACCCGCAAAGGTATATTTGTCGGCATCAGCAATCGGCTGCTCGCTTGCCAGTCCATTATTGATCGCGAAATCACCGCCATTATTATGCTCAGGATTATCAATCAACAATAAATGAGCCAATTGGTCAGGCCCCAGCGTATAGTCCTGCAACTGAGCAAAATCATAGGTCATCCAAACATCAGAGTTGACTAAGATAAAGGGCGCATCTTGCAGCTTGCCTGTTTGTAGGGCGTTAAAAATCCCGCCAGCAGTCTCAAGCGGCTCATCATCTTCAACCGACCAATGCAGCTTGACGCCATATTCGGCTCCATCGCCCAATGCCTGCATCAGCTTGTCCGCAAGCCATGACGCATTGATAGTGATATCAGTAATGCCAGCAGCTTGTAGCGCTTTAATATGCCAGACAATCAATGGCTGCCCGCCGACTTCAACCAAAGGCTTTGGCGTCTCAAGTGTTAGCGGACGCAGGCGCGTACCCTTGCCAGCCGCCAAAATCATTGCTTGCGTTATTACCGACATACGCGCTCCTTATTGTTGGCTGTCTTGCTGCCTATTGTTAATTATTGACTTTTAAACACTATAAAGGCGGTTGATGTTTTAACCACTTTTACTTTATTAATGCTATTTAGATGTACTTATTTAGATATATTGTTGTACAAATTTACTTTGATAAGCAGGCAAGATAATCTCTCGCAACCATTCATTAAACGGGCCGACTGCCTGCTTCATATCAGGATTACCATATTCTGCCAGCCATTCTAGCTCAAAAATTAAGTCACGCATGACTTTTGGAATATCGGCCAAATAGCGACTTTTGCCATCACGTTCAAATAAACGGATAAAAATACCCAACACTTTTAAATGCCGTTGTACACCCATGACATTGACATCGTTTTCAAACTGAGCCGCATTATCAGCGGTCACAAGCCCTGCCTGCTTTTGTAATTGCCAACAATCCTGCACCCAACTTGTGATTTGACTCTCCGGCCATTCTACATAGGCATCTCGTACTAACGATACCAAATCATAGGTATACGAGCCTACTACCGCATCTTGGAAATCAATGACGCCTAAGCGCGTATGATCTGCCTGGTCTTGCATAAGGTTGCGACTGTGATAATCACGATGCACTATCACCTGCGGCTGTGCCAAAATCTCAGCTATTAAAGCAGCTTTAAGATTTTCCCATAGCGTCTCTTCAAGCTCCACGCCAATATAAGGGATAAACCATTCGCTAAACAAATCCATCTCACGGGTTAAAAGTGCCTTATCATAATCTGGCAATTGGTGCTCAGCTTTTGCGGTGGCTACTGGCACTGCTTGCAAGTCTACTAAGGTACGCATCGCCAATTGATAATAATCATTAATCTGCACAGGCGGCGCATCTACCAACAGATGCGCAAACTCTACCGCCCCAAAGTCTTGTAATACCAAAAAGCCTTTTTCTATATCTTGGGCGACCAGCGTTGGGACATTGATTACCGGTGACATCAGCTTTGCCACATTAATAAACTGCTGCAACGCCTCTTGTTCATCAGCAGAATCCATGACAATATAGCGCGCCGTTTCTGCCTCATTATTGTCAAGTAGCTGGATACGGTGATATTGGCGTGCGCTGGCGTCACCGGGCAAACTATCAAGAATGAATGGTTGATTGGCAAATACTTCTTGCAGCCATTGTTCTAATTGCTGCTGGCGAGTAGCGGGTACGCTAGGTTCTAACATAGTTTTATCGGTCATAAAAAGCATCGCAGGTTAAATATCAGTCGTAAATGACTAAAGTAGTGATAAGTGGGGCAAATAGTTGTTAAAATAGGAAGCGCTTGGCTTAGCCTAACAACGGCTCTAAGCAAATTAATTTCGGCTGTAAGCAAGTTAATTAATGCATCGAGCCATATTATATTACTCAGTATAGATCTAGTCTGTCTATAAGCTAATAACTATAAGCTACTATCTAAGCAGTCTATTAACAATAGCTCGCCCAGTTATATTTAGCTATATGATAAATTTTGCTAAATAGTGTAGCTGATTTGGTTTTTTTTGACTATGATTAGTCGTCATTATACGTAAAACGTTCTGATTTTCGAGATTATCGTATGAATTACTGGTTTATTAGCCGTTAAATACCGCTAAAATACTCCTAGTAATCTAATGATCGCAATCCAATAGGCTCTACAATCATACATAGGTGTGCCCTTGTTATATTCTCCGCTTTACCAAAGCATCCGTTTGATTTTATTTGGCGCCTTAGGCTTATCAAGCCTAGCCGTCAGTGCCGCTATTAATAATGATGCACAGATAGATACGCAGACCACTGAGCCGTTAGCGGTCGATAGTGCTAGCGCTTATGCCCCAAAGGTTGCGGCTGACGTCAATAACAATATCAATAACAACATTGATACTGTCAATCAAGACGTCAGTTATCAAAGCGATTATAAGCAAAATACGGGCTATAACAATACCAATGGATTAACTAACAACATAGCAATAGAAGATGCAGCAGCTAGTGTTAATCATATAGGGACAAATAACTCTGTAGCCACTAATTCTACCTTTAACAATGATAATAATTTAGATAGTAACACTATCGATATCACAGAAATTAATGACAGCAGTGATAATAATAATGCTAATGCTAATGCTAATGACAACAATCAAAATAATGCCGCTGCGCCAGTAGATAGTATTACTACAGCTGAGACTAAAGTTAACAACCGCCAAGTTAACGACAGTGATGAAAGTATCCAAGAAAGCCTCAGACGCTTGGCAGAATTTTATGAATTAACACCTGAAACTGACCCTGAAACGTTAAACAATAATAGCAATGCTAATGTAGCAGATAACAACCAAAGCGCTATTCAAAATACGTTTACCGCGCAAACCATTCCGGCCGTAGGCAACGACTTAAAGCTGCTACCAAATACTATTGACAGCGCCCAACGCTGCGAAGGTCAATGGGTCTACCCCAAGAAAAACCCCAATTATCAACGAGCGGTTAATGAAACAGGCGCAAGCAATGGCCAGCCAGCACCCAATCTAAACGGCATTCCGAATAATCAAGCACCGCTATTTGCCGAGTCGGATTATGGTTACTATGATAATGTCGATTATGCCGAGCTATCAGGCAATGTCATAGTTGACCAAGGCACCCAGCATATCGAAGCGGACAAGATTGTTCTAGACTTGACCAATGGTGTGGCAGCAGCGCAAGGTAAGGTGATGTTTACCGATCAAGCCAATGGCAATCCATCTACTCTTCCACTCCAAGCTGGAAACACTCAAAACAATAATGCCAAAAATAATAAGACCAGCCTTACGGATAAAGCGTCAAAAGGTGGTCTCATTGGGGTTGCTGACAGCTTAAACTATAATACTGAGACTGGACAATCAACGGCCCAAGACGTGGCCTTTGCCAGTGTAGAGCTACAAGCACACGGTTATGCCAAGCGCTTAAATCGACCGAATGAGACACAATACGAGCTTGATGAGGTGATGTTCAGCACTTGCCCGCCCACCAACCGAAAATGGCAGTTTGATGCCAAAAGTATCGACTTAGATACCGAAACCGGTCGCGGCGAAGCTTATAATACGACCTTCCGTATCGCTGATGTGCCTGTCTTCTATTTGCCTTATTTTAACTTTCCTATAGACAATCGACGCAGTAGCGGATTTTTACTGCCCAATGCTAGTATCAGTAGTGAAAGCGGTCTTGAGGTTGACGTTCCTTATTACTTTAATTTAGCGCCGAATTATGATGCGACGCTTAATACCCGTATTTATACCAATCGCAACCCGATGCTCTCAGGTGAATTTCGTTATTTGACTGAAGAGTATGGCGAAGGTATTTTTAATGGCTCATATCTGCCCAATGATAAAGAGTATGACGGCGAAGATCGCAGCAGTTTGTTTTATGATCATTATTGGTCATCTAAAAGCATTCCGCGCTTAAGTGGTGATGCAAAATACAGTTATGTATCTGATGCTGACTATCTTAATGACTTTGATACCTTAGGTTTATCAGACAATACCTTAAACCTACCACGCCGTGCGCGGGTTAATTATTATAATGATTATGTCAATGGCGAGTTAAAGGTAGAAACTTTTCAGACGCTAGACGCCATCACCAATAATGGGCAGGTATTACAAGATAAAGATAAGCCTTATTCGCGCTTGCCGCAGCTCAAGCTTGACTATCGTTTACCGTGGGCAAAAAGCTTTGATATCACCGGCGTTAGTGATACCGCTTATTTTAAAAAGTCTATCGATGACGGCTCTGAAAATGAAAAAAGTGGCACGCGGATTTATAATAAACTCAGCGCTGTTTACCCCATGGAAAGATCTTGGGGCTATATTAAACCTAAGCTCAGCTTACAGCATCTGTATACCTCTTATGATGAAGACAGCTTAGCAGATAACGAGCTTAATAAAGACGATGGCAGCCAGTCAGTATTGGTGCCACAGGCCAGTATTGACGCCGGTTTGTATTTTTACCAAGCAGGTTCACCTTTTGGTGCATTTGACGATACCTTGGGCGGTTATCGCTTATTAAGTCCACGCTTAAAATACACCTATTCGCCCTATAAAGACCAAAACGAGATTCCTAACTTTAATACCCGTGTTGCCTCTATCAACTATGAGCAGCTTTTTTCGGACAGCTGGTTTTTAGGGCATGACCGTTTGCAAGATTTGCATGCCTTTACACCCGGTATTAATTATCGTTACATCGATGCAACGGGTGTGACACGTTTTGATGGTAGCATTGCAGAGCAGTTTTACATCGATGATGGACGCGTAACCCTTGATCAAGATAAACCCATCCTGACATCATCGTCTTCAGGAATGGTATGGGATACCAGTACTCAGCCTTATAATAACGTCTGGATAGACATGAGTGGCGCCCTTACCAATAGCTATGATTTAAACTATATCACCACCGAGCTGCGTTATCAGCCGTCTGACAACAGCTTATTTAACGTCGGTTTTGTGAAGCGTATGCGTGATGAAAACACCGACCAATTACCCTTATCTGCATTTACCGCGTCAGCAGTATTCCCTATTAATAATAACTGGCGCGTATTGGCGCAAGGTCAGTATGATTATAATCGTGATAAGATGCTTGATTCGTTAATTGGTGTCGATTATGAGGATTGCTGTTTTGGTTTTGCCGTTTATGGTCGTCGTTACTATAATGACTTAAATATCAAAGACAAACCGACGCAAGCGATTATGGCAGAAATCAGACTTAACGGTCTTGGTAGCGGCAGCAGCCGTTTAACGCGCTTGCTTTCTGACAAGGTGTTAGGATTTGAGCCAGTTCAAAGCGCATGGAAGGATTAATAAAGCATCGTCTATACGATTAGATTAACGTATGATTGATGGCATTATTTATAGACTGTTATTTGTGATATAACAGTCTATAGCATTGTTTTTACCCTATTTATTATAGACAACCTTAGCCGCTACTTGAATATTCAAAGTATCGTCAAGAGGCTTAACCGATTACCATCCGATGCAATGACATTGATGAGGAGCATCATGAGATTTTTTTCTTTAGGTCAAACTAGCCGAGCTGTATTGCTTTCTATGACTATGACTGGCGCTATTGCTCTAAGTTTTAGCGCACAAGCAGCAACCGTGAAGCCTGCAAAAGCACAAGCCTCCCAAGCAGCTCAAGCAAATGCCGCAGCTGGACAAAATAGCGTGAACCGTTTGACGCCTGCCAATAGTACAGACGGCATCATTGCATTGGTTAATGAAAATGCTATTTTAAAAAGTGATTTAATCGCTGCTATCGCGCAAACCCAAGCACGTGCTCAAGCGGCTGGTGAACCGATTGCCAATTCAGCACAGCTACAGTCTGAAGTGTTAAACGCTCTTATCTTGCGCGAATTACAGCTGTCTTTGGTGAAACGTGTTGGCTTAAATCCTGATGAAGCCGCGATCAATCAACGCTTGGCTCAAATCGCCCAAGCAGAAGGACTAAATAGCATTGCTGCATTGCAGCAACGTTTAGACGCTGCAAAACCGGGCAGCTATGCTACTCTACGCGCGCAATTGATTGAAGATGCCGCTATCCAAGCTTTGCAACAACGCCAAATCTCTAGCCGTGTACGTATCAGTGAACAAGATATTGATGCATTTTTGGCATCTCCTGAAGCCAAGCGCTTAAGTCAAAGCGAATATCAAACTGTCCATGTGCGTATCCCCTATATGGATGACTAT
Source organism: Psychrobacter sp. CMS30 (assembly GCF_904846565.1). NCBI lineage: Bacteria > Pseudomonadati > Pseudomonadota > Gammaproteobacteria > Moraxellales > Moraxellaceae > Psychrobacter > Psychrobacter sp. CMS30. The sequence goes on along the minus strand of NZ_CAJHBF010000027.1, from coordinate 7,114 downwards.
AGCCGCTTGTCAGAAGCTCAACGTAATGAGGCATTAAAAGTCGCGCAGCGTCTACGTACACGTCTACAAGCACCAAATGTTGATGTGACGGAAGCTATCGCAGCAAGCCAAGGCAGCTATCCTATTCAGTTGCAGGGTGGCGATATGGGCTTTCATAAAGCGGCAGCCTTACCGACTGAACTGGCAAGCGAAATCACCAAACTTGAGGTCGGTGCTGTGAGTGCGCCTTTAATCACGCCTGAAGGCATTGATATCATCAAACTGGCTGATAAAAAATCCAGTGATACCATGCTAGTACCGCAATGGAATACCCGTCATATCTTAGTCAAAGTCGATGAGCTGCAAACGGATGCCCTTGCAGAACAAAAAATCAATGATCTCTATGCTCAATTACGTAATGGCGCCGACTTTGCTAGCCTAGCCTCGACTTATTCAGATGATCCTGGCTCAGCAGGACGCGGTGGCGATTTGGATTGGGTTGGTGAAGATCAAATGATTGGTCCGTTTGAAGCGATGATGAAAAATACTGCGGTCGGCGATTATTCTGCACCATTCAAAACGCAATTTGGTTGGCATATCTTAAAAGTCGAAGGTAAGCGTCAACAAGATGTCAGCGATGAGTATCGTCGTAATATGGCACGCCAAGCGCTATATCAGCGTCTTGCCCCACAAGCCAAAGAAGACTGGCTACAAGAACTGCGTGCAGGCGCTTACATTCAGGTACTTGGTTAGTTAGGATTAAGTTAATCAAGTATGAGTTAAAGTGCTTTATAAAAAAAGGGTATATGCCAATGCATATGCCCTTTTTAATGCCATAAAAACTTATATTATATTTCATCATCTTTAATTCCCTATTATTATCTTTTTGGCTATCTAAATAGTAGCCGTTTGTTAATAGTCAATTTAATGAATCAAGAATGAACGACAGTATTATTCAAGCATCAAAAACCAAAGTGATTATCTATGAACCATACAGCAGATAGAATTATAAGTAGAATGTCTGAGCTTAAAGTTACACAAGCAGATATTAGAAGAGCCACAGGTGCTGGTAAAGCAACCATATCTAGTTGGATCAAAGGTGATACGAAACCCTCAGGTATGTATGCTACTAAACTCGCTTCTTTTTTACAGTGCCATACAGATTGGCTGATATTTGGTCGCGAAGCTACTAACAACAGTTATGAAGCAGATAAATTACTACCTATAACAGAAATAGCAGAAGCAATGATTCCAGTCATCACATGGGATACAGCCAACAATTATAATGATTCCATAATTATGAACAGCATAATATCATGGATTCCTAGGCATCAGCATTTGTCTAAACAAGCATTTGGATTAGTAATACATGGTAGAAGTATGTATCCTGAATTTAAGCCGAATGACATCATTTATATCGAACCTGAAATCACGTCGAAAGACTTAAGAGACGGTGACTTTATTCTTATTCAGGACGATGATGGTAAGTCGCCCATCTTGAAGCAACTCATTATAGGTAATAACCAAGATGATAAGTATCTTAAGCTAATTAATCCAGATTGGGCAACTGAAGCAATGGTATCTATGGATACATGTTTACTGGTGGGAATCGTTGACAGTAAATTAGTGCGCTATAGAAACTGACAATACAAAACTATTGAGTTATAGGCAAAGAAAAGCCCCGAACCTAGGGCGATGGGTTCAGGGCTATGGCGTTTCATATTATTGTTATTATCTCTTCCGTGTTGACTCATCCTAAGTCACAAACAGTACTCTATAAGACAGCGGGCTGACCTGTGCTTTTATTAGTACTGCCTCAACACTACATCCTTGCGTATCCTTGTGTTGATGGTTGTATTCTAGGCCAATTGATTGAGAACGCATAGAGGCTAATGACCTTATTTAGCGTAAGCATTTGCTTACGTCGCAATCGTTTAATTCGTGCCCTTTATAAAAGTACTTGAACCATCTTAGCAATCGCTCTTCTCTTCTGCTTCTGCGTGCTCTTTCGATACTTTACAGCCCTCTTTCTTGCCTGCTTCGATGGTATTTTTTGCCTCTTTAACATCTTCTGCTTTTTCGGTAGGCGCATTGCTTTGTTGTTTACTCGCCTGCTCTGGCTCATATTGTAGTGTCGTCATCACCGGAAAATGATCAGAGCCAATAGACGGCATACGCTTGATATCGACCACGGTAAAGCACGCACTGTGGAAAATATGGTCTAATGCCCAGCGCAAAAATGGGTACTTAACATGAAAGGTATTGATAAAATGGCGCCCGATACGCGGGTCTAACAAACCCGAGATACGCTGAAAGCGACGGGTGGTTTTTGACCAAGCAACATCATTTAAATCACCCGCCAAGATAGCGGTCTGGTTATTCTCTTTGATATGTTTTCCAACCATCAATAGCTCAGCATCACGGGTCGTAGATTTATCCGCTTCTGTCGGACTGGGTGGCATCGGGTGTAAGCAGTATAGCCAAATGATTTGTCCGCCTTGCAAGCGCATCTGCGTATGAATAGATGGTATGTCGTCTATCATCAAATACTTCACTTCAGGATTTATCAGCTCAAGCTTGGAGTACAGGTGCATCCCATACAGATTGTCTAATGGAACTTTTACCGTATAAGGATAATCTGCTTCAATTTGATTGAGGGCTGTTTCCCATTTCTTATCGGTTTCTAAAGTTATTAAGATATCAGGCTGTTTGTCTTTGACCAAATCAACCAGTTTTTGGGTCTGATCATTAGGGGTCAACACATTTGAAACCATGATTTTTAACTGACACTCCTCAACTTCCGGCTTATCTTTGGCATTTTTTACTCCTTTTTTCCACAGTTTGGTATAGGGCAATACCATACGCAGCTGAAAGGCCAAAGTGATGCTCAAAACGATAAACAGCAGCCACTGCCCAAGCTGCCATTCCGCGCCAAATGCCAGCATACCGACCCATGCAATGATGCCCAATATCATGATTTGGATACGGGGGAACTCAACGCCGCGCACCCACCAATGATCAAGTGGTAGCCAGCCCCAAATGGTAACAAATGCAATTAGCCCCGCTAACCACTGTGCGCCATAATATAATAGGGAGAAATCCATAATGTGTATCGACCGTTTCTTAAATGAATGATGAAGCCAATGATTGTATTAATTAACTGTTTGCACTAACTGACAGTGACCGGATTCAATTTATTGGTGTCTAAACCCTCGTTATCTAAATTGTTGCTGCCTAAATCGCCACTACCCAAACTGCGCATAGCAAAAATCTAATATCAAGTTGAGTAATAGCTGCTTACTTTAGCATTTCAGAAGTCCAACGCCTACTATTGAACATAAATTACGCCATAGCCACTATAAAAAGTTACAATCTAAAGCGCTTTATAAACTACCATTTTAATCAACAATAACTGTCATAAATAGTTCGCTGCATAATAAGCTGCAAGCTTTATTGTTATTATATTTATAATCATCACTCAGCGTGATAGTGAACATCATACTTACTGTCTATAAAACACTGGAAACTTTCTAAAAAACCTTGCTTTTTGGGGCTATTCACGGCATTGTTATTGGTTGGCGATGCAACAATTTATTGTAAAAAGGATTAAGTTTCATGAGTAATTTAACAGTAGGCTTGGTAGGCTGGCGCGGTATGGTCGGGTCAGTATTGATACAACGTATGCGTGAAGAAAAAGACTTTGACGGTATGACGCCGGTGTTTTTTTCAACCAGTAACGCCGGCGGCAACGCACCAAGCTTTGATGGTATCAAGACCAGCCAACTAAAAGATGCTCATGATATTGCAGCACTTGCTGCTTGTGATGTGATTATTACCTGCCAAGGTGGCGACTACACCTCAAAAGTACATCAACCACTCCGCGATAGCGGCTGGACTGGCTATTGGATTGATGCGGCAAGCACCTTACGCATGGAAGACGACAGTATCATTATTCTTGATCCCGTCAACCGCAGTGTCATTGATAGTGCGCTGGCAAATGGCAAAAAAGACTTTATCGGTGGTAACTGTACCGTATCACTGATGCTCATGGCGATTGGTGAGTTATTTAATAAAGGCTGGGTCGAATGGGTCAGCGCCATGACCTATCAAGCAGCAAGTGGTTCTGGTGCCAACAACATGCGCGAGCTTATCGAAGGTATGGGCGTACTCCATGATGCCGTTAAAGATGAGCTTGCCAATCCTGCCAGCGCTATCCTTGAGATTGATAAAAAAATCGCCCAAACTCAGCGCTCAGATAACTTTCCAAAGCAATACTTTGGCGTACCACTAGCAGGTAGCTTGATCCCTTATATCGATGCGCAGTTAGAAAACAAACAGTCACGTGAAGAATGGAAAGGCGGCGTTGAAACCAATAAAATCCTTGGTAATTCTGAAGCAGATAAGATTGCCATCGACGGTATGTGTGTCCGCGTGGGTGCCATGCGCTGTCATGCTCAAGGTTTAACGATTAAACTTAAAAAAGACATCCCGCTAGAAGAAATCGAAGCGGCATTGAAAAACAGCGGTAATCAGTGGTTAGACGTGGTCGAAGACGATAAAGAAGCGACTATCAACCGTTTGACACCTGTAGCAGTGACCGGTACTTTGACGGTCGCCCTAGGACGCCTGCGTAAGCTTAATATGGGTCCTGAATATCTAGGCGCGTTCACTGTCGGCGACCAGTTGTTATGGGGCGCAGCTGAGCCATTACGCCGTATGCTAAATATCATCCGCGAGCAAAACAGCTAAATTAATTGGCTTAAGCTTAAATAGAAAAAGACAGCGCTTGCTGTCTTTTTTTTGAGTCATTTTTGTTATTAATGAGTCATTTGGACTGATAAGCAATCATCACTTCATTGCGGCGCAGAAACGGTAGTGTCCAAGGTGGATTGTAACGTGCCAATTCAGGTGTACCTGTTATGGTTAATTTTTGCGCCTGCATCCAAGATTGCAACTCCTCAGTTTTAGCAGCAACCTTTTCAGCACCAGCCAATCCTGGAAACTTAATAACGCCATAAGTTTGCGCTGGCACTTCTACAATCTCGATACTTGGATTATTAGGTTTGGGTAGCGTCTGCATAGTGTATTGGCTTGGCATGGTAAATTGTACGCGCCATTTATCATCAGTCTGTTGCTGGTGCTCTTGTTTAATAGACACAGGTGCGGTCATCGCGATTTTTTGCGACGCGCCATTTTTCTTAGTGTCAGATTGCTTTTCTTCAAACTTCATGGCGACGGGCGCTGTCATACTGATTTTACTACTCTCCCCGTTTGATGCCGTATTATTACCAAAGATATAGTCCGCTAATATCTTAAACCCTTTACGACTGGCCTCATTTTGGTCACCAGATACCCAAGTCTGTGCTGCCAACTGCTCACCGTAACGACGCAATTCAAACTCATCATTTTGCGACAAAATCGTATACTTTGGCTCTTCGGTTGCCATAGCTGCTCCTGGTAGCAATAATGTACTGGTTAATAACACGCCATTTAATAGCGTTCTATTTAATACCATTCCATTTAAAAGCGAATGTTTCGATAATAGGTAGGTTGCTTTGCTCATATTATTTCTCCGCCGTGCAAAAATAGGCTTCAATACTATTTAATTTGCAGCAGTTATTTATTTACTGTAGCAATATCTTGGCAGAACTGTCTGTGTCTTTTGGTTATAGCGTGGCAATAAAAAAGATTAATCTTTCAAATTAACTTTAAATATGCTTAGGCTATTTTATAGCTTCTTTTGCTATCTATTCAAATTGACGCTACCTTAAATATCGATGTCCAAAAAAATGCCTAACAATGCTATAATTGGCGCTATTTTCTTAGCTTAAATAGCGGTTAACTTATGCAATTTGTCTTACATAAAACAGCCAGCGGCATCACGCGTGCGCGCCGTGGTACGGTTCATCTCAATCATGGCGATGTACAAACGCCGGCCTTTATGCCTGTAGGTACTTACGGTACCGTTAAAGGTATGTTACCTCGTGATATCGAAGCGATTGGCGCAGATATTATCTTGGGCAATACTTTTCATTTATGGCTGCGTCCCGGTACGGATATCATTGATAAATTTGGTGGTCTGCATAAATTTATGCATTGGGATAAACCTATCCTTACTGATTCAGGCGGATTCCAAGTATTCAGTCTGGGTGCGATGCGTAAAATTACCGAAGAAGGCGTTAACTTTAAATCACCCATTGATGGCGCAAAAGTATTTTTATCGCCAGAAAAATCGATGCAGATTCAATATAGCTTGAACTCAGATATCGTCATGCAGTTCGATGAGTGTACGCCCTATCCTGCTACTCATGATGAGGCGAAAAAATCTCTAGAGTTATCACTACGCTGGGGACAACGCTGCGTTGATGAGCATAATAAACTTGGCAATACCAATGCGTTATTTGGCATTATCCAAGGTAGTATGTATGCCGATTTGCGTAAGCAATCACTTGAAGGTCTGCTTGAGATTGGCTTTGATGGTTATGCCATCGGTGGTTTGTCTGTTGGCGAGCCAAAAGAAGAGATGATAGACGTTTTAGACTATATTGCAGATGATATGCCAGCTGACAAGCCGCGCTATTTGATGGGTGTTGGTAAGCCTGAAGACCTCGTTGAAGGCGTACGCCGCGGCGTCGATATGTTCGATTGCGTCATGCCGACCCGTAACGCGCGTAATGGTCATTACTTTGTCGCAGGCGACGCTGAAAACGCAGGCGTGGTACGTATACGCAACAGCCAATATCGCACGGATGAAGGTCCATTAGATCCTGAATGCGATTGCTATACCTGTCAAAACTTTAGCCGTGCTTACTTATCACATCTTAATAAATGTAAAGAGATGCTAGGCGCGCAATTAGCGACCATTCATAACTTACGTTACTACCAACGTTTGATGCAAGGTATCAGAGACGCGATTGAACAAGATACCTTTGATGAGTTTGTGAATGAGTTCTATAGCAAACGTGGACAGACGGTTCCTGAACTTAATTTACGTTAGGCGTTGTTAGGACTATTCGAGACACTTAACGACGATTAAATAGATTAATTAACATACAAAAAGGGCTTATTATTAATCTTAAGCCCTTTTTGTTTAGCTGGAATTTTTATTACCTGAAATACTAACTATTAATAATCA